>CAMJCC010000016.1 GCA_946404035.1 uncultured Clostridia bacterium | reverse complement strand
TTGGTGCGGGAGACGGGACTTGAACCCGTATGGAAAATCCACACGCCCCTCAAACGTGCGCGTCTGCCAGTTCCGCCACTCCCGCGTGACGAATGATATTATACACGACGGGGGGCGTTTTGTCAACCCTTTTTTGAAAAGATTTTTGCTCTTTTTGGGCGGGCGGAGCGGGCGTTTTGCGCCTTTGGCAAAAGAGCCGGGTCAGGCGGTCGGACCGTCGGTTTCGATCCCCTCCGGGGGCGTCCCGACGCCGAGCGAGTATTTCTTCAGATACTCCTTGTAATTCCACTTGAAGCCCTCGCCGCCGGCGCGGACGTTGCGGAGGTACTGGTGCATCCCGACGTCGTCGTGCGACGAGGTCTCCAGGATCAGCCCCGCGACGTTGGAGCAGTGATCCGACACGCGCTCCAGGTTGGTTAGAATGTCCGCGAGCACGAACCCGTGCTCGATGGAACACTCGCTCTTCTGGAGCCGGAGGATGTGCTGGAGCTTGATCTCGTCGCGCAGGTAGTCGACCACCTGTTCCAGCGGCTCGACGAGAGAGGCGGCGTGCAGATCCTGCTTGGTGAAACTGTCGGTCGCCAGCGTCAGGATCTCGTCGACCGCGCCGTACATGATCGAGAGTTCCCGGTTCGCTTCGCTTGAGAAAACGACCTTTTTGTCCTTGATCTCCTCCGCCGACTCGACCAGGTTGACGGCGTGGTCGGAGATGCGCTCGAAATCCCCGATCAGGTGGAGCAGCATCGTCACCTGCCGGCTCTCGCGCTCGGGCAGGTCGCGGGTGGACGAGAGTTTGGTCAGATAACTGCCCAGACTGTCTTCGTAGAGGTCGGCTTTGTTCTCGAAATCCCGGATGGTCGCGGCGATCTTCTCGTCGTACCGACCGATCAGCCCCAGCGACAGCCGGAACGCCTCGCAGGAGATGACCGCCATCTTTTCGGTGACCTCGGTCGCCCGTTCGACGGCGACGGTCGGGGTCAAAAACAGACGCTCGTCCAAAAGGTCGATGCTGTCCTCACCCTTATCCTCCGGCACCGACTTGTACGCAAGCCGCTCGATCAGCCGGGAGAAAGGCGCCAGGGACAGGACCGACACGATCTTGAACACCGTGTGCACGGCGGCGATGCCCCACCAGGTATCGACCGGATGGGCAAGGAAAGGAATATCCACGACGGCGGTCACGACAAGATACACGATCAGCCACAGCACAGCCGCCAGAACGTTGAAATACAGATGGATCAGCGCGGTCCGGCGCGCGTTCTTGTTCGCGCCGATCGAGGAGAGCATCGCGGTCACGCAGGTACCGATATTCAGACCCATGATGATCGGGATCGAGGTGCCGTAGGTGATCCCGCCCGTCGTCGCCAGCACCTGCAGAATACCGATCGAGGCGGCGGAGGACTGTACGACCAGGGTCGAAACCAGACCGGCAAGGATGCCGAGCGCCGGGTTCTTGAACATCGTGAGCAGGGAATGGAAGCCCTCGCTGTCTTTTAAGGGGTCGACCGCCTGCGCCATATACTCCATCCCGACCATCAAAACCGAGAAGCCGAGCAGGGCGTGTCCGATATTCTTCTTGCGGTCGTTTTTGGTCGTCATCGTGATGAACAGCCCCACGATCGCGAGCAGCGGCATCCAGGAGGTCGGCTTCAGCAGATTAAGATAGCCGAGAACGCCGTCCGCCCCGCCGTTGATCACCGAAAGGCCGGTCAGCCACGCCGTCGACGCGCTGCCGACGTTGGCGCCCATAATGACCCCGACCGTCTGGCTCAGCGTCATCAGCCCCGAGTTGACGAAGCCGACGACCATGACCGTCGTCGCGGAACTCGACTGCACCAGCGCCGTCACCCCAAGCCCGAGCAAAAAGCCCTTGCGCGGGTCGGACGTGGCGTTCGACAGAATGGATTTCATCCGCGATCCGCCGATCCGCTTCATCGCGTCGCCCATCACGTTCATACCGTAAAGGAAGAGGGCAAGTCCACAGATCAGCTGCAGCGTTTGCAAAAGAATGGTCATATCGGATACAAGGTCCCTTTCTCTTGTCGTTTTCGTTTTTCGGAACGAACCCGCCCCCGGGCGGAACGGTCAGTCCCACCGCCCGGAAGCGGGGTCGGTTTTACTTATTTTTCGCTTTTCCGGTCTTCTTTTTTACGGTCTCGACCGGGGCGCTGTTGCTCTCCGCTTCCTCGGACGTGCCGTTTTCCGCGTGAGCAGGGGAGGGGTTTTCGTCGGAAGCGGCGGAGGATGCCTCCGGGGCGCCCGACGCGTCGCTTTGCGCTTCGGGCGTACTTTCCGGCGCCGCCGGGGCGCTTTCCGCATCGTCGGTCATGGCTTTTTCGACCACGGTTTCGATCGCCGCATCATCCGGCGTCTCTTCGTCGATCACGGTCATTAAAGGGATCGCCGCCTCGGTGGTCCCGCTCTCGCGCGCCTCGGTGACCAGTTCCGAGATGCGCTTCTGTTCCTCTTTGGTATGGCGGCGGTCGCGGCGGTACTTCCGCGCTCTCTCACGCAGCAGCCCGGGATCGTCCCCGGGATTGTGATAGTGCCGACGGTAGTCCTCCGCCAGTTCGGCTTTGCCGCGTTTGCCGAGCCAGTAGTCGGTCAGTTTCCGGACGATATCGTAGAAAATGGTGAAGGTCGGAACGCCGATGAGCAGTCCGGGGAACCCGAACAGCCCGCCGAACAGGATCACCGAGAACAGGACCCAGAAACTCGACATTTCGATCGAGTTCCCGACGATCAGCGGGTCGAAGATATTGGCGTCGAGTTGCTGGATGATGATGACGAGGATCAAGAAGTAGATCACCTTGATCGGGTCGATCATCAGGATGATGAGGCAGGAGGGAACGGCGCCGATATACGGACCGAAGAACGGGATCATCTGGGACATACCCATTAAGATCGAGATCAGTATCGCCTGCGGCACGCCGAAGATGGTCGTGGCGATGAAGATCAGCACCCCGACGAGCAGCGAGTCCAGCATCCGCCCGGAGATGAAGCCCGAGAAGACCTTGTCGGCGTAGTTGAACTCGTCAAGCAGGATCTTCGCCCACTTGTCGGGGAAGACCGCGTTGACGATCAAAACGCCCTGTTTGGCAAATTTCTTGCGGTTGGCGAGCGTGTAGATGATGACCACGATGCTGACGACCACGTTCAGGAGCGCGGTAACGATCCGCCGTCCGACGGCGACGACCGGGTTCAGTTTGCTGAAGATCGAGGTGAAATTGCCCGACGTGAGATCGGCGAGCGCCGGCTCGACGGCGGTGGTCAGCCACTTGGTCAACCCCTGCGAGAATTTGTCCGCCTGCTCCAGCAGGGTGTCGCGCAGTTCGGGGTTGTCCTCGCCGATAAAGCGGGACAGCCACGCGGTAAAGTTCTCGATCCAGTTGGGGATGCTGTTGATCAGCCGCACGATACTGTCGTAGAGCTGTGGGATGACGGCGAGCAGGAGGGCGGCGATGACGAGGAAGAAGATCAGGACCGAAAGGAAAATGCTGACGTTGTCGGCGCGTTTCATCACCCGGCGTTCGGTGGTCGTGCCGCGCTCGAGCGAGCGGCGGAAGACCTTTTTGGTGAAGAAAACGCCGATCGGTTTGTCGAGCAGATTGCAGAGGGGCTTCAGGATGAACGCGATGATGCCGCCCGCAATGAAAGGCGAAAGGATACTGATGATCCGCCCGAACAGATTATTCGCGGTGACCGAACGGTCGATCAGAAACCCGATCAGAACGCATCCGGTGAGGATCGCGGCGCAGAAGACGAAGATGGTCAACTGCTTCCGGAAAGTCAGGTTTTTCATTGCTCCCTCCGCCCAAAAAAGATACATAATCATTATACCATTCCGGTGCCCGAAAATCAAGCGTATTCTATGAAAAGATTTTTTTAGTAAATTCGCAAAAAAACATTTGCTTTTTCACAATCGAGGTGCTATAATATATATACTACGAGAGAATTAGGGTCGGAAGGACGGCCGCCTTCACCCTGGAAGAGGAGAAAGACAATGAAACTTGCAACCCAAAATCGGCGTTCCGCATTCGTCCTGATCCTTCTTGCGGTCCTGCTGCTCTTCACCGTCGTCGGCTTCGCCGCCGGAGAGGCGGATGCTGCAGAAGCCGCGAAGAACGGAGTGGCGATGATCCGCGGATACATTGACAAGGGGATCGAGAAACTGGAGGGCGCCAATTACATCGGGGCGGCGTGCAAATCTGCCTTTGACGGATTGGGGAACATCAAGGGTTACTGGTGGATCATCATCGGTGTGATCGCCCTGATCGAGTGCTTCTTCGGTTATCGGCTCTTCCGTATCGAACTTGCTCTGATCGGTTTCGTCGGCGGTTTCGTCGGCGGTCTGTTCCTGTACCCCGTGCTCGAGAACCTGATCCCCTCGATGGCGAACGTCCCGGTCGTGCAGACCATCATCGCCGCCATCCTCGGTATCGCGGGTCTGCTCCTGACCCAGTTCTTCTTCAAGGCGGCGGTCGTGATCGCCGTCGGCTACGCCGGCTATCTCTTCTCTGCACCCTATCTTGCTTCGTATAACAACGCGCTGCTGTTCCGCATCCTGATCGCGGTCGGCGCCGCGATCCTCGCGTTCCTCCTCCTCAAGGTCATCATCGTTCTGATCACCGGCCTCTTCGGCGGTATGCTCGCCATCGTGCAGCTCACCTCGCTGATCGCCGCGATCCAGAAACCCCTGCTCGAGGACAACGCCCTGGTCGCGCGGATCTTCGACGTCACGAGCAAACTCGGGCTCGGGCTGAACGCTCTGACCGTCGCCCTGATCATCGGCGCTGTGGTCGGTCTGCTCGGCGTGGTCTTCCAGTTCGCGAACACCGCAAGACGGAGAGCCTGACCTTATCTACGGTTTTGAAACCGCAACGGCGACCTTTTCAAACGGTCTGCCGTTGCGGTCGTTTTATGTCCCCGCCCGGGGACCAAAAGGAGAGCAAAAATGGCAAATCAGATCATCGCGGGACTGGGTTTTCACCACGTCGGACTGAAAGCGGCGGATTTTGACAGGAGCCGCGCGTTCTATACCGCGCTCGGGATGAAAGAGGTCCTTGCGTGGGGCGAGGGGGAAAAGTCCATCGCCCTGTTTGAGATCGGCGGCGGCGGAAAGATCGAGATCTTTGCAAACGGCGGGGAAGAGTTCTCCGAGAACGGCAAATGGATCCATTTCGCCATGCAGGTCGACGACGTGGACGCCGCCTACCGGACCGCGCTTGCGGCGGGCGCCCTCCCGATGACCGCGCCGAAGACCGTGGAGCTTTCGTCGCGCCCGTATCTGGCGACCATCCGCGTCGCGTTCGTCTACGGACCCGACGGGGAACAGATCGAGCTGTTCCGCGAATTGGAGGATAAGAGAGGATGAAGCGGTTTTCATTTGCCGACGCCGCCGACCGGCTCGGGGATCTGATCCGCGACGAGAGCAACGGGATGGCGCGCTTTTACGTTGCGCTGGACGGCGACGACGACGAGAAGATCGCCGCGCTCGCGGACGAGCTCTCCCGCCGCCTGCCCGCCGTCGTGATCCCGACTTCGGCGTTCTCGCTCCCCGCGCGCAGTCTGACCCCCGAGCGCGCCGCTCTGCCCGGCGGGGCGTTCGACTACGAGCGGTTCACCCGCGAGGTCGCCCGCCCGTTCCTTGCGAAAAAACTGCCGCTCTACGGCGTGTACAGCGAGCAGGTGCGCGGCACCGTCGAGCGTGTGCAGGTCAAGGAGTGCGGGGTGTACCTGATCGCGGGGCGTTACGCGCTCCATCCCGAGATCCCGGACTTCTACGATCTGCGCGTCGCTCTGAAGAGCGGGGAAGCGGCGGACGACGCGGTCCGCGCCTACCTCTCCGCCTATATGATCGAGGAGTTCTCCGACGTCCTCGTCACGCCCGAAGCGGGGGACGACGAACCCGATCCCGGCTTCTCGGGCTTCTCGCTCCCGCTCTCTCTCGACGGGGACCTTTGAAAACGATACGGAAAACAAAACGGCGGCGGGCGTTTCTCGCCCGCCGCTTTCTTTTTTCTTCGGTTAATAAAGCGCCTCCCGTCGGAATTCCGACGGGAGGCGCTTCACTTGCGCCGAAGCGCAAACGTCACGGCGGCGGAAGACGCCCGCATCACGCCGCACGGGCGTGCGGCACGTCACGCGAAACGCACGCCGAGATCAGGGGGGGCGGTCGTCAGAAACGCAGGTAAGTGCGCTCCGTGCCGGGCGTCAGCCCTGGTGGCTCTCCAGCCACGCGTCGACCTTTGCCTTGGCGATGCAGGAGATCTTCTCGACGGGGTAGGGCGACGCCTCTCCGCCGTTGGTGTAGACGAAATAGCGTCCGTCCCCGGTCACGTAGAGCGTTTCCTCGTATCCCGCCGGATCGCCGTAGAAGCCGTGCGTGTTCTTTTTGACCGGGGTCGCCGTCGCGGTGTCGTACTCGATCCCTCTGATGGTTTTTTTCATGGTCCTGTTCCTTTCCTTTCTATGTTCGGTTTGGATTATCTTTCCCCCGGAAAACGGGTCTTTATGCACTCCGGGGCAACTTTTCCTTACAGACCCAGTCCCGCCGCGCCGATGATCCCGGCGTCGTTGCCGAGTTTCGCGATCTTGACCTCGCACTTGGCGGGGGATTTGCGCGTGTACTGTTCGGTCTTGACGATCTCGAGCAGGGGCTTCAGCAGGTTGTCGCCCTCCCCGCAGATCCCGCCGCCGATCGACAGGACCTCGGGCTGGAAGATATTGATCATATTCGTGATGCCGCAGGCGAGGTAGGCGATATACTCGTTCACGACGTCCGCGCCGACCTTGTCGCCTTTTTTCATTGCGGAGAACGCGGTGCGCGCCGAGACCCGCCCGGTCGCGTCGAACTCGTCGACCATCAGGGACGGGATGCCCTTGATCTTGCACTCGTTCACCTTTTCGCGGGTCATATTGATCAGACCCGTGGCGGAACTGTACGCCTCCCAGCAGCCGCGCCGTCCGCAGGAGCAGGGACGCCCGTTGAACTCGATGACGGTGTGCCCGAGTTCGCCCGCCGCGTGGTTGAAGCCCGAGTAGACCTTGCCGTCGATGACGATGCCGCCGCCGACCCCGGTCCCGAGGGTGATCATGACCGATTTTTTGGTCCCTTTCGCCGCGCCTGCGATCGCCTCGGCAAGTGCGGCGGCGTTCGCGTCGTTCTCGATCAGGACGCGCTTGACGGGAAGAAAAGATTTGAAAACGTCCGCGATGGGGAAGCGGAAGAACGGGATGTTGTTCGAGTATTCGACCACGCCCGTATCGCTGTTCGCCGTGCCGGGGGTGGCGATGCCGACCGAGGCGACCTCGTCCAGCGGGATGTTTTTCTCTTTCAGCAGCTTCGCCGAAAGATCCGCCATATCCTTTACGATCAGCTCGGGGGCGCGGTCCGGATTGGTGGGGACGCTCCCTTTCGCGATGATGTTGAGTTCCTTGTCGCAGATACCGATCGCGATATTAGTCCCACCGAGATCAACGCCGATATAATACATGATTTCTCCTTGCCGAGCCGCGTACCGGCTCTCTTCGCTCGTATTTTGGGGATGGGTTTTCTACCATTTCCTATTATACCCGCGCGCGGGCGCAAAGTCAAGCGAAAGAACAGAAAAAAGAGGACCCGACCGGGCGTTTTTCGGTCGGCGTGACGCCAATGCGACCCAAACGGCGCGGGTGTAGAAAATCAAGCCGGATTTTTGGGCAACCCGCACAAATATTCAAAACCGTTTTTAGATACTGCATCCAAGACCTGTCCCGCTCAGAAAAAGTAACGCAAAATTAACAAATGGTGCAAGCGGGACGCGAAAAATCGCGTATTCCGGCGGCTTTCTTCTGTTCGACGCGTTATTTTCAGTTACTTTTTTACCGTTTTCGGGGTCGGACGGCACGCTCGGACGGGCGGGGAAGCAGTCTTTTGTGTCCCGGAGGACCCCAAACCCTCTCCGAAACTGCCGTTTTCTCCCTGTTTACTGCTGTTCTTCAAAAAATATATAACTTGACTTTTTTTCGCGTATATGTTAAAATACACGCAGACTTATATGGGAGAACTATGCCATTTCCTCCCCTGCGGGTCTGAAAATCTTTGGAGGTCTACCGTATGAAAACAAGCAAACTGACACGGCTGCTCGCATTTTTCCTGGCAGTGCTTTGCTGTGTCGGATCGATCGTCGTCATCGGCTCCGCGTCTGCCCCCGCCTCGTCGGAGGAACCCGACGAGGATGCGAAAGAGGCGGCGTCCTCGATCGAAAGGATGCGGGAGTACCTGGATGCGATCTCGTATTCCGAGTACTACAACGCCTACCATGACCGTGCGCCCGGAGAAGCGGACGTTGCCGTCGACCTGACCGTGCCTTTCCAGTCGGTCGAGAACCTCGGCAAGTACGCGCCCTACACGGCGTCGGATCTTGTCGCCGGTCTCTCGGTCGAGGATCAGAAGACGGCGGGGGTCCAGTACAGCGCGCGGGGATCCAGACTGCTCTCCGAGATGACCGACGCGGAACTTGCCGCGCTCGGCGTCATGTCGATCTCCGACGAACTGAAAGCCGGGTCGGTCTATCTGTCCGATACCGGTTCGGTCTCGTTCCCGGTCGACGTTCCGTCCGCGGGGCTTTACTACATAGCCATCGAATATCTGACCGTTCCGGGAACGGTCAACAGCGTGCAGCGGAAACTGTTTATCAACAACTCGGTTCCTTTTTCGGAAGCGAGTTACCTTGTTTTTACGAAAAACTGGCAGTACGGCTACGAGATCGACGAAGAGGGCGGCAAGGACTTTACCCGCGACCTCAACGGCAACGATATCCAGCCTGAACTGGTCCAGGTCAACGAGTGGCGGACCTACGTCTGCTCCGACTCGGTCGGCTACCTGAACGGCTACTTCGTCTTCTACCTCGAAAAAGGGAACAACGTCCTGACCTTCGAGGCGGAGCGCGAGGCGGTCATCTTCGGTAAGATCGACGTTCTCGCCGCGACCGAGGACTCTCCGTTCAAAGCGACGACCATGGAGAAGTATCTGGAGAGCGTCGCGCATTATCCGAACGGCACCGAAAAGGTCTCCAAGAACGCGAAGACCGTGATCGAGGCGGAGATGCCCGATCGCGTTTCCGACAACTCGGTCTTCATGACCAGCGACCGCACCTCCGCGATCACTTCGCCCTCCTCGGCAAAGGCGCAGCTCTTCAACGTCATCGGCGCGGAGAGCTACAACACTATCGGTCAGTGGGCGGCGTACAACTTCACCGTTTCGGAGGACGGGCTCTACAACATCGCCATGCGCTTCCAGCAGTCGGCGCTGCAGGGCATGTTCGTCTGCCGCACCATCCGGCTCTGGAGCGAGAACCGCGACCCCGCCGCCGGCGTCGTTTACGGCGAGGGCGACGGCGTGACCTCCCGCATCCCCACGGTCCCCTACGAGGAAGCATACAAGACCCGCTTCGATTTCTCAAAGAAATGGCAGTCCCGGTTCATCGGCGACGGTGATCAGGAATTTCTCTTCTATTTTAATAAAGACCAGCAGTACACCATCTACGTCGAGGTGTCGTTCGGCAGCCTTGCGGATCAGATCCAGCGCGTCGAGGCGTCGCTCCGCGAGATCAACGCCGCCTACCTCAGCATCATCAAGCTGACCGGCGCGACCCCCGACCAGGACCGCGACTACGACTTCCGGATCAACATTCCGGAGGCGATCTACGCGCTCAACTACGAGGCGGTCAACCTCGCGAACATCGTCGAGGAGTTCGAGGCGCTCTGCGGTACCAACGGTTCGCACCTCGCGACCCTGGTCACCATCTCGAACCTGCTTTCGACGATGGGTATCTCCGAGGAAGCGATCGCCAAGAACGTCACCAACCTGAAATCCTATCTCGGTACGCTCGGTACCTGGATCAACGACTCCAAGACCTCGTCGATGACGGTCGACAAGATCGTGATCCAGTCGGGCGACGCCAAAAAGCCGAAAGCAAAGGCGAACTTCTTCCAGTCCATCGGCTTTGAGATCAAATCTTTCGTGATGTCTTTCTTCATTGACTACGACAACATGGGCGTCACGAGAAAAGAGAGCGTCAGTTCCGACGCCCTGCACGTCTGGGTCGCCGAGGGACGCGACCAGTCCAAGATCTGGCGCTCCATCATCGACGGCAGCTTCACCGAGAATACCGGCATCCCGGTCTCCCTGAAACTGGTCACGGCAAGCACCCTGCTCCCGTCGGTTCTGGCGCGCAGCGGCCCCGACGTCTACCTCGGTCTTGCCAGCGCGACGGTCATCAACTACGCGATCCGCGGCGCCATCGACACCATCCGCGGCAACGACGACTTTGCCGAGGCGGTCTACGGTCTTGACGGGACCCCGAACACCGCCGACGACGTCTACTCGCCCGCCGCGATCAATACGCTGACCCTTTTGAACGAAACTTACGGACTTCCTCTGACGATGAACTTCCCGATGATGTACTACCGTTTGGACGCTCTCGTCAGTCTCGGGGTCTCCGCCCCGACCACCTGGGACGAGGTGCTGGCGCTGTTGCCGATCCTGCAGTCCAACAACCTCGAGGTCGGTATCACCTACACCCTTGCGCTCGACTTCTTCCTCTATCAGAACGGAGGGAGCATGTGGAAGTACGAGGATAATCCCGAGTACGCCGGCGCGCAGGTCGGTCTTGATACCAACGAGGGGCTGTATGCGTTCCAGTACTGCACGCGGCTCTACACCGACTACGGCATGCCGATCGACTTCGACGCCGCCAACCGGTTCCGTACCGGCGAGATGCCTCTGGTCGTTTCGGACTACGTCGGCGTCTACAACACGCTGACCGTGTTCGCGACCGAGATCAAGGGGCTCTGGGAATTCACCCGGATCCCGGCGACGGTCCGCGCGGACGGCACCAAGAACTACAACTCGATCGCTTCCGTCGGCGCGACGATCATGCTCCACGGCTGCAAGGATCCCGAAGCCGCGTGGACGTTCATGAAGTGGCAGACCAGCGCGGAGACCGAAGCGACCTACGGCAACCGGATGGTCGCCCTGATCGGTCCGTCCGCCAAGTACGCCGCGGCGAACCTCGGCGCGATCAAGCTCCTGTCCTGGACGACCAAGGAGCGCGACGCGATCGAAGAGCAGATCCGTCACCTTTCCTCCATCGTCAACTACCCCGGCAGTTACATCATCGCACGGTATACCAACTTCGCTTTCCTGGACGTTGTCAACAAGAGCGTCGATCCCGTTGACGCGATCCTGAGCTACGTTCCGGCCATCAACGCGGAATTGACCCGGAAACGCGAGGAGTTCGACCTGAAGACGCTCGGCGTCGGCGAAACGCCTCCCGCAGATGCGGAATGATCTCCGGTCCTGTGGACTTCTATTATAAAATGTAAGGAGAACAACGATGTCACAAGGAAAGCAATCCTTTGCCGAACGGTTCCTTGGCGCCGTCAAAGCGATCGGCGCTAAGATCAAATCGGGCGTGCTCTTTGTGATCGGGAAGATCACGGGGATCTTCAAAAAGAAGAAAGACGACCCCGGTATGATCAAAGATCCCGTAACGGGGGAGATGCGCCCCATCGCGCGTGAAACGACCCGCCGGCAGTATATCTGGAGAGAAATGAAGAAGAACAAGGTCGCCTACCTGATGGTCGGACCGTTCCTGATCCTCTTCTTCATCTTCACCGTTCTTCCGGTCTTTTTGTCCATGATCCTGTCGCTGACCGACTTCAACATGTTGCAGTGGCCGCACTTCAAGGGGATCTCGAACTTCCAGCGTCTGATCCTGGACGACGAGATCTTCCTGATCGCAGCCAGGAACACGCTGATCTTCGCGGCGATCACGGGGCCGGTATCCTACCTGATGGCTCTGTTCATCGCGTGGTTCATCAACGAACTTCCGCCGAAGATCCGTGCGGTCGTGACGCTGGTCTTCTACGCGCCGTCGATCTCTGGCGGTGTCTACACGATCTGGGGCGTCCTCTTCTCGGCCGACAGTTACGGCTGGGCGAACGCGGTGCTCCTGAAACTCGACGTGATCTCCAAACCGATCCTCTGGTTCAAGAACGAGGATCTCGTCATGCCGCTCTGTATCGTGGTCGCCCTCTGGACGTCGCTCGGTACCGCGTTCCTCGCGTTCATCGCGGGTCTGCAGGGTATCGACCATTCACTCTACGAGGCGGCGGCGGTCGACGGGATCAAGAACCGCTGGCAGGAACTCTGGTTCATCACGTTGCCGTCGATGCGCCCGCAGCTGATGTTCGGCGCGGTCCTCTCGATCACCCAGTCATTCGGCTTCGGTACGGTCGTGACGGCCCTCTGCGGTTTCCCGTCGGTCAACTACGCCGCGCATACGATCGTGCACCATCTTGACGACTACGGGGGTCAACGATACGAGGTCGGATACGCGTCCGCGATCGCCGTCATCCTATTCGCCGTGATGATCACCGCCAATTTGGTGATCAAGAAAGCGCTTTCAAAGGTGGGCCAGTGATATGAGTAAGAAATTAAGAACACGCGGCCACCGAGTGGTCCTGAACCGAAGCGCCGGGGGCGACGCCGGGATCATTTTCTTCCTTATCATTATGGGAGCGTTCATGTTCATCCCGATGTACTACGCGATCGCTCAGTCGCTGAAACCTCTGGACGAACTCTTCATGTTCCCGCCCCGCTTTATCGTCCGCAACCCCTCGCTCGAGAACTATTCCGACCTGTTCTCGCTGCTGAACGACGCATGGGTCCCCTTCTCGCGTTACATCTTCAACACGGTGTTCATCACCGCGTGCGGTACGCTGGGGAACCTGCTGCTCGGCTCCATGGCGGCATACGCCCTCGCGAAGATGAAATTCCCCGGAGGAAAGTTCTTCTTCAAGGTCATCGTTCTGTCGCTGATGTTCCACCCGACCGTCAACCAGGTCACGCACTTCATCATCCTGTCGGAGTTCCGCTGGGTCGATACCTACCTCGCCATCATCGTTCCGGCGATGGCTTCCACCCTGGGGCTTTACCTGATGAAGCAGTTCATGGAGAGCTTCGTGCCCGATACGGTGCTGGAGTCCGCGCGGCTTGACGGCGCAAGCGAGTTCCGCACTTTCTGGGTGATCGCGATGCCCATGGTCAAACCGGCGTGGCTGACGCTGATCATCGAGAGCTTCAAGACGCTTTGGAACACGGGCGCCTCGATCTACATCCATTCCGAGCAGCTCAAGACCTTCAACTACGCCATCTCGCAGATCGTGTCCGGCGGTATCGCCCGTTCGGGTGCCCACGCGGCAGGTATCGTCATCATGATGATCGTCCCGATCATCGTCTTCGTGATCAACCAGAGCAAGATCATCGAAACGATGGGCGCCAGCGGTATGAAAGACTGACGAAAGGAGAATGCAAGTATGAAGAAGAAAACACTTGTTCGCTTCCTTACTTTCGCGTATATCGCGGTTCTCCTGTTCGGCGTTCTGTCCGTCGGCGTCGGTGCGACCTCGTCCTACGAGACCTTCACCTACTCCGCCTCCGGCGAACGGAAACCCTCTCCGAACGCCTATGAGGTGCAGTCCGACGGGCTCATCACCGCCGAGAAGATGAAACTCGATCTCTACAAGACCGCTTATCTTGAAAAACTGGCGCATTATCGCGCCGGGACGGAAGATAATCTGACCGAGGACGATATCGAGAACATCCGGCTGGACCGCAGATACGAGAAAGAGGACGCGTACGGCAACAAGATCTACAAGTACGGCGTCCACTGGACCGGTACGATCACCGCTCTGAACAATCCGCAGGCGGTCCGTGCCGACAAGAACGGGCGGCTCTATATCGCCGATACCGACAACAACCGTATCATCATCCTGAAAAACGACTACACGTTCTTGAACGCCATCGACTACTTTGAGAGCTCGGTCGCGGACTACGATACGCTGAAGGGGCCGAAAGGCGTGTTCGTCAACGACGATTACGTTTATGTTTCGGATACCGGCAACAAGCGGATCGTGATCTTCAACAAGAGCGACCTGTCTTTCTACAAGATCATTTCCAAACCCGACAGCGTCCTGGTGGAGGACGGCCAATGGCAGCCCGCCGCGTGCGCGGTCGACCAGTACGGACGGGTCTTCGTCGTTTCGGAGACCGCGGTCAGCGGTATCATCGTTCTGGCGGACGACGACGGGTTCTTCAACGGATACATCGGCGGACAGCCGGTCGTCGCCAACCTGTGGCAGCGCTTCTGGCGCCGCTTCCAGAGCGAGGAGGAACAGGCAGGGAACATCAAAGCCGTTCCGACCACCTACAACAATATCACGATCGACGACGACGGCTTCATCTACATTACGAACGATAAGATCGACGAGAGCCAACAGTATGCTTCGATCCACAGTAAAAACGCCGACTTTTCGCCGATCAAGAAACTGAACTCTGCGGGAAACCACATCTTGAAAAGAAACGGCTTCTTCAATTGCGTCGGCGAAACCGGCCTCGACGGTATGAGCACCGTCGAGACCAACCGGAAGCCCTCCAAACTCTCCGACGTCGCCGTCGGACCCGAGGGGTCCTGGTCGATCGCCGACATCAACCGCGGCCGCGTTTACACCTACAACTCGAACGGCGAACTGCTCTT
This sequence comes from uncultured Clostridia bacterium, assembly GCA_946404035.1. Taxonomy (GTDB): domain Bacteria; phylum Bacillota; class Clostridia; order Oscillospirales; family CAG-272; genus UBA1740. Next base: position 9,144 of record CAMJCC010000016.1, on the reverse strand, counting down.
CGCGTTCGGCGACGGCGGATCGGGGAGCGGCAACACCGGTAAACTCGGTTCGCTGACCCAGCTGCAGTCGCTGACCTACCAGCTCGCGCCCAACCAGTCGGAGGACGCTACGCTGCCCGCGTACAACCTGATCCTTCTGGACCGTTCCACCAACCTCCTGACCGTTTTCACGCGCACCTCGTACGGCAACATTTTGATCGAGGCGCTGGCGCAGGAAAACCGGCGTGAGTTCCAGACGGCGCAGGAATACTGGATGAAGATCCTTGAAAAGAACGGCAACTTCGACAGCGCGTATATCGGCGTCGGCAAGGCGCTGTTCCGGCAGGGCAAGTACGAGGAGGCGCAGGAGTACTTCAAGGCGTGCTACGAGAGAGAGTACTACTCCAAGTCCTACGCCGAACTCCGGAAGGGATGGATCGCCAACGGCTGGCATCTGGTCCTGATCGTCGTGGTGGTCGTCGCGTTCTTCGTCCTTCTCGTCAAGGGGCTCGGCGCCGCCAAGAAATTCAACGCCCGGGTCGCCCTCAAACCGGGGAAGAAGACCTACTGGGAGGAACTCGTCTTCCCGTTCCATCTGGTCTTCCATCCCTTCGACGGTTTCTGGGATCTGAAACACGAAAAGCGCGGTTCGGTCCGCGGCGGGATGACGATCCTGGGGCTGACCATTTTGGCGATGTACTACCACGCCGTCGGACAGGGTTACATTTTCAACCCCGTGAAGAGCACCGCGTCGGTTTTGACCTTCGTCGGCTCGATCGGGATCCCCGTCTTCCTGTGGGTCACGGCAAACTGGTGCCTGACCACGCTCTTTGACGGCGAGGGCTCGTACCGCGACGTTCTGGTCGCCACGACCTACTCGCTCGCGCCCCTGCCTCCGCTGCTCGTGATCGCGACGCTCCTGTCGAACGTCCTGACCCAGGCGGAGGGACCGATCGTCGAAATGCTGGTCACCATCGGCTCCATCTGGGTCCTCTTCCTGATCTTCTTCGGTATGCTCGTGACGCACGGATACTCGCTGCCGAAGAACATTATCACCACGCTGGGAACGATGTTGGCTGTCTCGGTCATCGTCTTCCTCGTCATGCTCTTCTCGAACCTGGTAGGGAAGATGATCGGCTTTGTGGCGTCCATCGTCATAGAAGTCAGCGGTCGAACGTAAGGAGGGACGAAAATGAAAAACAGATTAATAGCTATTCTGCTCGTCGTCCTGACGCTGTTCGGCGCGATGATCATCCCGGTCACCGCCGCGGAACCCGATCCGGCGCCCGCGGTCGAAAAGGACTACAAGGTGGCGACCAAAGCCGCGCTGACAAACAATTACGCCACCGTCAAGGCGAAACTGACCGCCGAGATCGCGGCGGGCTATACCGAACTTTATGCGCAGACCGACAAATATCAGTTGTTCTGCAACCAGTATACGGGTGAGGTATATCTGCGCGACCGCACGACGGGTCAGTACCTGACCACCAACCCGATCGACGTCAAGGGCGCGTCCAAGGAAGACCGGCTCTCGCAGGTCTGGATGACGTTCAAGACGTACGAGACCGGCGCGGTCGACAAAAAGTACACCAGTTTCGAAATGGCTGCCAAGAAAGGACAGATCACGGTCAGCCGGATCAAGGGCGGTCTTCGCGTCGAGTACACGATGGGCGACGCGACCAGCCGTTATCTCGCTCCGCAGGCTGTCCTGAACAGCGATTTCATGGAGACCATCATCCTGCCTTACGAGGAACGCATCCTGGACTTCATGAACTATGAGTACATCACGACGCGTTTCAGCACGTTCGTCGACACGACCGACCCCAAGGCGGAAGAGGTCTACAGAAAAATGGACGGTCTGGAAATCAACGAGGACATCGGCGCTTTCTATGATCAGATGAACAAGGTCCTCGGAAACTACAGTTCCCGTGCCGAGGATAAGTACAAGTACCAGAGCGTCTGCTCGATCTTCTACAACCAGTACAAGGCGAAGAAGACCGAGGTCGAAAAGACCATCAAGAACAAGACCGGGGCGGAAAAGGAAGCCGCGCTGGTCCTTCAGTCGCAGATGCTGGATCAGATCCGCATCCTGGTCCCCTCCGCGACCGATCAGCTTCCCCCCGATACGGCGGTCGGCGTGAATTTCAAGGCGATCTACGAGGACTTCGGTAACCTGAACGCTTATTACGGCGGCGGTTCCAACCTGATCGACCTGAACGATCTGCTGAAGGATCCGGAAAAGAACGCGGGTCTGATCGAAACGTATCAGAACACGTACAGCATCCTCAAGGAGACCCCCGAGGACGGCGTGTATCCGCTGATCCGGAAACTGGAGTTCACCCGTCCGAAAGACGGCGATCAGAACGCGACGGATACCCTGGTCTCCCGCTTCCTGAACGTCCAGAACTTCATCTCGAAGAGCGTTCCTTCCTACACGCTTTCTATGATGCTCGAGCAGGAGGATAAGGTCGGGTTCAGCGCGTACGTCATCGACAACCCGCTCTTCCGCTGCGCGCTGGAGTACACCATCGACGATACCGGCGTGACGGTGGACATCCCCGCGTCCTCCATCGTCTTTGACGAGGGGAAATACCAGCTGACCGAACTGTCGTTCCTCCGGTACTTCTGCGCCGGGGAAAGCACGCAGGACGGCTACATCTTCTATCCCGACGGCTGCGGCGCGCTGATCTACAACCAGACTATGCGTACCAGCACCACGATCAACCAGCAGATCTACGGTTACGACTACGCGTTCGCGAACCTGTCGCTGAGCGATACCTCCGTCAACAGCAGTCTGCCCATCCGGATGCCGGTCTTCGGCGCCGTCAACACGGTCGAAGACAAGCAGGTCGGCTACTTCGCCATCATCACCGAGGGCGATAGTCTGGCGCGCCTTGTCGCCAAGCATCTGGACGCCGACGGCGCGTTCGTCGGGGCGTACGCCTCGTACACGCTTCGCCCGACCGACAGCTACTCGCTCGGACGCCGTACGTCCGGCTCGATCGCGGTCTCGGCGGACTTCAAGTACACCGGCTGCTTCACGCAGAAATACGTGATGCTGACCGACAAAACGCTGAACCCGGTCGATAAACCCGATTACGGCTACGGCGCCAGCTACGTCGGTATGGCGGAAGCGTACCGCGACTACCTCTTCGGGACCGGCGCGCTTACCGCGCTCGACGAGGCGGAACTGGAAGATCGGCTCCCGCTCTTCATCGAGAGCTACGCGACCGTCAAGACGACCGAGAGCGTCCTGTCCTTCCCGGTGGATGTCGACAAGCCGCTGACGTCTTTCAAGGACGTGCAGACCATCGGCAACGAACTCCGCGAGGCGGGGATCGGGAACATCAAGTTCCGTCTGATCGGCTACTACAACGACGGTTACAAGGGTTACTATCCGAACCGCGTCAAGTGGATGAAAGAGGTGGGCGGCAAGAAGGGCTTCAAGGCCCTGATGAACTACGTCTCCGAACACGAGGAAGACGGGTTCGAGGCGTTCACCGACGTCGATCTGCTCTACAACTATCGGGTGGGCAAGATCGGCGGCATCTCGCGGAAAAAGAACGGCGTTCGTTCGATGGCGAACCGCTACGTTACCAAGTATACCTACAGTACCATCTATCGGAAAACGACCGACAACAAGGGACTTCTGATCTCGGCTTCCAGACTTTCGAAACTGTTTGCCAAGTTCGACAAGAAGTTCTCGAAGTTCAAGTCGACCTCCATCGCGCTCGCCAACCTCGCGTCGGATCTGTCGTCCAACTATAACGAGAAGGACTACTTCACCCGCGAGCAGGCGAAGACGATGATCGCCGAGATGATGGAGACCGCGTCCGGGAAATACACCGTGATGGCGACGGGCGGAAACGTCTATGCGATCCCGTATATCGACTATCTGCTCGAGGCGCCCGTGGACGGAAGCCATTACAACGACGTTTCCCGTACGGTCCCGTTCTTCGGCATGGTGATGCACGGTGCGCTCCAGTATGCCGGTAGCGTGTTCAATGAGGCGGGCAACCCCGAATACGAACTGCTGCGCGACATCGAGAGCGGCGCCGCCTTGTACGTCATCCTGGCGTACGAGAACACCGACCTGATGAAGGAAGACCCCGACGATGAACTCACCAAGCACTACGCCGCCAACTACCAGATCTGGCGCGAGGACCTGATCGACTACTACGACGTCCTCGACTACGCCATCGGCGATCTCCAGAGCTGGCGGATCGTCGACCACCGGTTCCTGTCCGGCGAACGGACGATCGAGGACTGGGAGAGGGAAGAGGACGCCAGGACGCTCGAAAACGAGTATCTCGCCATCCTCGAACGGCAGTACGATAAGGAGATCAAACTCCGCAACAAACTGATCTCGCAGCTCTGGTACGTCGACATCCCGACCGCTCCCACGGACGAGGAGATCAGCGATCTCATCAAAGAAAACGCGGTGCGGATGCTCAAGGGCGACTTCAGCGCAGCGTCTCAACAGTTGATCATCACGGTCATCGACCAGCTTCTCGCGGCTGATGACACGGAGATCAACAATGATTGGGACGACGCCAAGAAGTTCACGACGAGAAAACCCAAAGCCGAGGCGGCGTTGAAGAAACTGATCGACGACACCGATCCCGCCTACGACGCGACGCTGGTTTCTTCGATCATCGCAGATCCCGACCGGTTCCGCAAACTGGAACTGGCGATGGCGATGGAAAGCGGCGAGTACGGCGTGGAACCTCAGACCCGGATCCGTTCGGTCATCGAGGCGATCACCCCCGGCTACGCCGCAGGGACCGATCCGGTCCTGATCGAGATCGACGCGCTGGATAAGATCAACACCCCGGGCGATCCCGACAGCTACGAGATCGTGATCGGCGAAACCAAGGTGCGGGTCGAGATCGACGCAGCCGCCATCAAGGCGGACGCCGCGGACGTCCTGAACGCAACGATCAGCGATGAACTCAGCGCCAAGATCGACGAGTTCGCCGCGAAATACGCTTCCGCCGAGGGCATTATGACGCTTTCGATCAACGGCGTCACCGATTACGCAAATGAAACCAAGTACAGCTTCATCACCGACTCCAAGGCGGACGACGCCGCCTACAAGACGACGTCCTACACCATCGGCGACGGCGCGATCGTCCTGGTCACTTACTCGAACGGCACCGACACGGTCCGGTTCCTCCTGAACTACAGCATCTTCAAGGTGAAAGTGGAACTCGGCGATCGGACGTACACGCTCGATAAGTACGACTTTGTCCGGTTGGATCCCCGGGCGGACGGAAAAACGGATCCGAGAGAACAGTAAAGGAGGGGGAAGAATATGACGAATACTCAAAAAGCGAAATTCAAGCTTCCGAAGCTCAGTCGTGCTTCACTCTCCGAGCGAAAGGCGCGCAAGGGCTGGCTCTTCGTTCTGCCGTTCGTTCTCGGCTTCGTTCTCGTGTATCTTCCGATCATCATCGACTCGATCTGCTTCAGTTTCATGAAGCCGGAGATCCAGACCAACGCGCAGGGCTCCTACACGGTGGTCGTCAACCACGGGCTCGAGTACTACCGGAAGATGTTCTCGTCCAACTCGGATTACGTGCAGAAACTTCTGGGCGGCATTTCGCAGCTGCTCTGGGAGGTCCCGACGATCGTTATCTTCTCGCTCTTCATCGCGGTCATCCTGAACCAGAAGATGCTGGGACGCGCCGTGTTCCGCGCCATCTTCTTCGTCCCCGTCATCCTTTCGACGGGTCTGATGGAAAAACTGACGGTGCAGGCCCTGTCCGGTGCCGGTGAGGACGCGGTCGACGACGGTTCGGGCGTGAACGCCAAAAACGACCTCGTTTCGGCGGTGGACATCGAGATGCTGTTCTCGAGGCTGCAACTCGGAACGGCGGGCGCCGGCGTCTTTGAGGGCGTCGCGGGAACGGTCCGAAGCGTCTACAGCATCGTCAACTATTCCGGCGTGCAGATGCTGATCTTCCTTGCCGGGCTCCAGTCGATCAGCCCCTCGATCTACGAGGCGGCGCGCATCGACGGCGCGTCGGCGTGGGAAACTTTCTGGAAGATCACTTTCCCGATGATCAGCCCGATGATCCTGGTGAACGGCATCTACACCATCATCGACAGCTTCACCCGGAACAACAACTCGGTCATGACGTACATCGACGGCGTCTACAGCGACAAGAACCAAAGTCTTGCGACGGCAGAGTATTGGGTCTACTTCCTGATCATCTTTGCCATCGTGGGGATCTTCGGCGGTATCGTGTCGGCGTACGTCTTCTATCAGAGACGTGAGTGAGGAGGGGATGAAAATGGATAATCAACAGACCAAAAAGAACCCCGCCCCCTCGTCCGCCGTCATCACGAAGCGCGGCGTCAAAATGGATTTCGAGGGAAAGATCCCGTTCAGACAGCGGCTCATCATGCGCCTGACCTCCTCGTCTTTCTGGATCGATCGCGTATGGTATCTGATCCGCTTCATCCTGATGCTCGGTATCAGCTACGTCATCCTCAGTCCGTTCTTACAGAAGATCATGACCTCGCTCTGGTCGACGTCCGACTTCAGCAACTCGCAGGTCACCCTGATCCCGACGAAAGTATCGTTCGAGATCTACGTGAAGCAGGCGAAGTACTGGCATTATCTCAAGATCCTGCGGAATACGCTGCTCCTTTCGACCCTGACCGCGGTCATGCAGACCTTCGTGACCTGTATGATCGGTTACGGTCTGGCAAAATTCCGCTTCAAAGGGAACAAGCTGGTCCTGGTCCTCGTCATCATCACGATGGCGATCCCGCACCGGACGCTCTCTCTGTCGCTCTTCCAGCACTTCCTGCAGTTCGATCTCTTCTCCATCCAGGCGACCAATATGCCCGGTCTCTTCAAACTGATCACGGGCAAGGCGATCCGGCTGACCAACACGTTCTGGCCGTTTGCGATCCTGTCGGCGACCGGACTTGCGTTCAAGAACGGGCTCTACATCTTCATGATGCGCCAGTTCTTCCAGGGCGTGCCGGATGAACTCGAGGAGTCCGCTTACGTGGACGGGTCCGGTACTTTCCGGACGTTCTTCACGATCATCCTCCCGCTCTCGCTCCCGATGATGATCACCATCTTCCTGTTCGCTTTCTCGTGGCAGTGGACCGACAGCTTCTACACCACTCTGTTCTTCTCGTCGAGCAGCGGCAGCATCGGACTGATGCCCGACCTGATCGGAACCATTCCGAGAACGCTCGAAACGACGAACGGCGCGATCAAGACGGCTTACTACGAGGCGGTCAGGAACGCCGGCGGCGTGATGATCATTATGCCGTTGGTGTTCGTGTTCCTGTTCTGCCAGCGGTACCTTGTGCAAGGTATCGAGCGCTCCGGCATCGTTGGTTAAGACGACGGGCGGATTTCAGCGCAGATCGGAAAACAAAGGATTATACTCTTGGTCCGGAGAAGCTTTCCGCTCTGTGCGAGATCCTCTCACAGCAAAACGCATTTAAGGTTGAAAACCGTCCCTCGGGACGGTTTTCTCCTTTTTATTCAATTTGTTTTCCTATTCGCGTTTGCGACCTCTCGGCGTATGTCAATACGCCTTCGGATCGCAAGCGCGAATTCTGCATCTTTGCCCACTCGCCGTCGCATAGTCGTGAGAGGCACGCGTCGCGCCGCCTGCCCTTCACTCCTTGCTTTGGGTTCGACCGCTCGTCCTGAACAGTCCACCGGACTATTCAGGACTTCGTTAACCCCGCCCGCCTGATAGCAATAGCTGGCGCGGGAGGTATAAAGGATGTTTCCAATGGCAAGAGGGAGGGGTGTTTCATACGCTGTTAAAGGGTGCATATCCCCGAAAAGAAAGGAAATGGGAACCGAATGTACATGTTTGAAAAGAAAAACGAAAAGACGGTGTCGCCGGAAACGGCGACCGAGCCGGGGAACGGGTCGACGCCGACGTCGGAGCCGACGGTGCCGGCGCTGGCGATGGTGTACTCGCCGCGGCAGTACTGGCGCGACGTGTATTCGCCCGTCGAGGCGCTGGACCGCGGGACGCTGTTCGGCGAACTCGACAAGCCCCTGACAGGGGTCTGTGCGGGAGGTGACGCGTCGTGAGACGGCATTATTCCAACGGAAACGTCAGCCGGCAGGAGGAGATGATGCTCCGCATCCAGGAACTCTCCTTTGCGATGAAAGAGACCGAACTGTTCCTCGACGGGCATCCGTCGAACCGCCGCGCGCTCGCCTATTACGCGGAGCTGCAGGGGGAATACGACCTCTTGCGGGCGGAATACGAGAAGACCTACGCCCCGATCACGCCGTCCGCCGCGGAGGGAGCGACCGAGTGGCGCTGGGTCAGGACGCCGTGGCCGTGGGAGTACGGTTTCCCGGACGGCGGGGACGTGTCGTACGCCGCGCCTGCGGGCGACGGGGAAGCGTGAGGGGGTGACGGACTATGTGGATCTATGAAAAGAAACTGCAATACCCGATCAAGATCGAGCGACCTGACCCGCTCTACGCCGGGATCATCATCAGCCAACTCGGCGGACCCGACGGGGAACTCGGTGCCTCGACCCGCTACCTCTCCCAGCGGTACAGTATGCCGTATCAGGAGGTGGTCGGCATCCTGACCGACGTCGGCACCGAGGAGCTGGCGCACGTCGAGATGATCTCGACCATCCTGCACCAACTGACGCGCAGCCTGACCTCCGAACAGATAAGGGAGGCGGGCTTTGACAAGTATTTCGTCGACCACACCGTCGGCGTCTACCCGCAGGCGGCGTCCGGCGTGCCGTTCGACGCCAAGTATATCGGGGTCAAGGGCGACGTGCTCGCCGACCTGACCGAGGACCTCGCCGCCGAGCAAAAGGCGCGGGTCACCTACGACAACCTGCTCCGGCTGATCGACGATCCCGACGTCCGCGAGCCGCTGAAGTTCTTAAGAGAGCGCGAGATCGTCCATTTTCAGCGGTTCGGCGACGCGCTCCGGACGGCGCAGGACAGAATGAACGAAAAGAACTTCTACGCCTGCAACCCCGCGTTCGACAAACCCGCGCCCGAGGCGCGCTGACCCACTCTTCTACCACCGCAAAAAAAGCACCCCCGGCGTTTTGCCGGGGGTGCGACAGGTTTTGTTTCAGATCTGTGTTTGAACCGATTTATATTCGTTGTAATACCGGTAGTACGGACAAGTTCCGGTC
>CAMJCC010000015.1 GCA_946404035.1 uncultured Clostridia bacterium | reverse complement strand
TTTGAAAAAGGTCTTGTATTTTGCAATCCGCGGTGGTAAAATAAGAAATGTAAGAAAAGTAAGACGGCGCGGACGACCCGATTTCGGGGCGGGCGCGTCGGGAAAGGAGACGTGCGGATGAAGAAGATCCTCGAGCAAGACCGCTTCATCGTCAGCGTGAAAGTGGGACCGAAAGGACAGATCACGATCCCGGCGCCGGCGCGGCAGATGTTTGAGATCAAGGAGGGCGACACCCTGATGGTCATGGGCGACCGGAAACGGGGCATCGCGCTCTTAAAAGACGACCTGTTTTATCAACTGATGGGAGGGGTGATGCCGGATGGCGGCGATAGAAACAAAGAAACTGACGAAAAGCTATAAAGACCTTATCGCGGTGGACGGGCTGGACCTGACGATCGAAGAGGGCGAACTTTTCTCTCTTCTCGGCGTGAACGGCGCCGGCAAGACCACGACGGTCAAGATGCTCTCGACGCTGGTCAAGCCGACGGCGGGCGAGGCGACGGTGCTGGGCTATACGCTCGGGCGCGACGACGCGAAGATCAAGGAACTGGTCGATATTTCGATGCAGGAGACCGCGGTGGCGCGCAAGCTGACGGTCAAAGAAAACGTCGAGCTGTTCGCCCGGATCGCGGGACAGACCGGGGAGGAGATCGAAAAAACCGAGCGTGAGGTCTTCGACGCGTTCGGGCTTGGCAAAGTGGCGAACAAAAAAGCCGCCGAACTCTCCGGCGGCTGGCAGAGGAAACTCTCGATCGCGCTGGCGCTGGTATCAAAACCGAAACTGCTCTTTCTCGACGAGCCGACGCTGGGGCTGGACGTGATCGCACGACGGGAGCTCTGGCGCGTGATCGAGGGGCTGAGGGGCAAAATGACCATCATCCTGACCACCCACTATATGGAGGAAGCCGAGGCGCTCTCCGACAGGATCGGGATCATGCGCGACGGCAAACTGCTGTTCGTCGGGACCAAAGAGGAGCTGTACCAAAAGACCGGCAAAAACGACGTGGAGAACGCGTTTATCGAGGTCGTTTCGGGAGGTGATCGGAATGCGTAAGTCACTTGCCCGCATCTACGCCCTCTCCAAGCGGAACGTCAAGGAGATCGTGCGCGACCCCCTCTCCCTGATCTTTATGATCGGGCTCCCGCTCTTTATGGAGATCCTGTTCTATCTGCTTTTCCACAAACAGACCGACCAGTTCGAGATGAAGTATCTCGCGCCGGGGATCGTGGTCTTCTCGCAGGCGTTCCTCTCGCTTTTCACCGGGCAACTGATCGCCCTGGACCGGAGTTCGTCACTGCTGACGCGGCTCTACGTATCGCGGGCGACCTCGGTCGAGTTCATCCTCTCCTACGCCCTGCCGATCCTGCCGCTGACGCTGATCCAGTCGGTTTTGTTCTTCCTTGTCGGCGGGATCGTCGACCCGGGTCTGTTCGGGTGGCGGATGCCGCTGGCGATCCTCCTGGGGCTTATCACTTCCCTTTTCTTTATCGGGATGGGCATCCTCTTCGGCTCGATCTGCAACGAGAAGTCCATCGGCGGGATCGCGTCGATTTTGATCGCGTGCCAGTCGCTCTTGTCGGGGATGTGGTTCCCGACCGAGGGGCTCGGCGGCGGGATGGTCGCCCTGATGAACGCGCTGCCGTTCCGCAACGCGACCCAACTGATGCAGAACACCATCCTCGGGTTCGGGGACGCGTGGAGCGGTTTCTGGCGCCCGATGCTGATCCTGCTTGCCTACTCGCTCGCGGCGTTCGTCTGCGCCGTGCTGGTGTTCAAAAAGAAGATGAAACAGTAAGCAAACGAAAAGAAAGAGCGCGGAGTGATCCGCGCTCTTTTTATTTGGTTTTCTCTCCCTTGAAAAGGAGGTGGAACAGAACGAACAGTCCGGTGAAGAAGACGACAGCCCCCCCGAGGATCGCGAACATGGCGGGGGTTTTTACCTCGTTGCCGAAGAAAAACAGCCGACAGTCGATCGCCTCGCGGATCCCGTTGACCGCCTCCTCGGGAAAACCGGCGCTCCCCATCTCGTCAAACACGCCGCCGAGCAGATGGTTTTTTAAAAGCGAGGTGCCGTAGGTACCGGGCAGGAAACTGAGTACCCGCCGCAGTCCCGAACCGAAACTCGAGATGGGCATATACGCCCCGCAGACGAAGCCGTAGCCGGCGGAGACGATGGTGCCGACCGCCGACGCCTGCCCGTTGGTCGAGAGGAAAAAGTGGAGGCAGGACGAGAGCGCCGTCCCGAACAGGGTGAGCAGCAGAACGTCGAGGAACGTAAAGACGACGTCCGCCGCCGAGAGGTACCATCCCTGCGTCGCGAGGTAGCCCAGCCCGCAGATCAGCGCCGCGAAGGTGACGATCAGGGTGCTTGCCGCCGAGGCGAGGTAGTACGCCCCCGCGAGAGTCGAACGCTTGACCGGGGTGACGGTCAGATCGCGGATCGCGCCGTTCGCCTTGTCGCCGATCATCAGCAGATTGGCGCAGAACGAAATGGTCACGCAGCTGACCGCGAGAAGCGACGAGATCAGCTGTCCCGCGACGGTGGCGTCGATGATCTTCGGATCGACCGTGAACCCGTCGGGCAGAGCCGAAAAGAAACTGTCCTTATAGACCTTGGCAAGGAAGGTCGCGTAGAGGACCAGCAGGATGATCGGGGTGATGAGCGAGGAGATGAACATTCCCTTGTCTTTGAAGAAGACTTTGAGATCGCGGCGGGTCAATTCGAAAAGTTTTCTCATTTGTCGTCGCCTCCCGTCAGTTTCTTCCCGGTGACCGAGAGGAACACGTCGTCCATTTTGCCCTTGGTCACCTCGTAGTCCCGGAACAGATCGGGATGCGAAAGGATCAGCGCGGTCGCCGCCCCGGTATCGGGCAGGGTGATCCGCACGGCGTCGCGGATGGTCTCGGTCGGGTAGCCGAAGTCGGGAAGTTCGGTCGCCCCGTAGATGGTCAGATAGTCGCCCGCGTAACGGTTTTTCAGTTCCAGGGGCGTTCCCTCGGCGGCGATCTCGCCCGCGTCGAGGATCACGATGTAGTCGGCGTCCGCCGCCTCCTCCATATAGTGGGTCGTCAGAAAGACCGTCATCCCGGTCTTCTTGCGGAGGTCGTTCACCACGTCCCAGAGGTGTTTGCGCGTCTGGGGATCCAGCCCGGTCGTCGGCTCGTCGAGGATCAGAACGTCGGGCGAATGGATCAGGGCGCGGGCGACGTCGATCCGCCGTCTTTGCCCGCCCGACAGTTTGCCTACCGTGCGGTCGAGCAGATCGGTAAACGAGAGCAGTTCGGCAAGTTCGCCGAGACGGGCGGAAAACGCCGAGCCGGTGATCCCGTAAAGGGCGGCGCGGCTCCGCAGATTGTCGCGCACCGAAAGCATCTGATCCAGCGCAGAACTCTGGAACACCACGCCGATCTGCCGGGCGATCGCGGCTTTCTCGCGTTCGGGGTCGCACCCGCAGACCCGAACCTCGCCGCCGTCCTTTTTCAGTTGTCCGCAGAGGATCGAGATGGTGGTCGACTTCCCCGCTCCGTTGACGCCGAGAAAGGCGAACAACTCGCCCCGCTTGACGCGAAAAGACAGCCCGTTGACCGCCTTGACCGCGCCGAATGATTTGTAGAGATCCTTGATCTCGATCACGTTAGCCATTGATAGTCCCTTTTCCGTCGTTCTTTTCAGCCCCGCAAAATTATAGCACCCTTTCGGGGGAAAGTCAAGGGGAGCGGAAACCGCCTCAAAAAGAAACCGAACCGCCCGATATTGATCGGGCGGTTCGGGGAAACGACCGGCATTCAGTTGATCTCCGACACGGCTTTCATCAGTTTATTGTAGATCCTCAAATACTCGGCGGATATCTTTGCCGCTTCGGCACTCGTCATCCCGGCGCCGTCAATATTCGAGAACTTCGCGCTCCATTCAGTCAGTTTCGCGGTCTCGGTCAAATATGCACTCATATAAGCGGTCGGGTTTTTCTCGTAGTTTTGACAAACCTTGATGTAGCTGTCGACCCACTGTTCGTACTGCTTCAACCACCCCATATACTGCTTATATGCGGAGCTTCCCTCCCCTACGTCGTCTTCCGCCGCGTCGTCGTCCTTTTTGGAGGAAAAACAACCGGCGAACGAAAGGACGAGGAACGACGCGACCAGAACGAACGCAAGGATACGGATCACTTTCGAGCGTGTTTTCATTTTTACTCCTCTTTTCTGCCTCAGAGCGACGGTCGACCGTCTGTACTCCGTGCGGTTTTTTGTTTTTTGTTGATTTGATAGATCAGGATCCCGACAGCCGAGGCGAACAGGACCAGACTGATCCACTGCGAAGTGGAGAGCCCGAACCAGACGCCGCGGATCCGGTCTCCGCGCCAGAACTCAAGTACGAACCGGGCGGCGGGATAGACCGTAAGGTAGACGAGCAACAGTTTCCCGTCAAGACGTTTATGGCGAAAAAGCGTCAACAGCAGGAGGAAGATCAAAAATTCGCACCCCGCCTCCACGAGTTGCACGGGGAAACGCGGGACACCCGCCACGGACGGGTTCAGTCGGTTTTCCGCGATCAGCACGCCGTGGCTCCATTCACGACCGTAACAGCAGCCCCCGAAGAAGCAGCCGATCCGTCCGAACGTATGGAACAAGGGGGTCACGACGGCGTAGAGGTCGAGCGCGTTTTTTCTTTCAAACAGCGGGGTGAAGCGGGTGAACAGCAAAATACCGCACAGCCCGCCGAGAAAACCGCCGTAGAACACCATCCCGCCGATCCCCTCCGACAGAATGGAGAACCACTCGCGCGCCGGGATGCGCCCGATCTGCCGGAACGCCGAAATAACGATATCCACCCGGGTGATCCCGTAGAGCAGATGCCCGCCGAGAAAAAGCCCCACCGCGATCGACAAGGCAAGCAAAAGCACGTCGTCGATCGTATTTTTCCACCGCTTTGCAAGGATCCAACCGACAAGGACCGCAAGCGCAAGCCCGATAACCGAACACAAGCCGTACGTCCCGACGGTCTTCCCGAGAAAGCGGATCTCCGGATACATACTTTCCTCCTAAAACAGGCGGCGTATGCGTACACGCCGCCTGTTTTATCCCTCTGACAGTAATGGTCGCCGTTTCAGAACGGACGGATCAGGAATAATAGTAGCTGAGTGCTTTCGCCGTGGCGTCCACTTCCGCCGCCGCGCAGGCGACGCAGATGGTGCAGGAGATAAAGCCGATCGCGCCGATCACAAGTCCGATGATCGACGTCACGAGCCCGGCGGTACCGAGACCGGTGGGGGCGCCGGCGGCGATCGCCTTTTTACGTCCGACGGCAGCCATCACGATACCGACGATGCCGAAAACGATCGCGGAAATGTTGACTAAGTAAAACCAAGCAAGGATAAGAGAGAGAATGCCGAGAACAAGCGCCGCAACGGAAAAACCAATGCCGGGGTTCTTTTTTTCGACGGGAGGAAGACCAGAATCGTTCATTTTTGTGCTCCTTTTCTCTATTTTTGTTTCTTCCCGCACATTGGAATATACCAAAACGGGATATTTTGATTATACCATTCCGGTATTATATTGTCAAGAGGACTTGATCGAATTATGTAAAAAAAGGAAGAAATCATGTTTCGATTAAAAGAGATCCGGCTTGCAAAGGGCATCACGCAACTGAAACTTGCGATGGATCTGAACATGAACCAGAACAGCGTCAGCCGATATGAAAACCAGGAGCGTGAGGCGGATTATAAGACCCTGATCGCTTTTGCCGACTACTTTCACGTTTCCGTCGACTATTTGCTCGGGCGGACCGACGATCCAGAAACGGACCGGGACCCCAAGGTCTGATCCTCCCCGAAAAAAAGAAAGCCGTGAAAGGGTTTTCCCTCTTCGGCTTTCTTTTTTTGTTCGGTCTTATTTCTTGAAAAACCGGGACAGTTGTTTTTCCTCCCCGAGGAGCAGGACCAGGTCGTGCTCGTCGAACACGAACTGCAGATCCGGCACGATGACCTTGCCGTCGCGCTCGACGGCGAGGACGTTCAGCTTGAACTGTTTGCGGATATCGAGTTCGGGCAGCGTGTGACCCGCCCACTTTTTCGGCAGTTTCATCTTGACGATCTTATAGAGTTCACTGATCGAGATGTAGTCGATCAGCCCGTCCTCGTTGTAGATCAGCGCCACCTTTTCCGCCGCTTCCTTTTCGGAATAGACGGTCTTGTCCGCGCCCGCCATCTGCAAAAACTTTGCCTGGATGTCCGACTGGCACTGCGAGACGATATAGCGCGCGCCGCACTCCTTCAGGTTCGAGGTGATCTCGAGCGACGCCTGAAAGTTGCCGCCGACGGCGACCACGACGAGGTCGAATTCCGACACCCCGAGCTGTTTCACCACGTTCATACTGCGGCAATCGCCGATCAGCGTATTCTCGATCTCGGGCGAGAGCGCGTCGATGACCGCCTCGTCCTGATCGATCAGGCGGACCTCGTTTTTCAGTTCCGTCAGTTTGTGCGCCAGATGTTTTCCGAATTCCCCGGCGCCGATGATCAATACGTTTTTCATATCAACCCACCATGATTTGACCTTTCTGTCGCGATAGATACTCTTTTCTGTGCTGTCTGCCGAACAGTTCGAACAGACTGAACGCGCCGAGCCGCCCGACGTACATCAAGAAGACGAGGATCATCTTGGATACGGGGGTAAGCGTGGGGGTCAGATCCAACGTCAAGCCCACCGTCGCGATCGCGGAGACGACCTCAAAGAGGATCGCGTTCAGCCCCGCCGGCTCGAAGATACCGATCAGGAGCACCGCCCCGACGGTCAGGATGAGATAGGAGAGCAGGACCGCGGACGCCTGCCGGACCACGGGATCGGGCACGCTTTTGTTGAAGATCCGCACCTC
Source organism: uncultured Clostridia bacterium (assembly GCA_946404035.1). Taxonomy (GTDB): domain Bacteria; phylum Bacillota; class Clostridia; order Oscillospirales; family CAG-272; genus UBA1740. The sequence continues at coordinate 17,364 of CAMJCC010000015.1, read as the reverse complement.
CTTGGAAGCGCGCGCGGAGGCGGAGAGGTTCGCCAGGACGACGACCGCGGTCGTGACCTTGATGCCGCCCGCCGTCGAACAGGGGTTGCCGCCGATGAACATCAAAAGCACCGTCAAGAACTGTCCCGTGCCGCTGACCTCGGTCATATCGACCGAATTGAAGCCGGCGGTGCGCGGCGTGACCGACATAAAGAGCGAGTTGGCGATCTTATCGCCGAACGGGAGATCCGAGAACTGCCCCGGCACGCCGACGTTTGTGAACTCGAGGATAAAGAAGAGGATCGCGCCGCCGAGGACCAGAATGGCGTTGGCGATCAGTACGACCTTGGTATGCAGGTAGCAGCGCCCCAGCCGGAAGCGGTGCGCGAACAGGTCCGACAAAACGATGAACCCGACCCCGCCGATGATGATGAGGCAGGCGACCGTCAGAAGGACGCTTGCGTCGGAGCGAAACTCGGTGAGCGACCCGGTCCCGAAAACGTCGAAGCCGGCGTTACAGAACGCGGAGACCGACGTGAACACGGCGTAATACAGCCCGCGCGCGCCGAACCTGGCGCGGAAGCGCAGGAAGAGGATCAGGGTCCCGAGCCCCTCGGTCGCAAAGGTGGCGATGCTGATCCGGCGGATCAGCGGGATGATCTCGCCGATCGAGAAACTGCCCTGCGACTGCATCAGGATGTTTTGGTCGTGTAGCCCCACGCGCTTGCCGAACATCAGATAGAACAGCGTGATGACGGTCATAAACCCGAGCCCGCCGAGCTGGATCTGGATCAGGATGACGATCTGCCCGAACAAGCTCCACCCCTGCGCGGTGTCGAACGGGACCAGCCCGGTCACGCAGGTCGCGGACGTTGAGGTAAACAGACAGTCGACGTAGGCGTGCGCCGTCCCGGTCGCGGACGCGACGGGCAGTTTCAGGAGCGCCGAACCGATCAGGATGATCAGGGCGTACCCCAAAAACAGGAAGCCGACGACTGATATCTTTTTTCTTTTCAAGATTGCCTCCGAAATCAACAGAAAACCGTTTCGAGAACGCGCCCGCCCTGCGGGCTATCTCGGGAAAATTATACCACCAAAGCGAAGATAAGTCAAGGGGAACGGCTCGCCGCCTCTTTTTTGCCCGCCCTCTTGACAAATCTTCCGCCGTCATTTATAATGAATACGCAAAGCGCTGGTGTGGCTCAATGGCAGAGCAGCTGATTTGTAATCAGCAGGTTGTTGGTTCGACTCCGATCACCAGCTCCATGAAAGAAACCTGATTTGTCTACCAAATCAGGTTTCTTTCAACTAAGTGTTCCGCTGGTGCGGAACGTGAAGCATCCTTCGGATGTGAAGTGCGCTACGCGCGTGAAGCGTGCCTTACGGCACGATGCGGAACACTTAACTTCACTTGCCGCGAAGCGGCAAACTTCACTTTGCCAAAGGTATAACTTCACTTTGCGGCAACGCCGCAAAACTTCACTGAAAGGGATCAAATATGCAGGAATCTAAACTCCGCACTCAATCTCTCGATTTTGCCGTTTCGATTATTAACCTCGTTAAAAGTTTGAAAGCAAAGCACGAAACGATTATTTCCAATCAAATCGGCAGAAGCGGAACGTCAATCGGCGCGAATATACGCGAAGCGCAGTATGCGCATGGTAAGCCAGATTTCATTGCAAAACTGCAGATCGCGTTGAAAGAAGCGAACGAAACCGGCTATTGGCTTGAACTGCTTTATAAAACCGGCTACATTGGAGACCAAACGTATAAAACGCTTGATTCTGCCTGTGCGAGCATAAGGGTAATGCTTATTGCATCCATAAACACCACAAAACAGAATTCGGATAAAGAACAATGATCTATTTGCTGCGACACGGAGCCGATGATGATACTCGCTTGGGCGGTTGGAGCGATGCGGGATTATCACTTGTCGGCATCGAACAAGTCCGGCGGGCAGGTGAGAAGCTTTCGTCCGGTGATTATAATATTCAACACATTTTTTCAAGCGATCTGCCGCGGGCAAAAGAAACCGCGGAAACAATAGCCGAAAAACTCGGATTGCACGCTACGTTTATCGAAGAGTTCAGAGAAACGAACAACGGCGAACTGGCAGGCATTTCAAAAGCGAAATTTCAAACGGATTATCCCGGTTTGTTTTACAGTTCACTTGAATGGGATCAACGATATCCAAACGGAGAAAGTCCCGCATTGTTTTTTACAAGGATTAAAAACGCTTGGCAATCTTTTAAAAGTGAAGCAAGCGCATTATCCGGAAATACGCTGCTTGTAACGCACGGCGGAGTGATAGACGTTATTCTCTGCATTGAAAACGGAGAAAACTATACCAACAAACGTATTCATTATCACGTCAATCACGCTGAAATCATTCGGGCTTTATGAGGTTTGGTTTACCTTTTAGGTGCTTTTGCTTGGATATGTACCTTTTAGGCGCTCTTATACAGCAAAAAAGCACTGCTTTCGCAGTGCTTTTTTGCGTTACGCGTGCCCGGCGGTCCGGCGCCGTCAGATCGCGAAATCTCCGTTGACGAAGACCGGGATCTCTTTGCCGTCGCGGGTCACGCCGATGATCGACAGGTCGGAGGTGCCGATCATAAAGTCGACGTGGGTATTGCTCTCCGCGTTCAGCCCGCGGGCGAGCAGTTCCTCCTTGGAAAGATCCGCGCCGCCCTCGAGGCAGGTGGGATACGCCTGTCCGAACGCGAAATGGCAGGAGGCGTTCTCGTCGAAGAGCGTGTTGTAGAAGAGGACGCCGCTCTCGGAGATCGGAGAGTGATACGGCACCAGCGCCACTTCCCCGAAGTAGTGCGCTCCCTCGTCGATTTCGATCTCGGCGCGGAGGTACTCCTCGCCCTCGTCGGCGTGGATATCGGTGATGCGCCCGTCCTTTAACGTCAGGCGGATACCCTCCACCAGATTGCCGTTCAGAGCCAGGGGTTTTGACGAACAGACCACCCCGTTCACCCCGTCCCGCTTGGGCGCGGTGAAGATCTCCTCGGTCGGCATATTGGCGACGAAGTCGATCCCCTTTTCGTCCTTTTCGGAGCCGCCCGTCCAGAGATGCCCCTCCGGCAATTCGACGGTCAGACGGGTGCCGAGCGCGTTTTCGTAGCGCAGGGCGGCAAAGGCGTAGGCGTTCAGTTTCTCCGCCCGTTCACGCAGGCGGCGGCAGTGCGCCTCCCATTCCGCGACGGCGTCCACCCCCTCGCGGACGCGAACCGCGCGGAAGATCGCGTCCCAGAGCAGTTCGATCGCCTCTTCCCCGCTCTTGCCCGGAAAGACCTTTTCAGCCCAAGGCGCGATCGGAACGGCAAGGACGTTCCACGGGATCCGGCTCGCCATCACGCGGGCGTAAAACTTATCGTTCTTCTGCCAGGTCGCGGTGGTAAAGCGGCGGATGCGGTCGGGGTCGACCCCTTTCAGGACCGAGGGGTCCTCCGCCGATACCGAAATGAACGCCGCCCCCTCCGCGGAGAGTTGATCGTTCATCATCACGCTCCACGGGTAAACGTCGTCGAACAGACTGTCGTCGGCGTGCAGGAACCGCTCGCGCGCGATCAGCTGATCGTTCCAACGGACGATCACGTCGAACGCGCCGGCGGCAAACGCCTCCTCGGTCAGGATGCGGACGAACGGGGCGCACTCGGTTTCCGCCTGGATCAGCAGTTTCTGTCCTTTTTGCAGGTTGACGCCCGTCCGGACGGCGAGACGCGCGTATTCACGAAGCAGTTGTTCTTTCATTGATCGGTCACTCCCTCTCGCTTTTTCCTTTTATAATTATATTATACCCCGTCCCCGAACTTTTTGCAATCTTTTTTCGGGGGCGAACTGGACAAATCGAAATAAATCTGTTATACTGGCTTTAACAAGGGAAAGGAGGGGACGACGTGACCCGTTTTTGTGATTTGCATTGCCATATCCTGTACGGCGTGGACGACGGGGCGCAGACTGTCGAGGAAGCGCGCGCGCTGATCGACGGCGCCTATCGGTCGGGGACCCGGACGATCTGCTTTACGCCGCACTACAACCCTCTCCGTGAACTGCAGTCCGCCGGGGCGGAGGAGACATTCCGCACTTTCAGCGCCGAACTGAAAGAGAAGTACCCCGACCTGACCCTCTGCCTCGGGGCGGAGATCCTCTACCATCAGCGCATCGCGGCGTCGCTTGCCCGGGGCGCCTGCCGCCCGCTGAACGGCACGCGCTACCTTTTGATCGAGTTTTTGCCCGACGACGACGGCGCCTATATCGTTTCCTCGCTGGAGGGGATCTTAGCGAGCGGGTACACGCCCATCCTCGCCCACGCCGAACGGTACAACAGTTTTCTGCGCCGCCCGAAACTGGCGCTGGAACTTGCCGAAAAAGACATCCCGATCCAGCTGAACGTCCGCTCGGTGACGGGAGGCAACGGCAAAAAGGTCAAAAAGTTCTGCCATAAACTGCTGAAAAAAGGCGTCGTCGCCGCGATCGCCTCCGACGCGCACGATCCGGAGTATTCGGACGCGAAACTCGACGAGGGGTACCGGGAGGTCTTTCACAGGTTCGGCGAGGATTACGCCGACACGCTCTTTTGGAAAATGCCCCGCGCGCTGCTCGGTCTGGACGAAAACGATTAAAAGCAACTATAAAGATGCGCCCCCGGAACGTTCCGGGGGCGCTTTTTGCCGTGTTCGGTTATCTGGCGGATGACCATTTCTCGTCCCGCGCGGCGCGGTCGATATCGACCACGGGGCGTTTCCGTTTTTTCACGACGGGGGACGCAAAATCGTAGAGCCGGGGTCTCGATTTCGTGAAGATACGGCCGAAGAAACCCTTTTGCGATTTGTTGAAGGTCTTGATGGTCCGGCGGAGGTATTTCTCCTCTGCTTTCTTCTTCTCGGAATAGATACCGCCAAATATCAAGCGGCGGATGAAGAAGCGTTCGTCGGTCTCCTCGCGCACGTAGTCGGCGACCGCCGCGAACTCGGTGTCGATCTCGGTGACCATACGGTCCTCTGCGCCGAGATCGTAGGGGATTTTGTTCTTCACCGAGAAGACGGTGCGTCCGTCGCGCACCAGCGCGGTGTAAAGGAAGCCGTCGGTGCGGAACTTGACGATCGAGTTGCCCTTGAGATGCGCCTCTTTGGTTTTCAGCGCGTTGCAGACGAAGAACTCGGGGGTCCTCGGTTCGTCGGTGACGAAGCCGGCTTCGTTCAAGAGGTCATACATCGTCTCGGCGTAGGTCGCGTCGAGCGCGGAGATCAGACCCTCCGCCGTTCCGGCGTCCCGGTTGACCGAGAGGACGGTCGACGCGGTCTTCGCCCCGGTAAGACCCGCCTCGGAGAGAACCGCGGGGATCTCCTCGCGGAGCGCGGCTTCGGCGTTGTCTTGCGACGCCTCGACCGTCACGATGCTGTTGACCGACGCCTTGTGATCGACGACCAGAGCGAACCGGTCGTTCTTCTTGGTCACGGTCGCGTCGAACAGCCGTTTGATCGCCTCGGCAAGTCCATTGCGGTCGGTCACGACGCCGTCGCAGACGAAGCGCGAGACGTCGACGCGGTTCATCGTCTTCTTGCGTCCGGTCACCTCGATCCGGTCGCCCGAAACGGCGATCAGACGTTTGAGAGAGCCGAGCGCCTCGGTCTCCTCCTTGCCGCTGACCCGGACGGGACGGTCGCCGTCGCCTTTTTCAAAGTCGGCGTGCACTCCGACGTAGATCCCCTCGGAGGGGGTGTACGAACCGCGCGCCACGACGTCGTGCGCCGGCATCGCGTCGGGCAGAGCGTTCCAGCCGGTAAAGGTCAAGGCGTGCCGCTCGGGTGCGGAGACCGACCCGACCTCGCTGTCGCAGACCAGTTTCTTCGGCGGGATCTTCGCGCCGTCGGCGTTGAAGCTGAGCGTGAACTCTTTCGGCGCCATCGATCCGTTGACCTCAACGTCGTGGTCGGGCATCACGGCGGGCAGTCCGATCCATCCGCTGAACTCGTAGCCGTCGGGGACCGACGGGGTCATCTCGGGGCTGACCTTGACGGTCTCGCCCTCGCGGAACTGATCGTCGCCGTAGAGATCGCCGTCGAGGAGGTAGGTGACGCGGTAAACTTTCCGCTCGAAGCGGGCGACGTAGACCACGTCGTTTTCGGGCATCTTGCCGTCGTAGCCGTCAAAGCCGATGAACTCGTAGCCCTGCGGCGCTTCGGGGACCGGCGCGAGCAACGGATCGCCGCCGCGGAGTTTGCCCGCGAGCAAAACGTTGCCCTCAGAGATAAAGGTATACTTGCAGATATTGTCGCGGAAGACGGCGTCGACCGTGAAGTCGTAGTCGGGCATCTCGTCGGCAAAGTTGTTCCAGCGGACGAAGACGCTTCCCTCCTTGACGGGGGGCGACAGCGGCTTGATCGCGGCGCCGATGGGATAGAGCTCACGGTGATAGAAGGAGCCGTCCACGCGGTAGGTGATGTAGTGGAACGCGGGATCGTACTTCCCGATGACGATCAGGTCGCGCGCCGGCATCCGCTCGGGCAGTCCGCGCCATCCGGCGAAGACGTAGCCGTCCTTTTCGGGGACGAGCGGAGGCGTGATCCACGCGCCCGCGGCGACGCGCTTGGTCGCGACGGGGGTCGTTTCGAGGATGTAGGTGATCTCGTAGTATTCGGTGGCGTAGCGGGCGTTGACCGTCAGGTCGCGCGCCGGCATCACCGACGGCAGGTTGATCCACTCGATGAACTCGGCGTGATCGGGCTTGGACCCGTCGACGGGAGCGATGGGATCGCCGGGGAGATAATCGTCGGCGGCGAAGACCTCGCCGTCCGCCATATAGGTCAGGGTGAAGCGTTCGGGACGGTATTCGCCCGTCACGGTGAAGTCGTAGTCGGGCATGATGCGGGAGTAGTTCTCCCAACCCGAGAAGACGTAGCCGTCGATCGCGGGCGGATTGATCTTCGGTACGACGTTGCCCGCCGCGACGGTCTCGGTCCGGAAGACCTCGCCGTCAAGCAGGTAGGTCACGGTGTGCGCGATGACGGTGGAGGTCGCCGAAACGGTCAGGTCGTTATCCGGCATCGTTTCGGGAACTTCCTCCCACGCGTAGGTGCGGGTCGCGTCGTCGGGAAGATCCGGGCAGACGATCTCTTCGCCGAAGGCGAACTTTCGGGTCGCAAAGGTCTCTCCGTCGAGCAGGAAGGTCACGACGTGGTGGTTCGGGAGCATCGAGCCGGTCACGGTGAACGCGTAGGACGGCATCGTGTCGGCAAGGTTGGTCCAGCCGCCGAAGGTATAGCCCTCTTTCAGCGGGACGTCCGGCGCGACGATGGGATCGCCGTAGCGGACTTTCTTCTCCTCGACGACCTCGCCGTCGAGCACGAAGGTCACGGTCTCAAGACCCGCCTCGTAATCGCCCTTGACCTCGATATCCTCTCCGGGGAAGGTCTCGGGGAGATCGAGCCAGCCGACGAACTCCATCCCGTCCTTTTCGGGGGCGTCGGGGGTCTCGGTGATCGGCGAACCGACGAAACCGGAGACCGTGCCGACGACGGCGCCGTCGACCTTGAACGTGACCGAGGTCTTCCGGACTTCGGTCTCGCCCTCGACCGTCAGGTCGTGCGCGGGCATCGTATCGGGACATTCGTTCCAGCCGAGGAAGCGGCGCTCGGACGGGATCTCGGGATCGGGTGCGATCACCGGATCGCCGTAAGCGACCCGGGACTGCGCGACGGTCTCGCCGTCCAGAACGAAGCGGAGCGTGAACGCGGTGGGATGGGTAAAGTTGGCGAACGTGAGCGGCTCTGCCGGCATGACCTCGGGGACAACGCCCCAACCGTCCGCCTCGTACCCCTCCGGCAGCACCGGATCGGGCGGCAGCGTGATGGGTTCGCCCGCCGCGAGATCGGTCTCATAGACCGGCTCGCCGTCGAGCAGGAAGGTCAGATGGAACGAAGAGCCGATGAGCGTGGCGTCGAGCGACAGGGGTTTTGCCGGCATGGTCGCCGGAACGTCGCCCCAGCCCGAGAAGACGTACCCCTCGGGGATCTCGACCTCGGGCGGGATGACGGGAGAACCGAACGACACCTCGCGCGAGTAGATCGCCTCGCCGTTCAGGTTGAACGTGAGCGGGTAGGCGTTCGGGGTGTAGCCGGAGGCGATCGAAAGATCATGCGCCGGCATCGTCTCGGGAACGTCGCCCCAGCCGTTGAAAGTATAACCCTCAAGGACCGGCGCGTCGGGCGTCGAGATCGGGGATCCGAACTCGACCGAACCGTCGTAGAGGGTCTCGCTGCCGGCGATGACGGTCAGCCGGTAATCGTTGATCGTGAAGATCCCGTCGAAGACCAGGTCCTCCGCCGGCATCTCTTCGGGGATCCTGCCCCAGCCGGAGAAGGTATAGCCGGTCTTTTCGGGCAGCGCCGGGACCGGGATGGGATCGCCCGCCGCGACGCGGCACGAGGAGATATCCTCGCCCTCCGCGCGGAAGACGACGGCGAAATCGGTCGGGACGTATTTGCCCTCGATCGTGACGTTCTCCGCCGGCATGGTCGCGGGCAGATCGATCCACTCGAATTTCTGTCCGTCGAGCTCGGGCATTTCGGGAACGATGATCGCGCCGCCGAAAGGAGCGCTCCCCTCCGCGACGGTCTCACCGTTGCAGACGAACGTATAGGTAAACGAACCCGTGCCGTAGCCGCCCGTGACCGTCAGGTCGGAGGCGGGCATGGTCGCGGGGATCTCGTCGCTCCAGGCAAAGGTCTTGCCGGGCTTCTCCTCGGGGGTCGGGACCGTGATCGCGGCGCCGAACGGCAGGGTCTCGCCCGCGATCTCCTCGCCGTCGACGACGAAGGAAACGCGATAGAGGTCCAGGGTGTAGGAGCCGTTCACCGTCAGGTCTCCCGCCGGCATCACGTCGGCGGCGTTCTCCCACGCGAAAGTGTAGCCCTGTTTTTCGGGCTGTGCGGGCAGCTCGATCGCGGCGCCCTCCTCGAGGACGTTCTGCGCGACGGTCTCGCCGTCCACCTTGACGGTCAGCGTGTAGGTCAGAACGGGCGGCTGTTCGGGGACGGGTTCGCCCGCCGGGACGGTCGTGCCGTGCACCACGAAGTCGTGGAGCGGCACCGTCTTCGGCGCGTCGGACCATCCGACGAACTGTTTGCCCTCGAGATCGGTCGGGATCTCGGGCTCGAACTTGGTCTCGTAGGGGACGTAACCGGAACGCCAGATCTCGCCGTCCAGTTCGTAGTCCACCCGGAAGCGGGCGGGATACATACTGGTGACCGCGGTGATGTCGTGGTCCGGCATCGTGTCGGGCAGGTTGCGCCAGCCGCTGAAATAGTACCCCTCTTTGACGGGCTTTGCTTTCTTGTTGATCTTGTCGCCGATGCGGAGCTGTTCGTCCATGAACACCTCGCCGTCGACGATCCGGACCAGCCGGAAAGTCTTCATTTCCAGGCGCCCGTCGACCGTGACGTCGTGGTCGGGCATGGTCTCGGGCAGTCCCTCCCAGCCCGTGAAAGCATAGTGTTCTTTCTTCGGGGCGTCCATCGGCTCGATCACCGACTGATAGGGGACCATCACCGTGTAGGAGTGGCGGCCGTTGATCACGTAGGTCAGGCGGTAGGAGTTGTTCTCGTACCGTCCGTTCACCGTCAGATCCTCGTCGGGCATGGTCTCGGGCAGCCCCTCCCAGCCGGTGAAAGTCGCGCCGTGCTTTTCGGGGACCTCGGGCGCCTCTGTGGGCGCGCCGAACGCGATCCGGCGGCGGGTGAATTCCCCGCCCTCGAGCATATAGATCAGATCGTGCAGAGCGGGGGTGAAAGTACCCTCGATCACCACGTCCTCATCCGGCATTTTGTCGGGAAGATTGCTCCATCCGCTGAACTGGTAGGTGCCCTTGGAGGGAACGGCGATGTTTTTCAGACTTTCGCCCTTCGCGTACCACTCCGCGAAGCAGACCTTACCGTCGACCTTGTAGATCAGACGATGAAGCTGTTTTTGATCTCTCTCCTTTGCAGACATTCGTCAATCCTCCAGTCAAACTTTTACGTACTTCGCAGTCACGGTCACGTCCTGTGCGGGCATAAACTCGGGAACGCCCTCCCATCCCTCGAAGCGGTAGCCCCTCTTGTTCGGCGCATCGGGGAGGACCGGCGCCGCGCCGTAAAGGACCTGGACTTTGTCGATCTCGCGGCCGTTCGCCACGCAGATCACGCGGTAGCGTCTTAAGTAGTAGCGCCCCTCGGCGTGCACTTCCTCGTCGGGCATGGTCTTCGGCAGGTTGCGCCAGCCGCTGAAGACGTATCCCTCTTTCACCGGGACCTCGGGGGGAGTGATCGGCGTTCCGTAGTCGAACTCGTCGGAAAAGATCTCCTTGCCGTCAAGCGAGAAGGTGATGGGATAGCAGTTGATGTTGAAGTAGCCGTTGAAGACCAGATCGAAGTCGGGCATGGTCTCGGGGATGTCGCCCCAGCCGGTGAAGGTGTAGTGCTCCCTGCCCGGTTCGGCGATCGCGCGGATGGGCTCGCCGAAAGTCACCGTCTTCTCAAAACGGTACTCGTCGTCGACGTTGAAGACGACGGTATGTTTATTGGGTTTGAACGTGCCCTTCATCGTCAGGTTGGATTCGGGCATCTTCTTATACCGTTTGCCCCAGCCCGAGAAGGTGTAGCCCTCGAGTTCGGGGTTGGGGAGGTCGGACAGGTCGGCGCCCGGCTCGAACTGATAGGTTGCGTAGGTCTCGCCGTTCATCAGCAGCGTGAGCGTGAACGTGTTGGCGGCAAAGGTGCCGTTCACCGTCAGGGGATGCGCGGGCATCACGTGCGGAAGCCCCTGCCAGCCGCTGAAGGTCAGCCCCTCGCGTTCGGGAGAGGGGAGCGGCGTGATCTCGTCGCCGTAGGTCACCATGGCGTGATCGACCTCCACGCCGTCGATGGTATAGGTCAGGCGGTAGGATCCCCGGACGTACACCGCCTCGATGTTGAGGTGCGTCTTGGGCATAAAGACGGGGTGATCCTTCCACTCCTTGAATTCATAACCGGGTTTTTCGGGCGCCTTGATGATGCGGATCTTTTCGCCCTCCTTCAGGAATTCGGTGTGAACGACGATACCGTCCACCAGGTAGTTCAGTCTTTTCTGCTTTGCCATCACAAATCCCTCCCGTTGATTTTCCGTCCTCTGCCCGTGCGCGCGGGCAAAAATGACAGAATAGAATTAGGTTTGAATACATTATATCATATAAAATAACGAAAATCAAGATGAATAAGGGGGGTTTTTTATCTTTTTTCGGACAAATCCTCCGTTTCAAATACCGAAAAAAACGCGCGTCGGTCCTCACGGACGGTTGACATTTTCGCCCCAGAGATATACAATAGTGCCGTGAACGAAACGGAGGACGGGAATGAAACGCTATTCGACGGTACTGTTCGATCTGGACGGGACGCTGATCGACACCTCGGAGGGGGTGATCGGCTCGGTCCTCTATACGCTCGGAAAATTGGGCTATCCGACGGGGGAATTCGGGGACTATCTTCCCTTTCTCGGTCCGCCGCTCACCTACGGTTTCGGGGTCGTGTGCGGCGTGAACGAGGACGACGTGCCCCGCGCCGTCGAGGTCTTCCGAAAAAAGTATATCGGGGAGGAATGGTTCCTCCGCTCAACGGTCTATCCCGGCATCCCCGAACTGCTCGGATCTCTTCGGCAGGCGGGCTTCCGGGTCGCCGTCACCACCTCGAAACTCCAACTGGCGGCAGAGAAAGTGTTGGCGAGGACGGGGCTGCTTGACCTGTTCGACCTTATCGTCGGGTCGGCGGACGCCGACGGGCGAGAGACCAAAGAGGGGGTGCTCCGCTACGCGCTCCGCTCGCTTGCCGTTCCCCCCGCCGACGCCGTTCTGATCGGCGACCGCAAATACGACGCGGAGGGCGCGCGCGGTGCCGGGGTCGACTGTATCGCCGCGCTGTGGGGGTACGGTAAAAAAGAGGAGTTCGATCCCTATCCCGTCGTCGGTTTTGCCACTACGCCCGCCGACGTTCTGCAAACGCTCCTTTCCTGAAAGCAAAAAAAGAAAGCGGACACCGCGCGGTGTCCGCTTTCTTTTGTCGAAGACTTACGCCTTCTTCTCTGCCTTTTCGGCAATGATCTGTTCGCCTTTGTAGGTTCCGCAGTTGCTGCAAACGCGGTAAGCAAGATTGTACTCGCCGCACTTGGGGCACTTGGAGAGCGTGGGGGCGTCGAGTTTCCAGGTGCTGGAACGTCTTTTGTCTCTGCGTGCCTTGGAAACCTTCTTTTTCGGTACTGCCATTGCGTTTTACCTCCTATGACAACGATCGGTCGATCTTTGTGAACTCATTTGTTTTCGGTTTTTTCCGTTTCCTCCCGGCGGAGCCGTTCAAGCACCGCTTCAAGCGGGGACAGACGCGGATCGGTCGTTTTCGCTTTGCACGCGCAGGGACCCAGGTTCAGGTCGCTGCCGCACGTCGGGCACAGCCCGCGGCAATCCTCCCGGCAGAGCACCCGCGAGGGGAACTCGGAGAGCAGGAGAGAGTACGCCGGGTCGTCCAGGTCGAGAAACCCGTCCCGAACGAGCGCGAATTCGTCGATCTTATCCTCGTCGAGCCCCTCCAGCATTTCCGGCGTGGCGACCGTCTTCTCGAGGCTGAACCGGTAGGTCCCGGCTACGTCGGCAAGACACCGGGCGCAGGGTGCGACGCAATCAAGGGACAGATCGAGACGCAAACGCATATAGCCCGCGGAATTGACGACCTCGCCGCTTGCCTCCATGGGAGAAGGAAAACGAACGCCGTAGAGGATACTGCCGGGATCGGCCGCGTCGTCGGGCGGGTCAAGCGGGAACTCGAACCGAAGCGTGCGGCATTCACCTGCCAGCAGGGCTCTCAAATCCAGTTTCACACTTTTCCTCCCGTAAAGATCGGACGAAAACCGACGTGACGAGGGCCCTCCGACGTGGGAAGCCCAAAGTCACGGAATATATTATACATAAGAGGCGCGCCCTTGTCAAGTCTTTTTTTCGGGTTTCGGAATTATTTTCCCGCCCGGCGCCGGGATACGGGTCGCCCCGCCCCGCGCGCCCCCGGAGAACGCCCCTCCGGCGCGAGGGGAACGCCGCGCTTCCCCGCCCCGCTTTTCCGTGTTTTCAAGAGAGGGGGGCGGTGTGAAAGAACGCATAGAATAACGCCCTCTCCGGGGGTCGGTCCCGAAGAGGACGTTTGCTTTTGCATCTGCGTTTACGCCTTGACTTTCATAAAGCTCTTCTTGCCGCGGCGGACCAGTTTCCCGTCGGCAAACGCCGCCCGGGGATAGGTCGTTTTGATGTCGGCGACGCGCTCGCCGTCGACCGTCACGCCGCCCTGTTCGACCGCGCGGCGCGCCTCGGATTTCGAGGGGACCAGCCCTGCGCGGACCAGAAGCGTGAGCACGTCGATCGCACCGTCGGTGAAGTCGGCGTCGGAGAGCGTCAGGGTCGGGACGTCGCCGCCCTCTCCCGCGCCGCCGAACAGCGCCTTGCCGGCGTTCTTGGCTTTCTCGGCTTCGGCTTCGCCGTGGACGGTCTTGGTGAGTTCGTAGGCAAGGATCTCCTTCGCCTCGTTCAGGCGGCTGCCCTCCCATTTCTCCATCTCGTCGATCTGTTCCAGCGGGAGGAAGGTCAGCATCCGGATACATTTCAGGACGTCGGCGTCCCCGACGTTCCGCCAGTACTGGTAGAAGTCGTAGGGCGAGGTCTTCTCGGGGTCGAGCCAGACGGCGTTGCCCGCGGTCTTGCCCATCTTCTTGCCCTGCGAGTCGGTCAGCAGCGTGATGGTCATGGCGTAGGCGTCCTTGCCGAGTTTCTTACGGATCAGTTCGGTGCCGCCCAGCATATTGGACCACTGGTCGTCGCCGCCGAACTCCATCGTGCAGCCGTATTTCTGGAACAGGTAGTAGAAGTCGTAGGACTGCATGATCATGTAGTTGAACTCGAAGAAAGAGAGCCCCTTTTCCATCCGCTGTTTGTAGCACTCGGCGCGGAGCATATTGTTGACCGAGAAGCAGGCGCCGACCTCGCGGAGCAGTTCGACGTAATTGAGATCGAGCAGCCAGTCGGCGTTGTTGACCATCATCGCCTTGCCGGGTCCGAAGTCGATGAACTTCTCCATCTGCCGTTTGAAGCAGGCGGCGTTGTGGTCGATATCCTCGCGGGTCAGCATCTTGCGCATATCGGTCCTGCCCGTCGGGTCGCCGATCATGGTGGTCCCGCCGCCGATCAGGGCGATCGGGGTGTTCCCCGCCGCCTGCAGACGCTTCATCAGGGTCAGCGCCATGAAATGCCCGGCGGTAAGACTGTCCGCCGTGCAGTCAAATCCGATATAGAAGGTCGCCTTGCCCTCGTTGATCATCCGGGCGATCACGTCCTCGTCCGAGACCTGAGCGATCAGGCCGCGCGCTTTCAGTTCTTCATACAGGGTCATATCCGTTGTTTCCTTTCGGGGTCGAATTTACGATTATTGAAAAGTATAACAAAGCGGGGGTCAAATGTCAAGTCTTCCGCCCGAAAAACCGTCGGTTGCGGGACCGTGACCGTAGACGACGCGCAGTTCGGGCGCCGCTGTCGACAGAAACGCGCCGATAATACCCGGGGCGTGCATCTCGCTCCAATCGTGCCCGACCTCCATCACGAGAAGGTCGAGATCGGAGGCGTCAAGCCGCGCGTGGTAGCCGAGTTCGCCCGTGAAATACAGGTCGGCGCCCGCCTCCGCCGCGGCGAAAAGAAAGTCCTTGCCGTCCCCGCCGCAGATCGCGACGCGGGAAACCGTCTTGGGCGGGTTGCCGGAATACATGGCTTTCGGCATCCCGGTCGAGCCGAGAGCGTGGGAGACCGCCTCGGACACGGGCATCGGGCGGGGGAGAATTCCGACCCGGGGGATGCCGTCGGCAAACGCCGTCACGTCGGTCAGCCCCATCCAGTTCGCGAGGTCGTCGTTGATCCCGCCCTGAGCCGCGTCGGCGCGGGTGTGGCAGGAGATCGCCGAGATCCCGAGCGAGAGCAGCCGCCCGACCCGGCGGGCGACGCCGCAGTCCGGGGTGACGCTTGTCAGGGGGCGGAAGATCAGCGGGTGGTGGGTCAGGATGACGTTGCACCCGGTCTTTGCCGCTTGGTCGATCGCCGCGTCGGAGAGGTCCAGGGCGACCAGCACGCCGGTCACGGTCGCGCCGGGATCGGGCGACACCTGCAGCCCGTCGTTGTCCCAGTCGCAGGACAGGGCGGGCGGAAAGCGTTTGTCAAGCAGTTCGTTCAGTTCTCGGACGGTCATTTTTCTTCTCCGTTTCGTTTGTCGTTCTGTTCGGGGAGCGCGTTTTGCAGTGCCGCGATCAACTCCGACAGCGCCGCGGCGCCGGCGGCGTCGCCGACCGCGAGACAGCCCTCCCGTTCCTTTTCCCTCGCCTTGATCCGTCCCCGGACGTAGGCGGCAAACGCGGGCGAACCGGGGTCGCGGCGGGCGGCGGGGGTCCCGATCTCAAGCGTGACCGGGGAGGGGTTTTCGACCTTTCCGGTATATGACGCGATCAGGCAGACGTAGGGACGCCCCGCCGCGATCCCGTACTGTTCGTCCGAGATCGCAAAGCCGGACGCGAAAAGCGCCTCCCGCAGACGGTCGGCGCGGGTCATCGGTTGGAGGATCAGGCGGACCGAGGGGTCGCGAAGGAACGCCGCCTCGGAGACGATCCGGGCGATCAGTTCGCCCCCCATCCCGCAGACCGCGATATCGGTCAGCCGGTAGTTTTCAAGCCCGCGCAGTCCGTCGGTTTTGAGCAGTTCGATCCTGCCCTCAAGCCCCGCCGCGGATACGGCGGCGCGGGCGCGGGAAAGAGGTCCGTCCGCGACGTCGGTCGCCAGGGCGAACGAGACCCGCCCCTCGGCAACAAGAAACAGAGGCAGACGGGCGTGGTCGGTGCCGACGTCGGCAAACCGCGCCCCCTGCCTCACGTATCCCGCCGCGAGCGACAGCCGTCCGTCGAGTGCGGCGCGTCGCTTCATTTTCCCGACGAAAGGAACGCGTTGATCCGTTTCACGAGTTCGTCGGCGTCGGTGCCGTGCACGGCGCACGCCGCCTCGATGGTCTCACCGCGCGACGCGGGACAGCCGAGACAGTGCATCCCGATCTCGAAAAAGAACTGCGCCGTTTCGATATTCTCGTCGAGCACGTCGCCGATCACGGAATTCTTGGTTACGGTCATTCTGGTTTTCTCCCCTCTTGTTCGTTGTCTTTATTATATCCATATCCCCCGCGTTTGTCAAGCGCGGAGGGCGCGCCGTCGAAAAAAAGAGAACGCGATCAAAAAAGCCCCCGAAAGGTCGGTCCCGGTCGGTAAAAAAACGGTTTTCTTGCTCTTTTTCCCTTTACAAACTTTTTTGTTTGTGTTATACTGTATAAGGTAATACGGAAGAAGGGGGTCGCGGCATGGGACGGAACAACCGTTTCTTCGAGGAACGGAACGGCGCCGACGCGCTTTCCCTGTTTCTCATCGCCCTCGCTCTCTTTCTCGTCGTTCTGTTCCTTTTGATCCCCGGTCACAACTACCTGACCCTCTTCGCCCTGATCCCGGTCGGGTTCGCCGTGTTCCGCATCCTCTCGAAGAACCTGGAGAGGCGGGCGGCGGAAAACAAGGCGTTCGTCGGTTTTTTCCGCTCGTTTTCGGGGCGGTGCCGCCGGACGCGCGACAGGATCCGGGACCGGAACACCCACGTCTACTTTCAGTGCGGCTGCTGTGAGAAGTGGATCCGCGTCGAGCGCGGACACGGCGTGGTCGAGGTGACCTGCCCGGGATGCCGCACCGTATCGCGGCTGGATACCGGGTCGCCCAAGACCGACGGGGACGGATCGACCGACGAAGCCTGACGGAGCTTGCCCGACGGAGCCCCGCGCCTACCCATCACCGCACAGCGTCGGATTTGCGCCTTTCCCGTCGAAAACGGGGAGAGCGAAGAACGGAGGAAATCGACCATTGATCATCGCGATCGAAGAAGCAAGAAGTAAACTGATCGCGCTTCGGAAAACCGTGGCGGACCTCGGCGTATCGTTTCGGATCGACGAGTTGAAAGACAAGTCGGAGGAACTGGAAGCGCAGACCCTTGCCGAGAATTTCTGGAACGACGCCGCCGCGAGTTCCAAAGTGCTGCAGCAGATCAAACAGATGAAAGACAAGATCGGCGTGTTCGAGACCCTCTCCTCCCGCCTGGAGGACGCCATCGCCCTCTGCGATATGGCGATCGAGGAGAACGACGAGAGCGTGACCGACGAGATCAAAGCAGAACTCGAATACATCGAGACCGAGACCGAAAAGCAGCGGCTCGAGACCCTGCTCACCGGCGAGTACGACAAGAACAACGCCGTTCTCTCCTTCCAC
>CAMJCC010000014.1 GCA_946404035.1 uncultured Clostridia bacterium | reverse complement strand
ACAGGGGCGCGCACCGCAAGAGTGCGCGCCCCTGTTGTTGGTGGAAACGATCGTTTCCGCCAACAACAGGGGCGCGCACCGCAAGAGTGCGCGCCCCTGTTGTTGGTGGAAACGATCGTTCCGGTCGAACCCATCGAGTTTGCACCGCGGCGCGGCGCAAACTCCAGGGCTCTCGCATCCGATACAGCCACCCTTTTCTCATTTTCAGGCGAGAGCCGCGGGTAGCCGTGACCCGCCGGGTCACGGCGTCGAACCCCGATCTATCGGTATCTTTATCATTTCAAAAACAATTAAATCAAAAAGAAATCGTTTACCATCGTAAATAATTATTGACAAATCGTAGAATTTGTGTTATACTGACGTCAGGGGGTGACTGTGATGAGAATGGACTATTCAAAGCTTTGGACGCTTTTGGCGAGTAAAAGCATGACCAAAAAAGACCTTATCGAAATGAGCGGGATCAGTTCGCGCGTCGTTGCCAAACTGACGAAATCCGAAACGGTTACAACCGATACGATCCTGCGTATTTGTGAAACGTTGCGATGCAATATTTCCGACGTTATGGAGTGTGTTGACGAAGACGCGATTTCGGTTTATCGGGCGTATATTTCTTCGGGCAAAAAAACCGATGAGAACGAATTGTTCAAAACGGTATCGTTTTCAAAAAGCGGACAGAATTATATCGTTTACGTTTCGAAAACGCGGGCAACCAAGGCAACGCATATTGAATGCAGGGCTGACAGTACAATATACTGGGTTCAATTCTACCCGTTCGGCGGCATGAGCCGCCCGTCGCGCGTTGAGAAAGTTTTTATCAAACCGATCCCTAAAAAAGATGCGACGTCAATCGTCGTAATCAAAGGCAAACCGGGTCTCATTACGGGGCTGGACGACGGAATGTTCGTTTCGAGCCGCGAAAATACCAAAACCAAAGACAGCGTGTACGTTTTGTCCGAGGGGGCTTTCAAATTATTTGAAATATAACCAATATGTTTTCGGCGGGCTAATCTTTTCATTCCGTCTTGCTTTTTCGCTTCCCGGCGTTTATAATATTGTTGAGAAAAAGGTATGCGCCTGACGGCGCGGGGAGAATACGATGCGTTTTTTGGTTACACCCGACAGTTTCAAGGGCAGTATGACGGCAAAGACCGTGTGCGAGATCGTGCGCGAGCGAATTCTTTTGCGCGACCCCGCCGCCTCCGTCACGACCTTTCCCGCTTTTGACGGCGGGGAGGGGAGCACCGAGAACCTGACCGCGATCTTCGGGGGCAAGATGATCTCCTGCCCGGCGTCGAACGCCACCGGCAGACGCGCGCCCGCGAGCTTCGGGATGAAAGACGATACGGCGTTCGTTTCGGTCGCCGACACCTCCGGGCTTCCCAGCGCGAAGATCCGCAATCCGTTCGTCACCACCACCCGCGGGATGGGCGAGCAGATCGCGGAGGCGATCAGACGCGGCGCCAAACAGATCGTGATCTGCCTCGGCGGCAGTTCGACAAACGACGGGGGCGCCGGCGCCGCCGTCGCGCTGGGCGCCGTCTTCCGCGACGAGGCGGGGGAACAATTCCTTCCCACCGGCGGTACGCTCGGCAAGATCGCGTCGGTCGAGGTCGACGAACTGAAAAAGAGGATCGCCGGGGTGCGTTTCACCGCGCTCTGCGACGTGACCAACCCCCTGACCGGAGAGAACGGCTGTTCGCTGGTCTACGCCAAGCAAAAGGGCGCCTACTCCCGCAAAAAGCGCGTGGAACTCGACGGCTTTATGCAGCACTACGCCGACGCGACGGCGTTCCTCGGCGTCTCGCCCGACTATCCCGGCTCGGGCGCGGCGGGCGGGCTCGGCTACTTCGTCCGCGCGTTCCTTTCCGGCGAGCTGGTCTCGGGCGCCGACTACTTCCTTGACGCGATCAAGTTCGACCAACTTGTCGGCGACGTCGACCTCGTCGTTTGCGGCGAGGGCAAATTCGACGGCACGTCGGGGCAGGGCAAGATCTGCGGTAAGATCATCGGGCGCGCGCGGGCGCAGGGCAAGACCACGGTGGTCTTCTGCGGCGCCAAGGACAAGGGACCCGCCCCCGCCTTGACCGAGATCGTCACCATCAACGACGAACGGCTCTCGCTCGAGGAGAACTTCGCCAGAAGCCGCGAGAACCTCGCCGTTGCCGTCGACGCGTGGCTTGAAAAACTCTACTCCGCGAAATAATCAAGCGCGTTTTTACCTTTTTACAAGAAAAACCCCCGGGCGTCCTCCGAAAAGAGGGCGCCCGGGGCTGTTATTTTCGTTTCAGAACAGGATCACGCCGTCCAGTTCGTTTGCGTTGCAGATGTCGTAGGAGCAGGTCGTGCCGATCTTCGACCGGTCCATGAGCAGAACCGTCACTTTCGACTTTTTGATCGCGATCTTGGCGATCTCGGCGATATCCTCGTCGCTGTCGGTCACGCGCCCGTCGTCGGAGAGCGCCTCGCAGGACAAAAACGCGACGTCGGGGTTGATCTCGGATAAAAACGCCTCCGCCTGCCGTCCGAGCAGCGACTGCTCGATCTCGTTATACTTCCCGCCGGTCAGGAAGACCGGAACGTGCATCTGCGAGAGGTGGTAGAGCAGGTAGACCGAGTTGGTCACGACCCGGATCCCCTTGTAGTCGGCAAGGTAGGGAAGAATGTACGCCAGCGTGGAGGAACTGTTGAAAAAGAGCAGTTGCCCGTCGGAGAGGTACTTTGCCGCCTGCTGTGCGAGGTGCTTTTTCTGCTCCTTTCGGATCTCGGAGCGAAGACTGACCGGATACTCGAACTCCGAGAGGTTCTCGATCGCCCCGCCGTGCGTCCGTTTGAGCAACCCCGCCTTTTCCAGCTTTTCGAGATCGCGCCGGATGGTCATCTCGCTGAAAAAGAGCTCGCGCGAGAGCGCGGACACGCGCACGCGTCCGCTGTCGCCCAGTTTTTTCAGGATGGCGCGTTGCCGTTCGTTCAGTTCCATCGGTTAGCCCCTTTCACCTCGTTCTGCCCCGATTATAACACGTTCCGAACATTTTTGCAACCGATCTCGCATAATTTTCAGCAAAATGTGTTCGATTTATGTTCGCTTTTCAACAGTACGAACATTCCTTGCATTGAAAGCCAAAGGGTGATAGAATGAAAATGGGGAAAGGGGAACGCCGTAGGCGGCGCCCCGCCCGAACTTGTTAAAATCAGCGGAGGAAAAGAATATGGATACACCGATCCTGGGCAAAGTGGCGTTCATCACCGGCGCGGGCTACGCCGCCGGATGCGACCCGAAAAAGCAGGGCGAGCACGCCCCGAATATGGGCACCGCGATCGCGCAGAAACTGGCGAAAATGGGCGCCGTCGTCGTAGCGACCGACATCAACGAGGAAACGGCGAAAGCCACCGTTTCGACCCTGACGACCTACCCCGGCAATCCCGCCCACGCGTTTTTCAAGCTCGACGTGACCAAAAAGAGCGAGATCGAGGCGGTTTTGGCGAAAGTCAAGGAAACGTACGGACATATCGACATCGTCTGCAACAACGCGGGCGTGTCCTCGATGGCTCCGTTTGAGGACCTGTCCGAAAAGGAATGGGACTTCAACGTCGACGTCAATATGAAGGGCGTGTTCCTCTGCATGCAGGCGGAGATCCCCTACCTGAAAGAGCACGGCGGGCGGATCGTCAACACCTGCTCGATGGCGGCGATCAAACCCGACCCCACCCTCGCGCACTACACCGCGTCCAAGTTCGGCGTGCTCGGGCTGACCAAGGCGGCGGCGATCGGACTTGCCGAGTACGGCATCACCGTCAACTGCGTCTGCCCCGGCTGGGTCAAGACCCCGATGCAGGACCGCGAGATCGTCTGGGAGGGCGCGATGAAGGGCATCACCCCGGAAGAGGTGCGCCAGCGTTACATCGACCACACCCCCTTGGGACGCCTCTGCTACCCCGAGGACGTGTCCAACGCCGTCGCGTTCTTCGTTTTGCCCGAATCCGACTTCATCACCGGAGAGGCGATGAACGTCTCGGGCGGCGCTAACCTGTGATTTCAAATTAACTTTTACATAAGGAGAAACAAACAATGAGCTGGTTAAAAGAAGTGATCGGAACCGAGAAAGCCATCATCGCGATGCTGCACCTCGCCCCTCTGCCGGGCGACCCGCAGTTCAAAAAAGAGCAGGGGATGGACTACGCCATCGACCGCGCCCGCAAGGACCTGAGGGCCCTGCAGCGCGGCGGCGTCGACGCCATCATGTTCTCGAACGAGTACAGTCTTCCGTACCTGACCGACGTTCGCTGCGAGACCGTCGCCGCCATGGGGCGCATCGTCGGCGAACTGATGCACGAGATCGAGGTCCCGTTCGGTGTCAACGTCCTCTGGGACGCCAAGAAGTCGCTTGACCTTGCCGCCGCCACCGGCGCCAAGTTCATCCGCGAGATCTTCACCGGCGCGTACGCCAGCGATTTCGGTATCTGGGACACCAACTGCGGCGCGACCGTCCGTCATCAGCACGAGATCGGCGCCGAGGACGTGAAACTTCTCTTCAACATCGTGCCCGAGGCGTCGGCGTATCTCGCGCCCCGCACCCCCGCCGCGATCGCCAAGAGCACCGTCTTCAACTGCCGTCCCGACGCGCTCTGCGTTTCGGGTCAGACCGCCGGCTCCGCGACCGACACTTCGGTCTTGGCCGAGGTCAAGAAAGCCGTTCCGGACACCGTCGTGTTCGCCAACACCGGCTGCCGCAAGGAGACCATTGCGGATCAGCTTGCCATCGCGGACGGCGCCGTCGTCGCCACGACCTTCAAATACGACGGCGTGTTCGAGAATATGGTCGACGAGAAGCGCGTCGCCGAATTTATGAAAGTCGTCCGTTCGGTCCGCGCGTAAACCTGCAACCGAAAAAAGGAGAATTCCAATGGCAAAGATCACGGTCAACAATCACGCCTATCGCGCCGACCTCTTCGTTTTTGACAAGGACGGTCTGATGTTTGACTCCGAGCAGTTCTGGATCGAGATGGCGAACGCACGGATGCGCTCCATCTCTAAGCACTGCACGGCGGACGATCTGCTCGCCTGGGCGAAACTGATGGGGGTCCGCACCGAATTCAAGCACGGCGGCATCATCGAGGCGACCTACGTCGATCCCACCGGGATCCTCGCCGTCGCTCCCCCCGCCGAGGAGACCGTCATCCTCGCGGGCTTCCTCGTCCAGCACTGCGGGCTCCTCTGGCACAAAGCGCGCAATCTCGCCGCCGCGATCTTCACCGAATCCGACGCCGGGATCGACCTTGACCGCGCGCTGGCGCCGCAGCCCGGCTTCGTCAGTCTGATGAAGCGGATCAACGAACTCGACGTGCCCTACGGCGTGGCGACCTCCGATACCTACGACCGGACGCGCGACTCCATGTCGCGGTACGGTTGCTGGGACAAGGTGCGTTTCGTCATCACCCCGGAGGACGTCGAGCGCGGCAAACCCAATCCCGATATGCTGCTCTTCATCTCGGATAAGACCGGCGTTCCCACCGACCGCATCGCCATGATCGGCGACTCCTACGTCGACGTTGCGATGGCGCAGGCGGCGGGAAGCATCGGTTTCGGCGTCACTGTTTCGCCCGAAATGCGCGAGAAGATGGTGCCCTACGCCTCCGAGATCGTCAACACGCTGGAAGAGATCCAGATCGACCGGTGAGGTGACGAAGATGGAAAAAATCGTACTCGGTATCGACGTCGGCACGACGTCGGTCAAGGCGGTTCTGGTCTCCTCCGGGGGACGGATGGTCGACGAGGTTTCCGCGCCTCACGACCTGCTCTCGCTCCGCTCGGGCTGGGCGGAGGAGAACGCGAACGACTGGTGGAACAATTCGGTCACGGTCGTCTCGCGCCTGAAAGAGCGTTCGCCCGAGGCGTTTGCGAAGATCGCCTGCATCGGCGTGACCGGGATGGTCCCCGCGATCGTGATGCTTGACGAAGAGGGAAGACCCGTCCGCAATACCATCCAGCAGAACGACGCGCGCGCCGTTGACGAGATCCGCGAGATCTCGGAAAAGGTCGATCAGGACGAACTCTTCGCCCTGACCGGCGGCTATACCAATCAGCAACACGTCCTGCCCCGGATGCTCTGGGTCAAGCGCCACGAGCCCGAGGCCTTCGCGAAGATGAAGACCGTGATGGGTTCCTACGACTACGTCGTCTACAAACTCACGGGCGTCAAGTCGATCGAGATGAACTGGGCGGTCGAAAGCGGACTGTTCGATATCCGTCGCCGCACGTGGCTGCTCGACCAGATGAGGGCGTTCGACTTCGATCCCGCGTGGTTCCCGACGGTAAACCCCTCCGGCAAGATCGTCGGAGAGGTCACCCCCGCCGCCGCGGCGCTGACCGGACTTGCCGCCGGCATCCCGGTCATCGCGGGCAGCGCCGACCACGTCGCCTCCACGCTCTCCGCCGGTATCATCGGGCAGGGAGATCTGCTCATCAAGTTCGGCGGCGCGGGCGACATCCTCTACTGCACCGAAGAGATCAAGACCAGCGAAAAACTCTTCTTCGACTATCACATCGTGCCCGACCGCTACCTCATCAACGGTTGTATGGCGGCGTCCGGCTCGCTCGTCAAGTGGTATCTCGGCGACATCCTCGATAACTACGGCGGGGAAACTTTGAAAGCCCTCGACGAGGCGGCGTCGAAACTCCCGCCCGCATCCGACGGGCTGATCATCCTGCCGTACTTTCTCGGCGAGAAGACCCCGATCTTCGATCCCGAGGCGCGCGGGATGATGTTTGGTCTGACCCTGTCGCACACGCGCGCGCACGTTTTCCGCGCCTGCCTCGAAGCCGTCATCTACGGGTTCCGTCACCACGTCGACACCATCCGCGAACTCGGCTACGAGCCCCGGCGGATCATCGCGACCAACGGCGGCTCACGCAGCCGCTTCTGGTGCCAGATTGCCGCGGACGTGCTCGGGCAGGAGATCCGCGCCTATCCCTCGCATCCCGGTTCGGCGCTCGGCGTCGCTTACCTTGCCGGAATGACGGTCGGCGCGTTCTCGTCCTGGGAGGGCATCCACGATTTTCTCACCGAATACCGCACCTTTACCCCCGATCCCGCCGCCGTCAAGGTCTACGAAAAGTCCTATCGGATCTACCGGGATCTCTACGAACAGACCAAACCCAGCTGCGCCGCCGTCGCCGATCTCTATCGGTGATCCGGCACAAACGAAAAGGACCGTCCCCGGTTTCGGGGACGGTCCGCTTTTTCTTTTTTCAGGCGGGTTTCGCCGCGGCTTTGTCAAGCCGGTAGTTGCGGAAATAGAGCGCCACGTCGATCCCCACCATCGTCAGGTTGAGGACGTAGAAGCAAAGGACGTACCATTTCTGCCCGAATTCGCTCATGTAGGTCTCATTCAGCAGTTTTGCCGCGATCCCGGCGATATAGCCGAAAAAGACCAGGAGAAGAAAGGGAAGACTTTTTCCCCTCGTGGTTCTGGCACGGTAGGATTTGGCGACGTTCAGCGGCCACGACGCGCCAAACGAAACGATCATCACGATCTCAAGTATCTCGGGCATCTTTTTATCCTCTTTTCGGGTCGATTTCCCGTCTATTGTACCGCCCTGGCGCCCCTTTGTCAACAAAAACGCGGAAAAAACCGCCCGCGCCGTCTTTTTTTCTTGACTTTTTCGCGCGTTTATATTATGATATCAATATATCGTCATACTGGATGGGAACGCAAATGCAGAACAAGAAAAGAAGGATCGTCGTCAAGGTCGGCACCTCGACCCTGACGAACGAGAACGGATCGGTCGATCTGCGGGTCATGGACAAACTGGCGCAGGTGCTCTCTGAGGTCGAGAACGGCGGCGACGAGGTCATCCTCGTTTCGTCGGGCGCGATCTCGGTCGGCGTGTCGAAAATGCGCCTGCCCGCCCGCCCGAAAGAGATCCGGATGAAACAGGCGTGCGCCGCGGTGGGTCAGTGCGAGCTGATGCACCTCTACGACAAGTTCTTTTCGGAATACGGCATCCTGACCGCGCAGATCCTGCTCACCGGCGAGGACGTTCTGACCGAGGAGAAAAAGCAGAACCTGAAAAACACCTTTTCCGCTCTGCTCGAAAACCGCATCATCCCGATCGTGAACGAAAACGACTCGGTCAGCTACGCGCAGATCGAAACGGCGAAAAAGGTCTTCGGCGATAACGACACGCTCTCGGCGCTCGTCGCGGTCCTCTGCGACGCCGACGAACTCATCATCCTCTCGGACGTCGAGGGGCTGTACGACGGCGACCCCCGCAAGGACGCGACGGCAAAACTCATCCGTCGGGTCGACGTGATCGACGACCGCATCCGCTCGCTTGTCGGCGGGGCGGGGACCGACCGCGGCAGAGGCGGGATGGCGACCAAACTCGAGGCGGCGGAGATCGTCACGGCAAAGGGAATCCCGATGACCATTCTGCTCGGTTCCGACCCGTCGAAGATCTACGACGCGCTCGAGGGGCGCGAGGTCGGAACGCTGTTCCTTGCGAGGTAAATCAATGAGAACGACCGATGAGATCCTTTCCGCCGCGCAGGCGGTGAAAACCGTCGCGGCGCTCCTGTCGACCAAGAAAAAGAACGCGGCGCTCTTAGCGATGGCGGACGAACTGGAAGCGTCGACCGACGCGATCCTTGCCGCCAACGCCGCCGACGTCGAAGCCGCGCGGGGGACCGTCCCCGACGTGATGATCGACCGTCTGGCGCTGTCTGCCGCCCGGATCTCCGGGATGGCGGAGGGCATCCGCGCCGTCGCCGCGCTCCCCGATCCCGTCGGGCGCACGATCCGCACCGTGAAACGCCCGAACGGTCTTTCGATCAAGCGCGTCCGCGTGCCGTTCGGCGTGGTCGCCGCGATCTACGAGAGCCGCCCCAACGTCACCTCCGACGTCGCGGCGCTCACCTTAAAAAGCGGGAACGTCGCGGTCCTGCGCTGCGGGAAAGAAGCCGCGAGATCCGCCCGCGCCGTCTGCGACGCGCTCCGCCGGGGACTTGAAAAGACGGGTCTGCCTGCCGATCTCGTCTCGGTGATCGAGGATACCGGCAGAGAGAGCGCCACCCAACTGATGAAAGCGGTCGGTCGGGTCGACCTTCTGATCCCGCGCGGGGGCGCCGGGTTGATCCGCGCCTGCGTCGAACAGGCGCTGGTCCCGTGTATCGAGACCGGGACCGGCATCTGCCACGTCTACGTCGACAAGTCCGCCGATATCGGAATGGCGCTTTCCATCGTCGAAAACGCCAAAACCTCCCGCCCCTCGGTCTGCAACGCCGAGGAGGTCTTGCTCGTGCACCGGGACGTCGCGCCGGAATTCCTCCCCGCGCTCTACCGCCGTCTGACAGTAAAGCGGAGCGAAAAAGGATTGGTCCCGGTCAAGTTCCTCTGCGATAAAAAAGCGGCGAAGATCCTCGGGATGCCGCCCGCCGAGGGACCGATCTTCGATACCGAATTCCTCGACTATATCCTCGCCGTCGGGATCGTTTCCGGCGTCGGGGAGGCGATCGACCATATCGCCAAACACTCCACCCACCACAGCGAGGCGATCGTCACCGAAAACAAACGGAACGCGGCGCGCTTCCTGCGTGAGGTCGACAGCGCGGCGGTCTACCACAACGCCTCGACCCGCTTCACCGACGGGGGCGAATTCGGGCTGGGATGCGAGATCGGCATCTCGACCCAGAAGATGCACGCCCGCGGACCGATGGGGCTTGAGGAACTCACCACCTACAAATACCTGATCCGCGGAAACGGACAGACGAGATGAAAGGGAAGCCAATGAAATACGAATTCGGGTTTATCGGCGTCGGCAATATGGGCGGCGCGATCGCGGAGGCGGTCTGCCGCACCGTCAAGGGCGGGAACGTCGCGGTCTGCGACACCGATCCCAAGAAGACCGACGCGTTCCAAAAGAAATACGGCGCCGCCGTCCTCTCGCTTGAAGAGATCTCGGCTTCCTGCCGTTTCCTGGTCCTCGGCGTCAAGCCGCAGGTCCTGCCCGCCGTGATGGGTGAGGTGCGCCCGCACCTTACCGACAAGACCGTCGTCGTGTCGATGGCGGCGGGGATCTCGATTTCGGCGATCGAGGCGGGGCTCTCCCGCCGTCCCGTCGTCCGCATTATGCCGAACACGCCCTGCGCCGTCGGGCGCGGGCTGATCCTCTACGCCCCGAACGATCTCGTGAGCGGGAACGATCTCGACGCTCTGCTCGCCGGGTTTGCCGGAGCGGGCACGCTCTCGAAGATCGCGGAGGACAAGATCGACGCCGCCTCCGCCGTTTCCGGGTGCGGTCCGGCGTTCGCGTATCTTTTCGTTGAGGCGCTTGCCGACGCGGGGGTCGAGTGCGGTCTTGCCCGCGCCGACGCGCAGAAGTTCGCCGCCCTGATGCTGGAGGGCTCGGCGAGAATGGTCGTCGAGAGCGGTCGTCATCCCGGCGAACTCAAGGACGCCGTGTGCAGCCCCGGCGGGACCACCATCGCCGGCGTGCGCGCGCTTGAGGAGGGCGGTTTCCGCTCCGCCGCGATGAACGCCGTCCGCGCCGCCTACCTGCGGACGCTGGAACTGAAAAAGTAAATCGGAATGAGGAAAAAGGGCAGTTCATACCGCTTCGGTTACAACGCCGGCGACTTCGTGTCGTCGGCGCTTTCCGGCTGGCTTCTTTACGTCGACGTCGTGCTGATCTCGACGGCGGCGGCGGGAAAACTGTCCCTGTTTTTATCGAGCGTGACCGAGCGGTTCAGGTCTCTATCCGAGATCGCGCCGTTCCTTTTGTTCACGCTGTTCTTTTTGATCGCCGCCTCCGAGTTGATCGCGCTCTCGCGCTTCGGACGGCGGATCGTGTCGCTTTTCCTTTTTGCCGAGTACCTCGTTTTCTCGGCGTTGGTCCTGATCGGGGTCCCCGCCGCGGTCAATCGATTTGCTCTCGCCGGGGCGCTGTTCGTTTTCCTCGTCCCGGTCGTTCTCTTCGTCTGGGCGACGTTTCGCCCGATCAGGGGGGAAGACCCCGCCGTTTTGCAAAAAAACCGCCGTCGCTTCGCCCCGGTGATGATCTTCGGCGTTACCGTTTCGCTCCTCTTCGGGTCGGCTGTCGCCGCGATCGGCGTGCTGCGCTATCTCGGATACTCCGCCCCCAACTTCGACTTCGGCATCTTCTGTCAGATGTTCTCCAATATGGCGAAGACCGGCGCCCCCGTCACCACGGTCGAGCGCGACGGTCTGCTCTCGCATTTTTCCGTGCACACCTCCCCGATCCTCTATCTGCTCCTGCCGTTCTATTATCTGTTCCGCACCCCGATCACGCTTGCCGTCGGGCAGGCGGCGATCCTCTATTCGGGGGTCGTCCCGCTGCTGCTCATCGGGCGGCGGCGCGGGCTTTCTCCGTGGCTGCTCGCGCTCCTCTCGGTCGCGTTTGCCGCCTATCCCGCCATCGGGACGGGCTGTTTCTACGATTTCCACGAGAACTGCTTTCTGCTTCCGCTTTTGCTCTGGGTGTTCTGGTTCTCCGAGTGCCGCCGTCCGATCCCGTTCTTTATCTTCGCGTGCCTGACCTTGGCGGTGAAAGAGGACGCTTTCGTTTATCTTGTGATCTTCGCCCTGTTCCTCTGGCTTGCCGAGGGAAGATGGAAGACGGCGCTCCCCCTGATCGTCCTTGCGGTCGGCTACTTCCTCCTCGTTTCCCGCCTGATGGCGCAGAACGGCGAGGGCGTGATGAACTGGCGCTACGCCAACCTGACCCGGAGCGGGGAGGGTCTGTTCGGCGTTATCGTGACGGTCGTGACCGACCCGGGCTACGTTCTGACGCAGATCTTCACCACCACGGCGGGGAACGGGGACAAATTGGTCTACCTCGCCACGCTCCTGCTCCCGCTCGGGTGCCTGCCGCTCCTGACCCGGCGCGCCTCGCGGTGGCTTCTGCTCTCGCCCCTGCTCATCAACCTGCTGACCATGTACGTCTACCAACCCGACGTTGATTTCCAGTACAGTTTCGGTATCATCGCGTTCCTCTTCTACGCCGCGGTGCGTAATCTCGCGGACCTCCCTCCGGTGCGGTGGGCACGGCTCGGCGCGATCCTGGTCCCCGCCGCCGCCTGCGTCGTTTCGTTCTTTCTCCTGGTCTATCCGATGGTCCCCGAAAACCTCGCTCACGTGAAAAACTGGAGCGACAAGCATCAAACGATCACCGAAACGCTGGACAGGATCCCGCGCGACGCTTCGGTCGCCGCGACCACGTTCCTTATCCCGCACCTCTCGGACCGTTCGGAACTCTACGAAACCTACTATCACACCGCGTCGGGGATACCCAAGACCGATTGCGACAACTTCGTTTTCGACCTCCGCTATACCCCGGAGACCAAACAGACGCGCCAGGTCGAGTATCTGCTCTCCCACGGTTACCGCGAATGCTTCCGCTCGGACGGCGCGATCCTCGTCCTGACCCGTCTCCCCGCCGAAGACGACCCGTTTACGCCCTGACGAAGAATGCAACGGGACCGAACGAAAGAATTGAGGTGTTTTTATGTTAAAAGGAAGAACGAAGACCGTTCTGTTGTGGGGTATCCTGATCGCTCTTGCGTTAGGGAGCATAAGCGTCGGATACGGGGTGTTTATCGCCGTGCTTTTCCCGTTCAGTCCGGCTATTCTGGCTGTGTATTGCATTCTGGCGACGCTGTTTCCGATGCTGTATTTCCATTTTCGGAAACGGGTGTTTGAGATCATCTCTTTCGTCCTGTTCCTTTTGCCGGTCCTGATCGTCGTTTTCGGTTTGATCGGATTTGCGGTCGGTTGGCTTGAGTGGCTGTAAGACCTGATCCTTTGAAACGAACGAAAACGCCCGCGCATTTTGCGCGGGCGTTTTATTGTTTTGCGATCAGACGGAATGCAGTCCGAGTTCGGGATCCGCGTTACCGTCAAGACCGTATTTCTGCCGTTTCCGGTACTCGAAGAACTTGACGGCGACCTGCTCGAACAGGGCGTAGGACAGTACGTCCTCCTCCTGCTCCGCCCAGGGCGCGACTTTCTTTTTCAGTTCCTCCATCTCGGCGGGGATCAGGTCGGCGGGACGGCACTCGATGGGCTCGGCGTCGCCGATGATCTTCCTCTGGAACTTGGGATCGATCTTGCCGGGGCATTTGCCGTACTCGCCGCGAAGCAGACCCCGGAACTCCTTGGTCGTCCGGGAATAGCGCCCCTCGTCGGAGAACAGCACGTTGTTGACCGCCTGCGTCCCGACGATCTGCGAGGTCGGGGTGACGAGCGGGGGATACCCGGCGTCGGCGCGGACGCGCGGCACCTCCGAGAGGACTTCGTTCAGCCGGTCGGATTTGCCCGCCATTTTGAGCTGCGACACGAGGTTGGAGAGCATCCCGCCCGGCACCTGATAGCGCAGGGCGTTGACGTCGACTTTCAGCACTTTCGGGTCGATCTGCCCGGACGCCAGGAACTTTTCGCGGATGCCGGTGAAGTGACGGCTCACTTCGTTCAGTTTGTCAAGGTCAAGCCCGGTGTCGTAGGGCGTGCCCGCAAGCGCGGCGACCAGCGGCTCCGTCGGCGGCTGGGAGGTCCCCATCGCTAAGGGAGAGATCGCGGTGTCCACCACGTCGACCCCCGCCTCGATCGCTTTCATCACGGTCATCGAGGCAAGACCCGCCGTGTAGTGGGTGTGCAGTTGGATCGGGATCTTGACGGTCTCTTTCAAGGCGCGGACCAGCGTTTCGGCTTCGTAGGGTTTGAGAAGTCCCGCCATATCCTTGATGCAGATGGAGTTGGCGCCCATCTCTTCGAGCTGCTTCGCGTAGGCGGCGAAGAACTCGTTGGTATGGACGGGCGAGGTCGTATAGGAGATCGCCGCCTGGACGTGTCCGCCCTCCTTGATGGTGGCGCGGATCGCGGTCTCCAGATTGCGCGCGTCGTTCAGCGCGTCGAAGATGCGGATGATGTCGATCCCGTTGGCGATCGACTTCTGCACGAAATACTCGACCACGTCGTCGGCGTAATGCCGGTAGCCGAGGATGTTCTGCCCGCGGAAGAGCATCTGCAGTTTGGTATTCTTCACGTGATCGCGGATGACGCGGAGCCGCTGCCACGGGTCCTCGTTCAGGAACCGGAGGCAAGCGTCAAAGGTCGCGCCGCCCCACGCCTCGAGCGAATAGTATCCGACGGCGTCCAGTTTTTCCAGCGCCGGGATCATCTCCTCGGTCGTCATTCTCGTCGCGGCAAGCGACTGGTGCGCGTCGCGGAGCACGGTTTCGGTGATCAGCACTTTCTTTGCCATAATATAGTCCTTTCGGATGAGGAGATTGTCAGAACCACATGAGGAACACGCCCGCGGCGACGGCGGAACCGATCACGCCGGCGACGTTGGGACCCATGGCGTGCATCAGGAGGAAGTTGGAGGGATTTTCTTTCCGTCCGACGTCCTGCGAAACGCGCGCCGCCATCGGAACTGCGGACACACCGGCGGAACCGATCAGCGGATTGATCTTGCCGCGGGTAAGGAAGCACATCAGCTTGCCGAGCAGAAGCCCGCCGCAGGTCGCAAGGATAAAGGCGCACAGCCCCAGCACGATGATCTTCAGGGTCGAGAGCGAGAGGAAGTTCGCGGCGTTCGCCGTCGCCCCGACCGACACGCCGAGGAAGATCGTGATGATGTTGATCAGTTCGTTCTGCGCCGTCTTGGACAGCCGGTCGGTCACGCCCGACACGTTGAACAGGTTGCCCAGCATCAGGAAACCGACGAGCGGCGCGGCGTCCGGCACGATCAGGGTGACCAGCAGCGTGACGAGGATGGGGAAGATGACCCGCTCGACGCGGGAGACCTTGCGCGGGTTCTTCATCACGATCGCGCGCTCACGCTTCGTGGTCAGCAGTTTCATGAACGGCGGCTGGATCAGGGGGATCAGCGCCATATAACTGTACGCCGCGATGGCGATCGCCCCGAGCAGTTCGGGCGCGAGTTGTTTGGTCACGAGAATGGCAGTAGGACCGTCGGCGCCGCCGATGATCCCGATGGCGCCCGCCTGCATGGGCGAGAAGCCGAGGAAGAGCGCGGCAAAGAACGCGGCGAACACGCCGAACTGCGCCGCGGCGCCAAGCACCAAACTCTTCGGGTTGGCGATCAGAGGGGAGAAGTCGGTCATCGCCCCGACGCCCATAAAGATCAGGGCGGGGTAGATGCCGAGTTTCACGCCGAGATAGAGGATATCGACCAGTCCGCCGTTGTTGAAGACCTCTTTCACCATCACCGACATCTTGACGTGGAGCGCCAGATCCTCGGAGAGGGTGGCGAACTCGGAGAGGGGAGAGGCGCGGAACGCGTCGGCAAACGCGGAGACGTCCGCGATCCCGTGGAACTTCATCGCCGCCGTGTCGAAGACCGCGTCCGGGAATTCGGCAAGGAACGCCTTGAGCTGGTCTGCGAAAACGGCGTTGTCCCCGACGAAGTAATGCTCGTCGAAGAAGAAGTCCAGGTGCATCAGGTTCGCGCCCGGCAGATTGGCGAGCAGCATCCCGAATGCGATGGGGAGCAGCAGCAGCGGCTCGAATTTCTTTACGATCGCGAGATACGCGAGCACAAAGACGATCAGATACATTACGAGCGTCTTCCAGTCAAGACCGACGAACCCGGTCCCGCGGAAGAAACGTCCGAATGCTTGGATAATGTTCATCGAACGTCGACCTCCGGTGAGATCAGTTCAGCGAGATGAGCAGATCGCCCGCCTGCACGGAGGAACCCTTGCTGACGGCGACCGAGGCGACCACGCCGTCGCGCGGCGCGGGGATCTCGTTCTCCATCTTCATCGCTTCCAGCAGAACGACGGTCTCTCCCTTCTTGACCGACTGACCCGCGGCGACCTTCACCGCAAGCACCGTGCCGGGCATCGGGGAGGTGACTTTCTCGGCTCCTGCCGGTGCGGCGGGGGCGGCGGCTTTGGCGGGGGCGGGCGCCGCTTGGACGGGCGCGGGAGCGGCGGCGACGGGGGCGGCAGCCCCTGTCTCCTCGACCGTGACCTCGTAGGTCTTTCCGTTGACGGTGATCCGATAGTTTTTCATAATATGTGATCCTTTCGTATTGTTCTCAATGGTCCGGCTCAGACGCGCCGGAAAGAAACGACCCGGAACGACCCCGCAGGGTCATCCTCGCTCGCGGCGGCGATCGCGGCGGCAAACACGGCGACAAGCTCGCCCTCGTCCTCGCCCGGCGCCTCTTGCGCCGCTTCGACGACTTCGACCTCCGCTTCGGCTTTTGCTTTCCGCTTCTTTTCAAGGGCGGCGGGGAGTTTGGTCACGATCAGATGGAAGAGTTCAAGCGAACCCCAGAGGATCAGGAGCACCGAGAAAACGACGCTCATCCCGATCAGCAGCATCTGACCGCCGTAGGCAAATTTATCCGCCGTGCTTTCCAGCGGTTTGGTCACGTCAATGGCAAGAAACATAGGAACCCCCTTGTCACAGCGGACGGATCGCCCGGTCGGGCGCGGCGGGCGCACCCTTTTCCGAGAGCATCAGGAGCGCGGACGCGATGCGGCAGCGCAGCTCCGACGGCTCGATCACGTCGTCGATCTCGCCGGTGGCGGCGGCGGCGACGGGAGAGGCGATCATATTCTTCCACTCCTCGCGGAGTTCCTCTTTGGTCCTGCCCTTTGCCAGCGCGTCCTCGAACGCGAACGCGACGGCGGCGTCGGCGGGAAGCACTCCGATCTCCGACCCCTCGAGCGCGTACACGACGTCGGCGCCCGTACTGCGCGAACCGAGCAGCGGGAACGCCGCCCCGATCGCGTGACCGAGGATGACGGTGACGGTCGGGACGCTCGCACCGGCGTAGGCGAACGCGAGGCGGGCAAGATCGGTGGAGTAGGGCGCGCGCTCGTTCTCAGCCGAAACGGCGAGCCCCATCGAGTTGACGAGTGTCACCACGGGAAGCGAGAACGCGTCGCAGAGATCGACGAACCGGGCGGCGGTCCGCGCCGAGAGCGCGTCGATCCGACCCTCGTTTTTGCTCTCGTCTGAGAGCACGATCCCGCACCGCACGCCGCCGATCTCGGCAAACGAGCAGAGCAGGGATCCGGCGCCCGACACGGCGAGCGTCTTTCCGTTGTCCGCGACCGCCGCGAGGATAGAGGCGGCGTCGGCGGGAAGCGTCTTTGCAAGACGGCGGTTCAGGTCGTCGGTCGGCTCCGATACCCGCACGCCGCACCCCGCGCAGGGGGGCAGGAAAGAGATCAGCCGGCGGACGGTGTCCGCGGCGGTCCCGGCGTCACACTCGGCACAGAGGATCGGGGACTGCCCGTCCTTTTCACCCGTCAGGGCGGGGTCGGTCACGTAGAGCGACGCGCCCTCCTCGAGAATGGCGATATCGAACATCGCCGCCACGGCGGACAGCGTTCCGATGCACTTGCCCGAGATCAGGGCGATCTGCGGAACGATGCCCGACGCCCCGGCGACGGCGGACAGGATCCTGCCGTACGCGGCGAGCGCCGAAACGCCCTCGAATACGTTCGCGCCCACGCTGTCGAACACGCCGATCACCGGCGCGCCGTTCTTTTTCGCCGTTTCGTAGAGCGAAACGATCTTGTCGGCGGTGCGTCCGTCGACGGCGCCCTTGCAACGCGCGGCGTCAAACACGAACGCGCAGGTCAGTTTTCCGTCCACGGCGCCGTAGCCCGTGACGACCCCGGCAAGTTCGCCCGCGTCGCTGCCCCCCGGCGTCTCGGAGAACCGACGCGCGATCAGCGCCCCGGTCTCGACGAAGGTCCCCTCGTCGAAGATCGACGCGACGGTCGCTCTCGCCGCCTGCTCGCTCTCGCTTGCTTTCGCGCGGAGCGACGCGACGGTCGGGATACCCCCGGCGTTTTGTTCTGCTTTTCTATTTCCCAAAGCCGAATTTCGATTTGCCGAAAAGCAAATCTCTCCTTCCTTGATCTGTCGTTTGACCTCTTTTAAAGAGGAGGGAAGCGGTCGGCGGATTTCCGGTCCCGAAAAACCGTTCGGTTTTTCACGCGTCGCGCGACCCGGGAAAACCCCAACTTCCACCAAATATAATATACCACCAAACCGTGGGGATGTCAAGGGGCGACGGGCGTTTTTCGCCCTTTTTTTGACCGTTTTTTCGCCGCGTTGCGCCGCCCGGTGATGAAGCGGGGCGCAAACGAATAGAATGGAGGCGGAACAAGTGAGATCGGGGGTACGAAACGGGATGGACAGAAGCCAAGAGAGGGGTCTTTCCGCGGGGGAGGTCCTGGCGTCGCGGGCGCGCCACGGCGCCAACCGGCTGACCGAAAAGAAAAGGCGGGGGTTCCTCTCCCGCCTTTATCAAAATCTCTCCGACCCGATCATCCGCGTCCTGCTCGCCGCGGTCGGGGTCGAGGTGGCGTTCACTTTCCGCCGCTGCAACTGGTTTGAGGTGGGCGGCATCGTGCTCGCCGTTTTGGTGTCGTCGCTGGTGTCCACCGCGTCGGAATACGGCAGCGAACGCGCCTTTGAGAAACTCTCGCGCGAGGCGGGCGGCGCGACCGTGACCGTCGTGCGGGAGGGGGAACGTCGGACCCTTTCGGTGGAGGAGATCGTCGTGGGCGACCTCTTGCTTTTGCGCGGCGGCGACCGCGTTCCCGCCGACTGCATCCTCCTCTCCGGCGAACTCTCGCTCGATCTCTCGGCGCTGAACGGCGAGGCGCGCGAAGCGCGGCGGACACCCGGCGCGTTCTCGGGAGAATGGTCGCTTTCCGACCCGCATCAACTCTTTTCGGGCGCGGTCGTGACGGCGGGAGAGGGGGTCGCGCGGGTCGGACGGGTCGGGGATGCGACGGTCTTCGGCGCGCTCGCCTCGGAACTGCAGACCGAAACGCGCATCAGCCCCCTGAAACTCCGGCTCTCGCGGCTCGCCCGTCAGATCAGCCGGATCGGCTACCTGTCCGCCGCGCTCATCGCTCTGTGCTACCTTTTCCGCGCCGTCGTCGTCGGGGGCGGGTTCTCGGCGGCGGGGATCGGCGCGCTCCTCTCGGATCCCGGCTTTCTTCTCCCGACCCTGCTCCGCGCCCTCACGCTCTCGATCACGGTGATCGTGGTCGCCGTGCCGGAGGGGCTCCCGATGATGATCACGGTCGTTCTTTCCTCCAATATGCGCCGGATGATGCGCGATCACGTTCTGGTGAAAAAACTGGTCGGGATCGAAACGGCGGGGAGTATGAATATCCTCTTCACCGACAAGACCGGGACGCTGACCGAGGGCAAAATGAAACTGACCCGCGTCGTCACCCCGGACGGGATTGAGAGGCGGATCGGGGAAGTCAGGGCGGACTATCCCGCCGCGCTCCGCGTCCTTGCCCTGTCCGCGCGCTTCAACCGCGAGGGGGCGCTTTCCCCCGGGACGGGTGAGATCGGCAACGCGACCGAGCGCGCCGCGGCGGAGGCGTTTGCCCGCGACGGAGTACCGAAGAACGCACGCGCCGTCGGTTTCGTCCCGTTCCGCTCGGACGCCAAGTTCTCGGCGGTGGAACTCACGGGCACGGAGCACACGGTACTGGTCAAGGGCGCGCCCGATTATCTCCTCCCGCGCGCGACCGGGTTCCTGCTCCCGGACGGCGGGATCTCACCGCTCGACCCGGCGGCGCGGGCAAAGATGACCTCCGCCGTGTCCAATGCGGCGTCTCGCGGGGCGCGCGTCATAGCCGTCCTCTCTGCCGAAAAGATGGCGGAAACGCTCGACGGGCTCGGAGAGTTGACCCTGGTCGCCTGTCTGTGTTTATCCGACCGGGTGCGCCGCGACGCCGCCCAAACGGTCGCCTCCCTCACGCGCGCCGGGGTCCGGGTCGTGATGGTGACGGGGGACGTTGCGGGGACAGCCGCCGCGGTCGCCGCGTCCTGCGGGCTCTACCGTCCCGACGCCGGAGAACTGCTCTTCGACGCGGCACAACTCCGCGATATGACCGACGCCGAACTCTCCGCGCTCCTGCCGCGCCTGTCTGTCGTCTGCCGCGCCGTCCCGTCGGATAAGACCCGATTGGTCCGGGTCGCGCAGAACGCGGGTCTGGTCGTCGGGATGACCGGCGACGGGATCAACGACGCGCCCGCCCTCCGGCATTCGGACGTGGGGTTCGCGATGGGAAGCGGGACCTCGGTCGCCCGCGAGGCGGGGGACGTCGTGCTCCTCGACAACAGCATCGCCTCGGTCGCCAAGACCGTGCTCTACGGGCGCACCATCTTTTCCAGCATCCGCAAGTTCATCACGTTCCAGTTGATGATGAACCTGGCGGCGGTCGGCGTGTCGCTTTTCGGGCAACTGTTCGGGCTTCCGACCCCGATCACCATCGTGCAGATGCTCTGGGTCAATCTCATTATGGACACCCTCGGCGGGCTGATGTTCGCGGGAGAGGCGCCGCTTGCGTCCCGTATGCGCGAAAAGCCCAAGCGCCGCGACGAACCCATCCTGAACCGGACGATGAGGGGGCAGATCGGTGTGACCGGGGGCTATACGCTGCTGCTCTCGGTCGGGTTCCTGGTCCTCCCGGTCTTCCGCCGCGCGTTCGGGTACGCCTCCGACCCCGTTCGGTACCTCACCGCCTTTTTCGTCCTCTTCGTCTTCGCGGGACTGTTCAACTGCGTCAACGCCAGGACAGAGCGGCTCCGGCTGTTTACGGGCATTCTCAAAAATCGCCTTTTTCTCCCGCTCTTCGCCCTGATCTCGACCATCCAACTGCTGATGGTCTACCGGGGCGGGGAACTATTCCGCACCGTCCCGCTCCCGCCGCGGCTCCTGTTTCGGGTCGTGTTGCTCGCCCTGACCGTGATCCCCGCGGATCTGATCCGGAAATACTTTTCGCGCCTTTCGGGAAAAGAACGCTCGTTCTGACAAAAACCGCCGGTCCTCGCTTGACAAAACGGCGGGAAAAGAGTATAATAGACACAGTACGAAAGTACATTTTTTTGGAGGTATTTCATTATGAACGTTTCTCGTCCCGAACTCCGTGCCAGAGCACGGGCAAGACTTGGCGGTCAGATCTTCGCGACCAACTGGCTGTTCGCTCTCTTGGCGCTCGTGATCGTGTCCGCGATCCTCTCGGCGGTCTCCTTTACCGGTATCGGTCCGCTCCTTCTGGTCGGTCCGCTCGCTTTCGGCGCCTCCGTCTTCTTCCTCTCTCTTACCCGCGGTAAAGAGAATGCGGATCTTGCCGACCTGTTCAAGGGCTTTACCGACGGCGGGTTCGTCCGTCTTCTGCTCCTCGGGCTGATGGAGGAGATCTTCATCTTCCTGTGGTCGCTCCTGTTCCTGATCCCCGGTATCGTCAAGTCGTATTCGTATTCCCAGGCGATCTTCCTCGCCTACGATCATCCCGATTGGGATTGGAAACAGTGCATTGACGAGAGCCGTCGCATTATGGACGGCAACAAGTGGAAACTGTTCGTCCTCGATCTCAGCTTCATCGGCTGGTACATCGTCGGTATTCTGGCTTGCGGCATCGGCGTTCTGTGGGTCGATCCGTACCGCACGGCTGCGCGCGCCGAGTTCTATCAGGAACTCACCGGCGGCGTCGTCGTCGAGGATAAGGAAGCCGCCTGATCCCCAAAACAAAAAAACACGGTCGCCTGCGTTGGCAGGCGACCGTGTTTTACGTGATGCAGATCACATATCGAGGAGACGGAAGATCTCTTTCTTCGTGATCATGCAGATCAGGTCGAGGACCCACAGGATCCATCCACCCAGGAAGATCCGGATGATACCGGCGACGATCTTACCCTCGGAAATACGGGTGATGACACCGCAGAGCCACGCGGTGAAGGGGATGATGGCGAGGATCAGACTGATGATGTAATCAAGACCGAAGTAATCTTTCTTGGCTGCCATAACGGGAAACCCTCCTTAAAATATTTGGTACTTTAAGTTTAGCACATTCCGTTCCGTTCGTCAATCGTTTTTCACAAAAAAATGCGTTGAACTCAAAACTTTTTTGTGAAAGAGGGGCAGGCGCGCTTTACCCGTCGTTCTTCGCCCGGAACAGCGCGTCGGAGAGCGAAACGAAGTCGCCGGTCGAGAGCCGCTCGCCCCGCACGTCGGCGGGATGCCCGCAGGACGTCACGATTTCGGCGATCCTCTCTTTGCCGAGGTCGGAAAACCGCGCGGACAAAGCGTTGACCAGCGTTTTTCTCCTCTGCTCGAACGCGGCGTGGACCGTGTCGAAAAAGGTCTTCTCGGACAAGGGACGGTACGCCGGTTCGGGGTACAGGTCGATCGACACCACGGCGCTCGACACGGCGGGAGGGGGCAGGAAACTGCCGGGGGAGACCGTAAAGTGCCGCGTCACCGTTCCGTAGTAGCCGAGCACGGCGGTGATCGCGCCGTAGTCGCGCGACCCCGGCGCCGCCGCCAGACGGTCCGCGACCTCTTTCTGCACCATCACCGTGATGCGGGAAAAACGGACGCCGCATTCGAGCAGACGGAGCAGGATGGGGGTCGTGATATAGTAGGGAAGATTGGCGGCGACCGAAACCGGAAAATCCGCGCCGGGAGAACCGCCTCCCATTGCCTCCGACAGAACGGCGGCAAGGTCGATCTCCATACAGTCGGCGTTGACGACGGTCACGTTATCGTAGTCCGCAAGCGTCTTTTGCAGAACGGGGATCAGCCCCCGGTCGATCTCGACCGCGACCACCTTGCGGTAACGTTCCGCCAGTTCCGCGGTCAGGCACCCGATCCCGGGTCCGATCTCAAGCAGTACCTCGTCGGGGTCGAACGCCGCGACGTCCGCGATCGCCTCGGGGACGCTCGGGTCGACGAGAAAGTTCTGCCCGAGGTCGCGCCGGAATTTGATCCCGGCTTCCACCATCAGTTCCCGGATCACCCGGGGATTGCATAAATTCATAAAAAACCTGCCCGTTTTTGTTTTTTCTCTTGACAAACGCGGGAAACCGTGATAGAATAATCCGCGGTATTTCCCCGGGTCCATTCGCTGGTGTAGCACAGGGGCAGTGCAGCTGATTCGTAATCAGCAGGTCGTGAGTTCAAATCTCACCACCAGCTCCAGGATCGCGTCTTTCGACACTCGAAAGGCGCGATTTTGTTTTTCGACCATAACAATCATAGCATATCCGGGAGCAGAATGCAAGAGAGGGGAAGAGAGTTACAGAGGAAATCGACGCGCCGGAGGCGGCGCTACCCGCTGCTCTCGCCTCGAATAGAGAAAAAGAGAGCCGTATCGGATGGCGAGAGCATAGCGTTTGCTTGCGCAAACGCGCGGGTTCGACGTTGAACGGCGTCTGCTCCAAAAAAACAGGCGGGGTCGCGTGTGCGGCCTCGCCTGTTTTTTGGAGCAGATGACGGGAATCGAACCCGCGTAGTCAGCTTGGGAAGCTGATATTCTACCATTGAACTACATCTGCGTAGCGGATTATATTGTACTATATAGGATGCGGTTTGTCAAGAGCGAAAACGAAAAAAGATAAACAATCTTTCGGGGGCGCGGTGCGGAAAACGAATGGTTTTCCGCACCGTTTTGTCCGTGTAAACGCTCTTACAGCGCGTCCGCCATATCAAGGATCAGTTTCTCGCTCTTTTCCCAACCGAGGCAGGCGTCGGTGATGCTCTTTCCGTAGACGCCGCCGCCGATGGGCTGGTTCCCATCCTCGATGTAACTCTCGACCATAAAGCCCTTGACCAGTTTCCGCAGTTCCGGGTTGTACCGGCAGGAATGGAGGACCTCTTTTAAGATCCGGGGCTGTTCAAACGGGTTCTTCCCGCTGTTGGCGTGGTTGCAGTCGATGATGACGGCGGGGTTCTTGACGTTCCATTTCCCGAACAGTTCGGCAAGATGCACCAGCGCCTCGTAATGATAGTTCGGGAAGGTCGCGCCGGTGTTGTCGATATACCCGCGCAAAATCGCGTGGGCGTAGGGGTTGCCGCCCGAGCGCCCCTCCCAGCCGCGGTAAATGAAGTCGTGCTGATGCTGGGCGGCGAGGATGGCGTTCATCATGACCGAAAGATCGCCGCTGGTCGGGTTCTTCATCCCGACGGGGCACTCGATCGCGCTGGCGGTCAGGCGGTGCTGCTGATCCTCCACGCTCCGCGCGCCGACCGCCACGTAGCCCAGCAGGTCGTCGAGGTACTTGTGGTTCTCGGGGTAGAGCATCTCGTCCGCGCAGGCGAACCCGGTCTCCTTGACCGCGCGCATGTGCAGTTCCCGCGTGGCGATGATCCCTTTGAAGAGGTCGGGCTCCGCCTTCGGGTCGGGCTGATGCACCAGCCCCTTGTAGCCCTCTCCCGTCGTGCGGGGTTTGTTGGTGTAGATGCGCGGAACGA
The DNA here is from genome assembly GCA_946404035.1 of uncultured Clostridia bacterium. Classification (GTDB taxonomy): domain Bacteria; phylum Bacillota; class Clostridia; order Oscillospirales; family CAG-272; genus UBA1740. The sequence continues at coordinate 1,945 of CAMJCC010000014.1, read as the reverse complement.
TCAGGATCTTGTCCTTCACCTTTTCCTGCACGGGGATCAAGCGGGTGATGTAGTCGATCACGCTGTCCTCGTTGTCGGCGGAGCAGGGACCGATGATCAGCGCCATTTTGTCGCTCTCGCCCGAAAAGATCTCTTTCAGTTCGGTGATGCGGCGCTCGACGGTCTCCTCCATCTCCCGCGTGACCGGGTACATCTCCTTGGTCTCCATCGGGATGGGCAGTTTGCGTTTGAAATTCATATTCATGGGTGGTACCTCGTTTTTCGTTACTTGTTGAAATATGCCCGCCGCTCGGTCGAGAGCCGCATCTTTTCGCGCAGACCCTCGGCGTCGCCCTCGGCAAGGAGCCGACGCATCTCGCCGAACTCGGAAATGAAAAGATCCATCTGTTTCAGAAGATCGTCGCGGTTCAAAAGGAACAGTTCGCTCCACATCGCGTCGTTGATGCGCGCGATCCTTGTCAGATCGCGGAAACTGTCGCCCGTGTAGTCGACCAGGTGCCGATTGTCCGAGCAGGTCATCAGGGAGACCGCGATGCAGTGGGTAAGCTGGGAGAGGAAGCCGATCATCTCGTCGTGCTCCTCGGGCGACAGAACGCTGACCTTGCGGAACCCGAGGATGCGCCCCAGGTCCTTGCACCACTCGATCGCCTCCGGCGTGTTCTTGTCGGTCGGGGTGACGATGTAGTTGGCGTTAAAGAAGATGCGCTCGTCGCTGTTCTCGACGCCGTAGACCTCGCGCCCCGCCATCGGGTGCGCGGCGATAAACTCGACGTCGGGGCGGAGCATCGCCTGGATATCGTAAACGATACAGCGCTTCACGCCGGTCACGTCGGTCAGGCGCGCGCCGGGTTTCAGGTACTTCTGATTGTCCCGGATCCACTCCTTGAACACCCCGGGATAGAGGGCGAAGACCACCGCGTCCGCCTCGCCGATGAGTTTCGGGTCGATACTGTCCGAACCCGCGTCGATGATGCCGTGTTCCAGCGCGTAGTCGACCGTTTCCCTGCGGCGCGCCAGCGCCGTCACGCGGAAGCCCAGGCGTTTCAGCCCCTTTGCGTAGCTCCCGCCCATCAGCCCGAGCCCGACGATCAGGACGTTACTTTTCGATATCCATTCCATCTTTCGTTTCCACCTTGATATTCACAGATTGCAGTTTTGAAAAGAAATCGGGATAACTCTTTTTGACCGCCCCGATCCCGTCGATCTCCCCGCCCAGTTTGGCGGCGAGCAGGGCGCACGCCATCACGATCCGGTGATCGTTGTGCCCCGAAAAGGGCGTTTCGGGCGCTTTGGCGCCGCACCCGACGTCGATCTCGTTCTCCCCGACGGTGACGGGAACGCCGCATTTGGACAGCTCCGCTTTCATCGCTTCACCCCGGTCGCTCTCCTTGACGGCGAGCCGCCGGGTCCCCGTAAATCGTCCGCCGTAGCGGAGCGCGGCGTGGGCGAACAGCACGGGGGCAAGGTCGGGACAGTCGGTCAGGTCGATCTCGGCTTTCCCGCGGTCAAGTTCCGCAAGGTATCCGGTCACGCGCCGATCACCCTGCAAACTGTCCTCCCGCAGTCCCGTGACGTTGACCCCGAGCGAGAGGAACGCCGCCGCGTTGGACCAGTCGCCCTCGACTTTTGCGTCGTGGGCTTGGTAGGTTTGTCCCCCGGGGACGAGCAGGGTCGTATCGTCTTCCCAGACTGCCGTGACGCCGTATTCGGCAAGCGCCGAGACCGTCAGATCCAGGTAACTCCGGCTCTCGACCGGCGGAAGCAGTCTGATCACGCTGTCGCCGTCGAGCAGGGGGAGCGCGAAGAGCAGACCCGAAACGAACTGCGAACTGACGTCGCCGGGGACCGCGTATTCGCCGGGGGTCAGCTTCCCCTTGACCGTGACGGCGTTTTCGCGTTTTGTAAACGAAAACCCCTTATCTTTCGCCAACTCTTCGTAGACCGA
>CAMJCC010000013.1 GCA_946404035.1 uncultured Clostridia bacterium | reverse complement strand
GGAGGTGACCTTTGATTTGAACGGGACGGATCTTGTCGCCCGGCTTTCGGGCGAGATCGACCACCACGCGGCGCGGCGGCTCCGCGAAAACATCGATATGGAGGTGTTCCGGCGACTGCCCGCCTCCCTTACGCTGGATCTGTCCGGCGTCGGCTTTATGGATTCGGCGGGTCTGGGGCTCATCCTCGGACGTCTGAACCTGATGACCGCAAGAAAGGGGGTTTTGCGGCTTGCGGGGCTAAATCCCCCCGTTGCGCGCATCCTCTCGCTTGCCGGGGTCGAGCGGCTGCCGGGACTGATCCTGCCCGAACCGGACGCACAGCCCGCCGGCGCCGTCTGACTTTTGCGGGCATTAATCAGAAAGGAGATCACGATGAGAACCAAGCAGACCATCTTAAACGAACTGGAGTGTTCCCTCCCGGCAAAGAGCGTCAACGAGGGGATCGCCCGATCGGTCGTCGGCGCGTTTCTTTCGCAACTCGACCCGACGGTGGAGGACCTCTCCGACCTGAGATGCGCGGTGTCCGAAGCCGTGACCAACGCGATCGTCCACGGCTACCGGCGCGGGGACGGGGACGACGGCGGCGACTGCCGGGTCGTACTGTCGCTTGCGCTCCTCCCCGACCGGGTCGTGCGGGTCACGGTCAAGGACAAGGGATGTGGGATCGAGGACGTCGCGCGGGCGCGCACGCCACTCTTTACGACCGACCCCGCCGGCGAGCGGAGCGGCATGGGCTTTTCGGTGATAGAGGCGTTCTCCGACCGACTGACCGTCCGCAGCCGACCCGGGCGCGGGACCAAAGTTACGTTGTATAAGAAAATGAAGTGAGCCGAATGGACGCCGACCGGAAGTATGAGAGCAACCCGCGCCTGCTTGAGGCGGCGCGGGCGGGCGACAGGGACGCCGAGGAGGAACTGGTCAAAAACAACGCGGGACTGGTCCGGGGCGTGGCGGCGCGGTTCTCCGACCGCGGCTACGACCGTGAGGAGCTGTTCTCGGTCGGGCAGACGGGACTGCTGAAAGCGATCCGTACCTTTGACCCCGCGCGCGGCTGCACCTTTTCGACCTACGCCGTCCCCCTGATATTCGGGGAGATCCGGCGTTTCTTGCGCGACGACGGTCCGATCAAGGTCTCGCGCGAGGCGAAACGGCTGGCGGCGAAGATCGCAGCCGAGCGCGAAAGGGCTGCGGCGGAGGGAGAGGATCTCCGGCTCTTTGAGATCGCGCGGCGGGTCGGGGCGACCCCCGAACAAGCCGCCGACGCCCTGGACGCCGTGTCCCCGATCCGCTCGCTCTCGGAATACGCCTACGCGGGGGACGAGGGTCCGACCCTTGCCGAAACGCTCTCCGACGAAGCCGAGGGCGAACGCACGTTCGACCGGGTCGCCGTCGCCCTCGCCGTCGCCAAACTGCCGAAAGAAAAGAAGCGGATCGTCCTGCTCCGCTATTTCCGCGACCTCAGCCAGCAAAAGGTCGCCGAACTGCTGGGTCTTTCGCAGGTCAAAGTGTCGCGCGAGGAGAAGCGCGCGCTGGAACTGCTCCGGCGGGAATTGTCCTGATACAAAGGCGGTTTTGCCCCTCTTTCCCGGGCGGTCTTCCGGCGCCGGACCGCGCGTTTTCGCAGCGCGGTTTCAAAATTGTGAACATACTGTGAATTCTTGCAAAATCGCTTGATTTTTTCGGATGGATGATTTACAATAGTACCTGAAAATTGGCACTCGACCTTTTTGAGTGCTAATCCAATCGTTAATATTTCCGAAAGGAACAGGAGGAACGGACAATGAAACTTATCCCCTTATCTGACCGCGTGGTCGTCAAGGCGATCGAGGCGGAGGAGACCACCAAATCGGGTCTGATCCTGCCGGGCTCGGCGAAAGAGAAGCCGCAGGTGATGGAAGTGATCGCGGTCGGCCCCGGCGGCGTGGTCGACGGCAAAGAGATCAAAATGACCGTGAAACCCGGTCAAAAGGTCATCACGAGCAAGTATTCCGGCACCGAGGTCAAGGTGGACGGCGAGGAATATACCATCGTGCGCGTCGGCGACATTCTCGCCGTCGTGGAATAAGAGAACCGAACGAATAAAAGCGAAAGAGGAATACGATCATGGCAAAAGACATTCTGTACGGGATCGAAGCAAGAGACGCCCTGCTCCGCGGCGTCGACAAACTGGCGGATACGGTGAAGATCACCCTCGGTCCGAAGGGCCGGAACGTGGTGCTCGATAAGAAATACGGCTCGCCGCTCATCATCAACGACGGCGTGACCATCGCCAAGGAGATCGAGCTGGAGGACGCCGCCGAGAATATGGGCGCGCAGCTGGTCCGCGAGGTCGCGACCAAGACCAACGACGCCGCCGGCGACGGCACCACGACGGCGACCCTGCTGGCGCAGACCCTGATCCGCGAGGGCATGAAGAACGTGACGGCGGGCGCGAACCCGATGGTCCTCCGCAAGGGGATCCAGAAAGCGGTCGACGCGGCGGTCGCGGAACTGAAAAAGAACTCGAAGAAGGTTTCCGGCACCGAGGATATCGCGCGGGTCGGCACCATCTCGGCGGGCGACGCCGTGATCGGTCAGCTGATCGCCGACGCGATGGAGAAAGTGACCTCCGACGGCGTCATTACCGTCGAGGAGTCCAAGAGCGCCGAGACCTACAGCGAGGTGGTCGAGGGCATGCAGTTCGACCGCGGGTATCTGTCCCCCTATATGGCGACCGATACCGACAAGATGGAGGCGGTGCTTGACGACGCCTACGTCCTCATCACCGATAAGAAGATCTCGAACATCCAGGATCTGCTCCCCCTGCTCGAACAGATCGTGCAGGCGGGCAAGAAGCTCCTGATCGTGGCGGAGGACGTCGAGGGCGAGGCGCTGACCACGCTGGTTCTGAACAAACTGCGCGGCGTCTTCACCTGCGTTGCCGTCAAGGCGCCCGGTTTCGGCGACAGACGGAAAGAGATGCTCCGCGACATCGCGACCCTGACGGGGGGCGAAGTCATCACCGACGAACTGGGTCTTGACCTGAAAGAGACCACCGTCGCGCAGCTCGGCCGCGCACGGCAGATCAAGGTCAACAAAGAGAACACGATCATCGTCGACGGCGCGGGTGATCCCGAAGCCATCAAGGCGCGGGTCGCGCAGATCCGTCAGGCGATCGAGACCACGACCTCCGATTTCGACCGTGAGAAGCTCCAGGAGCGGCTGGCGAAACTTGCAGGCGGCGTTGCCGTCATCAAGGTCGGCGCCGCGACCGAGACCGAGATGAAAGAGAAGAAGCTCCGCATCGAGGACGCCCTGAACGCGACCAAAGCCGCCGTTGAAGAGGGTATCGTCGCGGGCGGCGGCACCGCGTTCATCAACGTGATCCCCGCCGTCGAGAAGCTGCTCACCGACGCCGAAGGCGACGAGAAGACGGGTATCCGTCTGGTCATGAAAGCCCTGGAAGCGCCGCTCCGTCAGATCGCGGACAACGCGGGTCTTGACGGCGCCGTGATCCTCGACCGCGTGAAATCGTCCGGCAAGACCGGCTACGGTTTCGACGCCTACAACGAGAAGTACGTCGATATGCTCGAGGTCGGTATCGTCGATCCGACCAAGGTGACGCGCTCCGCTCTGCAGAACGCCGCGTCGATCGCCTCCACCGTTCTGACGACCGAAGCCGTCGTCGCGAACAAGAAGGAGGAGACCCCCGTCGCCGCGCCCGCCGCCGGCGGAATGGGCGGGATGTACTGATCCCAAGCGACCCCGAAGGAGAGAGTTTCGGCTCTCTCCTTTTCTTATTTCAAAAGCGTCTGCCGCGGCGAAAAATCTTACAACCGCCCCCCTCCGTTTTCCCGGTCAACGGGCGCGCGGGATGTGAAATTCTGCCTGTGAAATAAAAGAAAAGTGTTGATTTTTTAATAGGGCTATGATATACTTGTAGTATCTACGAATATCGGTGCGGACAGGACGCTCCTACCCGAAAAACCGCATCGAGGAGGGTACATATATGGATAAGTTCTACCAGTTCTTCGCCGACACGTTTCCCCATCTGTTCGGCTTTGTCGGAAAGGCGATCCCCGCCCTTGCCGACGCGGCGGAGATCGTGCGGATCATCGTCCTCATCGCGGGTCTGGCGCTCGCCGCTTTCGCCGTCGTGGCGATGGTTCTCGGGTGCTTCAAGGTCCGGTTCTTCCGCCGTCTTGCCCGCGTTCTGCTCGTGATCGAAACGCTCGGCGCCGCCGGGCTGGTCCTGATCGCCCTGAACACCGTGAAGACCGGCGACTTCCTTGCCGATATGGTCAAGGCGCTGGAGATCGGGTCGCCCGAGGTATTCAAGTTGATCCACGGCATCTTCTCCGATTTCGGCACGGCGATCGTCCCGTCGTTCATCATTATCGTCGTCGCGTTCGTCGTCATCGCGGTGCTGCTGCACCTCGTGATCCTGCTCTCGCGGAAGATCGCTAAGTCCTCGGCGGAAAAGGACGCCGCCGACGACGTGCCCGACGCCCTTCCCGCCGAGGAAGAGACGGTCGAGCCGGCTCCGGCTCCCGCCGCCGCTCCCGCGCCGGTCGTGGCGACCGCGGTCCCCGAAGAGGAACCCATCGTTCCCGCCGACGTGCCCGAACAGGAGATGGAGACCGTGATCGAGGCCGACGCCGCACCGGCAGTCGGTGAAGAGGAACCCGCCGCGGAGGAAGCGACCGAAGAGGCCGAAGAGACCGAAGCGGAAGACGTCGTCGAGGACGAGATCGAAGACGAGAACCCGCCCGTTCCCGACTATCCGAAACTGGATAATCCCGTGTTTATGCCGGTGCCCTCGAATGTGTCCGAGACCGTGGACTTCACCGATCCGAAACGCGACGGCTTTACTCTGAACCCCGGCGTTTACGCGGTCGCCGCCGAAAAGATGATGTCGGACGATGCGGCGGAGGATCTGACCGTCGTGGTCTACCGCAAGGTCAACGGCAAGGTCGCGGATCTTCCGATCGACGCGCTGAACGCCAACTTCAAACCGTACTCCTATATCGACGCGCGGATCCTCCGGCAGAAAGGGCTGATCCCCGAGAACGCCGCCGAGGTCCGGATCACCGCCTACGGCAAACTCGACAAGCCGCTGATGGTGCAGGCGTCCGCGTTTGCTCCCGGTGCCGCCAAGATGATCATCCTGGCGGGGGGAAGACCCATTCAGGTTCTGTAAGAAACGAAAACGCAATAATAAGGCGACCGCCCGGTTCGGGCGGTCGCCTCGTTTGTGTAGCGTTCAGTCGGTATCCGGCAAAGCGGAGCGGCACTCCTCGCAGAGGATGCGCCCGTCGATGTCGTAGGCGTCGGTAAAGCGGATCCGTTTTCCGCACTCCTCGCACCGGGTGAAGTGGTTGCGGCAGGAGGGGCAGACGGTCTCGCCGCGCTCCTCGCCCTTGACCGGGAAGAAACGGGTGAAGCACTCCTCGCACTCGGGCAGATCGTCGTAGCAGTTCTCGCAGAGGATCTTGCCGTCGACGACGTAGCGGTCCTTGTCCGCGATGGGGATGGGCTCGCCGCAGACGCGGCAGGTGGCGTAGTCGGAAAGGCACGCCGAACAGAGCCGGGGGTGCGGTTCGCCGGGCAGCGAAAAGACGAGTTTGCCGCAGTCCTCGCACTCGTCCATCTCGGCGGCGCAGGTCGTGCAGACGGGATGTCCCTCCGCGTCGACCAGTTCCTCTTTCGGCACGATGGCGCCGCAGACGTCGCAGACGCCCGAGGTCTCCCGACACTCGGAACAAAGCAGGGCGAGGGCGTTTTCGTCGTATCGGTAGACCTTGTTCCCGCAGAGTTCGCACTCGTCGAGCCGGTCGTAGCAGGTCTCGCAGAAAGTGGCGCCGTCGCATTCGTAGAGTTCCGCCTCGAGCAGGCGCACGCCGCATCCGACGCAGACCGGCAGCCGCTCGTAGCAGGTGAAGCAAAGCACGTTCCCCGACACCGTCCGGGCGTTATCGGGCAGCAGCAGACGGCGGCAGACGGCACAGACGAGGTGCCCGTGCAAACGATCCTCCCCCGTCTTCGGGACCAGTCGGTGGGGGGGTATTCCGGGAATGCGGGGGGCAAGCGGCTCGTTTTCTTCGGACAGCCGCCGGCAATCCGGGCAATCCGGGCGCGGACGAAGCCCGCGGCGGACCGCCGCCTCACACGCTTTACAGTACATTTGTTTTCGGCTTTCCTTCCATAAAATAGGTCGCCTCGGTATCCGCGATCGAGAGCGCCAGCGCCAGCGGGAACATCTCGAACGCCGCCCCGACGTTGCGGGGATCGTCCTCGTTTGAGAAGCCCATGTGGTAGCGGATGGCGAACGCTTCCTCGCGCGACAGCCGCATGAAGCCCGAAATGATGTAGACCGATTTTTCCCCGTGTCCGTAGGGGAGTTCGTCCTTGAACTCGTAGTAGGGGACCTGTTTCCAGACGCCGTTCTCGTCCTTGACGTTCCGCTTGCTCTCTTTATACACGTTGATCTTGCAAAGATCGTGCAGGAGCGCGACGACGGCGAGCGTCTCGTCGGAGACGTCCTCCAGCCCGAGCATCTCCTTGCACCGGTCGCTCGCGTAGTAGGAGGTCAGGCAGTCGTAAACGTTCAGACTGTGTTCGAGCAGTCCGCCCGGCGTGTTGTTGTGGAACTTGGTGCTGGCGGGCGCGGAGAAAAAGTCCGACGACGGAGAGGTCAGATATTCGAGCAGTTTGTCCGCTCCCTCCCGACGGATGTGCGTATTGAAAAGGTCGATAAACCGTTCTTTTGCGGTCATGGCGGCGTCCTTTCGGTCACGTTCTTTCTTCTTCTATTATACAACGGCGGGAAACGGATTGCAACCCGTTTCAGTAAAAAAGAAAGCCGCGTCGCACTCTCACGCCGGGTGAGGGACGAAGCGGCTTTGCTTGTTCCGTTCAGTCGATCTGGCGGCTGACGGCGTAGATCGCGTCGCGGTCGAGGTAGGGCGAGGGTTTGCGGTGCCCCGCGCGGATCCTGGACGAGAGCGTTTTGAGTTTGGCGGGCGAATTGCCGAACCCGAGCTGTTCCAGACGGAACTTTAAGATGTGGATGCTGCTGGACGGGCTGACCTTCATCTCGGTCTGCCCGACGGTCTCGCCGGGGAACGCCTCGGCAAGGCGGGCAAGCAGTTCGCTCTCCGGCATCTGCTCGTCGGAGGGACGGCGGCGACGGATGGAGCGCAGGAAAACGGTCAGGTCGGAGAGCGACGCGTAACCGCCGACGCCCGCGACCGTGGTTACCGGCATATTCCCGTCCGAGAGCGCCCACTCGGCGCAGAGCGACGTCGCGACCCCGGCGTCGCCGTGGGGCGCGAACTCGATGTGCCCGAGAAAGGTGTTCCGGATCGCCGAAAAGAGCAAGCCGGGGTTGCAGTCGAGCGACGGGGTCGCAAGCGAGAGCCGCACAGGGCGAAGGATCGCGGGGACCGCGCCCGAGAGGATCAGTCCGGGGTCCCTCACGATGTACTCGTCGCTCATCACGACGTTGCCCATCGCGGATCCGCTGGACACGAAACGCTTGATCCCGGGGAACGAGGCGGGGGACGATCCGCGCTCCAGACGGAGCAGGAAGCGCCCGTCGGGGTTCTCGCCCGACAGGATCCAATAGTTTTCTTCCGACAGTTCGAGGACGTCGGCTCCCGACGCGAAGATCGCGTCCGCAAGGCGGCGGAGAGATGCCGAAGATGACGGTTTTTTAAGGATGGATAACGTGCGATCGATCACGGTGATCATGCGAAACCGCTCCTTAATTTGTTTTTGCGCCGGAAAGAAATACTCGCCGAGCGCATCTCGACGAGTATTATAGCATATTCAGGGAACGTTTGCAAGATTGATTATTTGACGAAATTGCACAGTTATTCGCGTTATTCGGTGGACAAAACGCCGAAAAATCATTGAAAACGGTCAAAAATCAGAGATAACTCTCGGACACGCGCCGCGTTTCGGTACAGAGCGTGGCGTACGCCTCGTTCATCAGCCCGTCGAAATCGATCTTCGCCGCCTCGCGGAGGATCTCCTCCTCGGTCGGTCTGGTCTTGGGATGCCGCGGGGTGAAGACGGTGCAGCAGTCCTCGTAGGGGAGGATCGAGGTATCGAACGTGCCGATCTTCCGCGAGATCTCGACGATCTCCTCCTTGTCCATCCCGATAAGGGGCCGGAGGACCGGCATCGTGGTCGCGGCGTCGGTCACGGCGAGGGCATCCATCGTCTGGCTGGCGACCTGCCCCAGACTTTCGCCCGTCAGGATCGCGCGGCAGCCGAACTCGCGGGCGCACCGCTCGGCAAGTTTCATCATAAAACGGCGGAGCATCAGCGTGAAGTACTCTTCGTCGCAGGCGCGGCGCAGTTCCTCCTGGATCTTGGTCAGCGAGATCACGTGGATATGGATGCGCGAGCAGTAGCGGCAGAGCTGTTCGGCAAGCGTGAACACCTTTTCGCGGGCGCGCTCGGAGGTGTAGGGGAAGGACTCGAAGTGCAGCGCCTCGATCTCGACCCCGCGCTTTGCCATCATATACCCGGCGACCGGGGAGTCGATCCCGCCCGAGAGCAAAAGCAGCCCGCGTCCGCTGGTCCCGCGCGGAAGACCGCCCGCGCCCTTTTCCTGCCCGGCGTGGACGTACGCCGCGCGGTCGCGGATCTCGACCCGGATCATCACGTCGGGATGGTGCAGATCGACTTTCAGGCGGGGGGAGGCGGACAGGATCGCACCCCCGACCTCCGCGGCGATCTCGGGGGAGGTTTTCGGGAAACGTTTGTCGGAACGCTTGGCGTCCACCCGGAGCGTGCTGACGGAAGCCATCCGGGGCGGCAGGTACGACCGCGCCGTCGAAAGGATGCTCTCCATCGTTTTTTCACACTCCGCGGCGCGCGTCACCCCGACGAAGCCGAAGACGCACTTGGCGGTATCGTACGCGCCGTCGAGGTCGCAGGTCTCCTCCTCCGGCGTGATATAGACCGTGCTCTCGGCGCGCCGCACCGAAAAGTGCCCGAACGGGACCAGCCGCCGTTTCAATTCGCGCGTCAGCGCGCCCTCGAACTCGGGTCGATTCGCCCCTTTCAGGATGATCTCGCCGTATTTGCAGAGGATGATCTCTTTCATTTCCGTCCGTCCTTTTTTGTCCGGGGGCACCCGGACGCTTTTTTCGTTTCCCATTCTATCACATTTTTCCCGGGAATACAAGCCGCAATCGAAAAAAGCCGCTCTCCCCCTTGACTTTTCCCTCGGTTTGTGTTATAGTGTTCCTATCCGAAAGGCAGAGATGGGAAGGAGTACCACCCTCGACACCCGAAAGAGAGCGGACGGTCGGTGCAAGTCCGTCGGGGGAGAGTGGGAAGGTCGTCCCGGAGCCGCGTCCCGGGAGGGGCGACGTTATCCCGCGTTAAGGGCAAAAGGCACGGGGCGTCCCGTGTGAAATCAGGTGGTACCGCGCTGCAAAGCGCCCTGTGGCATTCGTCACGGGGTGTTATTTTTTTAGGAAAAGCCGCAAAAGGAAGGAAGACCGATATGGCAACAAGAGAATTACCGAAGACCTACTCGCCCGCCGATTTTGAAGACCGGCTCTACGCGACGTGGTGCGAAAAGGGGTACTTTACCCCCGAGTACGACGCCGAGAAGCCGTCGTTCTCCATCGTGATCCCGCCCCCGAACGTGACGGGGCAGCTGCACATGGGTCACGCGCTGGACGAAACGCTGCAGGACATCCTGGTCCGCTATCGCCGGATGCAGGGCTACAACACGCTGTGGGTCCCGGGGACCGACCACGCGGGCATCGCCACCCAGATCAAGGTGGAGGAGAACCTGCGCAAGGAGCAGGGGCTGACCCGGCACGACGTCGGGCGCGAAAAGTTCCTTGAAATGGTCTGGGATTGGAAAAAGAAATACGGCTCGCGGATCATTTCGCAGCTGAAAAAACTCGGCGTGTCCTGCGACTGGACGCGCGAGCATTTCACGATGGACGACCAGCTCTCCGCCGCGGTACGGCGGGTGTTCGTGTCGCTCTACGATAAGGGGCTGATCTACCGCGGATTGCGCATCACGAACTGGTGCCCCCACTGCAACACCGCCCTCTCGGACGCCGAGGTGGAGCACCGGGACGAGGCGGGCAACTTCTGGCACATCCGCTATCCCATCAAGGGCGAGCCGGGGCAGTACGTGATCGTGGCGACGACGCGTCCCGAGACCCTGCTCGGCGATACCGCCGTCGCCGTGAACCCCGACGACGACCGCTACAAGCATCTGGTCGGCAAGACCCTGATCCTGCCGTTGGTGGGACGGGAGATCCCCCTGATCGCCGACGAGGCGGTACTCCCCGATTTCGGGACCGGGTGCGTGAAGATCACCCCCGCCCACGACCCGAACGACTTTGAGACCGGGCAGCGGCACGGGCTGGAAAACGTCTTCGTCATCGACGGGACCGGCAAGATCTGCTTCCCCGGCAAGTATTGCGGTATGGACCGCTACGCCGCGCGCGACGCGATGGTCGAGGACCTTGACAAAGAGGGTCTGCTCGTCAAGGTGGAGCCCTGCTCGCACGCCGTGGCGCACTGCTACCGTTGCGGCTCGGTCATCGAACCGCTGGCGTCCAAGCAGTGGTTCGTCGCGATGAAAACGCTGGCGGAGCCGGCGATCAAGGCGGTGAAAGAGGGCGATATCCGCTACGTGCCCGACCGCTTCTCGAAGATCTATCTGAACTGGATGGAGAACATCCGCGACTGGTGCATCTCGCGTCAGCTCTGGTGGGGTCACCGGATCCCGGCGTTCTACTGCGACGATTGCGGCGAGGTCACGGTGTCCGAGGAGAACGTGACGGTCTGCCCGAAGTGCGGAAGCCATAAGATCCGGCAGGAGGAGGACGTGCTGGATACGTGGTTCAGTTCCGCTCTCTGGCCGTTCTCGACCCTCGGCTGGCCGGACGATACCGACGATATCCGGCGCTACTATCCGACCAGCACGCTCGTCACCGGGTACGACATCATCACGTTCTGGGTGTCGAAGATGATCTTCATGGGTCTGGAATTCATGGACGAAAAGCCCTTCTCCGACGTGTTCATCCACGGTCTGGTGCGCGACGCGCAGGGTCGGAAGATGTCGAAGTCGCTCGGCAACGGGATCGATCCCCTCGACGTCATCGCGCAGTACGGCGCCGACGCGCTCCGCTACACGCTCGCCTCGGGCAACGCGCCGGGCAACGATATGCGGTTCTCGACCGAAAAGGTCGAGGCGGCGCGCAACTTCGCAAACAAACTCTGGAACGCCTCGCGCTTCGTTCTGATGAACCTGACGGGCGAGGAGGACGGCGACGATCTGCCGCCCGAAAAGGACCTGGCGCCCGAGGACAAGTGGATCCTGACCGAACTCAACCGGCTGATCAAATCGGTGACCGAGAACCTCGACAAATACGAGATCGGGGTCGCGCTCGCCGAGATCTACGACTTTACCTGGGACGTCCTCTGCGACTGGTATATCGAACTCATCAAGCCGCGGCTCTTTGATAAAGAGGGCAAGAGCGCCGAGGTGGCGCGCAAGGTGATCGTGCGGGTGCTCTCGGACACCCTGAAGCTCCTGCATCCCTATATGCCGTTCATCACCGAAGAGATCTACCTGTCGCTCCCGCACGACAGCGAGAGCATCATGATCTCGGACTACCCGACCTACGACCCGAAGATGAACTATCCCGCCGACGCGGCGGCGCTCGAGCGCATCATCACGGTCATCCGCGCGATCCGCAACCGGCGCGCCGAGATGAACGTGCCGCCGTCCAAGAAAGCGAAAGTGTATCTCGTGACCCCCTACGTCGACGATTTCAAGGGCGCGGAGGCGTTCCTCACCAAGTTGGCGTCGGCGTCAGAAGTCGAGATCGTCGACGGACACGAGAGCGACGGATGCGTCCGCATCGTGACCGACGCGGCGACCGTGTTCATCCCGCTCGGAGAGTTGGTCGACCTCGAAAAAGAAAAGGCGCGCACCGAGGCAGAGCTTGCCCGCGTGACCGGCGAGATCGAACGCATCGGCAAGAAGCTTTCAAACGAGGGCTTCGTATCGAAAGCGCCCGCCGCCGTCGTGGACGCCGAGCGCGAGAAACTCGCCAAGTACGAGGCGACCCGCGCGGGTCTTGTCGAGGCGCTTGCCAAACTGAACAAGTAAAAAACGCAAGTCCCGCCGGGGAAATCGGCAACCGCCCCCCGGCGGGATACGTTCCGAAAAAGGAGGTCCCTTATGTTGCTTGACCTGATCAAAGCCGCGCGCTCCTACCGCCGTTACGACGCAAGCAAGCCTCTGACGATCGAAACGGTCAAAGGGTTCGTCGACGCAGCGCGCCTGACGCCGTCCGCCGGAAACCTGCAGCGGCTCCGCTATCTTGCCCTGACCGACAAAAGCGAGGTCCTTGCCTTAACGAAAGAGGTCAAGTGGGCGGGGTATCTTGCCGATTGGGACGGTCCGACAGACGAGGAAGCGCCGACGGCGTACCTGCTCCTGCTCTCACCGGAAAGTACCGGCGTTTCCTTGATCGACGTCGGGATCGCCGCCGAGACCATCCTGCTCGCCGCGACCGAACAGGGGTACGGCGGGTGTATGATCCTCAATTTTCCGCGCGAGGAGCTGACAAAGCGGTATCACTTCGCGGGAAAATACAAGATCGAGTTGGTGATCTCGCTCGGCGTGCCGGCGGAACAAGTCGAACTGGAGAGCGTCAAGGACGACGAGATCCGCTACTACCGCGATAGAAACGGCGTGCATCACGTTCCGAAGCGGAAGATCGACGAGGTGTTCCTGACCCCGAAAGACCTGACCGAATAAAAAAAGCGGGCGTTTCCCAAACGGAAACGCCCGCTTTTGTTGTATCAGTTCTCTTCGACCGGGGCGACCGTCTCGGCTTCGGCGGTGCCGGGCTGAACTGCGAACGCGTGGAGCAGTCTCGGCAGGGCGAACGCCTTGCCGTTCAGCTTCTTCTGGAATTTTGCGACGTTCTTTTCGTTCTCGTCGATCTCCCGGGCATAGTTGCGGAAGAAGTCCTCCTGTCTTTGCGGCGGGAACTTGTTGCCGCGGTTCTTCCATTCGATGGAACCGAGCTCGAACAGACACAGCGTCGTAATGACGGCGTAGCGTACGCGGGCGTAGAACTTCCCGTCCCGGACCGCGTCGAGCAGGTCGCGGTGGAGGATGTAAAAGAGCCATTTCCGGTACTCGTAGATGCGATCCGCCATAAAGGCGAGGAAGCCGCGCTCTCGGGCGAGCCGTTCCTCCGGGGTCTCGGAGGCGTGGAGGCGAAGCGCCTTGCCGAGACGGACGGTGTTCTCCTCTTTTCGGTATTCGAGTTTGCTTTGCAGTTTGAGCATCCGCGCGGTCAGATCGTCGCGGATCGCCGGGTCGCCGATCTCGCTTTCGGTCCCGCCGGTCGGATCGTCGCCCTCAAAGGGCGCGATGAGCGTCGCCAGTTCTCCGTACGCTTTGCGTTCGATGGCTTTTTCGACCTCGGAGGCGAGTTTGAGCAGGATCGTGATGGTCACAAGAAGCGGGTTGCGGGCGTCCTGCGCGATTTTAAGGAAGCGGTCGCGGACCGGGTAGAGCGCCTCCAGCAACTCGACGTTCAGGTTGTCGAACGTGACCGGTTCGGTATCGTTTTCGCGCTCGCGCACGGCGAACGGTTCGGGGTGGGTCAAAACCAGACGCAGGACCTCGGGGCAGGAGAAGCGGCAGCCGATCTCGCGGTAGTTGCCGTATTCTTTGGAGAACGTGGGATATTTGCGGCAGGTTTCCGAGACCTTGTCGGTCCCGAGCCGGATCTGCAGCTCGCAAAGCCCGTTGCGCAAGAGAAACGGGCACTCGCCGTTCTCGCGCATCCTGAACGACGCCACGCCGTTCCGCTCGCTGATCGAGGCGACCATCCGCCGCCCGAACGCGTCGCCGCGCGCGATGACGCGCTGATATTCGAAATAGGTCTTGTTGTCCAGGACCAGTTTGTCGCGCACGCAGCAAGTGTCCTTGCACGCCGAACCCGCGCACTTGAAGCGGTCGAACAGCGCCAGCGTCCGAATGATCATCGCGCCCTCTCCTTTCCCACACGGCGGGTCGCCGCCGTTTTCTTCTTTCATTATAGCAAATCCGAAGAACGATTGCAAGGGGGTCAAGCGCGCTTTTTCGGCCGGCGGGGGACCGAGGGGGCGGAAAAATGCACAAGATTGTGAACAATTCGCGTTTTGGGTTGCAAAGCGGGAAGAAATCGAATATAATATATCGTAGCGAAGAATGGCTTCGGGGGTATGCGGATGGATCCTGTCACTTCGGCAAAGACGAGGGGAGCCGCCGTCCTCGGGCTTGGCGTTTCGGGCGTCGCCGCGGCGACTTTCCTGCTCTCTTCGGGCGTGACTTCCCTGCTCCTCTGCGACAAAGATCCCGAAAAAGCGCGCAAGCCCGCCGTTCTTGACTTGATCTCCCGCGGCGCGAAAACGCAACTCGGCGCAGATTGGCTCCGGGTCCTTCCCGCCGGTCTTGTCGTCCGCTCTCCCGGCATCCGCCCGGATCTGTCCGAACTGGACCGAGCAAAACGGTCGGGCGCGACGGTTTTGGGGGAGGTCGGGCTGTTCCTTTCGTACTCGCCCGCGCGCCTCTTGGGCGTGACCGGGAGTTCCGGGAAGAGCACCGTCACCTCGCTTGTCGCCGCGATCCTGCAAACGGCGGGGCTCGATACCTACGCCGGGGGCAATCTCGGCGCGTCGTTGCTCCCCGCGCTCCCTCGCCTGACAAAAGACAGTTTCACGGTCCTCGAACTCTCCAGTTTTCAGTTGACGGACCTTTCCCCGGACCCCGAACGAGCCGCGATCCTCAACATTTCGGAAAACCACCTGAACTGGCATACCGGGATGGAGGAGTACCGCGCGGCAAAAGAGCGGATCCTCGGGCAAAACACCGTCGGCGTCTTCCCCGCCTTCGACCCCTCGCTCCGCGCGCTTGCCGCCGGACGCCGGGGCTCGCGTCTGTTCTCGCTTTCCGCGCCCCATACGGGGGAACGCAGACCGGGCGACGTTTGGGTCGCGCCGGACGGGGGTATCGTTTCGGTCTTCTCGGACGAGGGGGTCCGACGGCTTTTCCCCGTCGAACGGTCCCGCCTGATCGGGAAACACAATCTCCTGAACCTGCTTGCCGCCGTGGCGCTGACCGACGGGATCGCGCCGGTCGAGGCGATCGAAGAGGCGGTCTCGACATTCCGGGGCGTCCCGCACCGGATCGAGTGCGTGCAGGGGCCCGACGGCGTGCGCTGTATCGACAGTTCGATCGACACCTCGCCCGAGCGCACCAAAACGACGCTGGAGGCGCTGTCCGCCCTCTCCCCGATCCTGTTGCTCGGGGGCGCGGGCAAGGGGCTCTCCTACCGACCGCTCTGCGCTCCCGTCCGGGCGTGTCGGGCGCGCGTGATCCTGTTCGGCGCCGCCGCCCGGGAGTTGGCGGAGACGTTCGGCTCGGACGGGATCGGCTGCCAAATCGTTCCCGAATTCGACGAGGCGGTGAACGCCGCGCTGAAGATCGCGCGTCCGGGCGACACGGTGTTGCTCTCCCCCGCCTGCACCAGTTACGACGCGTTCCAAAACTTTGCCGAACGGGGCGACCGGTTCCGCGCGCTCTGCCGGGCGGCAAAAGAAGAATAAAACGACCCGTCCGAACGACGGAAAAGGAAGATAACATGACCGATATCGAAAAACTCGTCGAGCAAGCCGAAACGGCGCTCGCACCGAGGTTCAGGGAGATCGAAAAGATGAGCGAGCGGCACACCGCCCGCATCCTCTCGGCGTTCCGGAACAACCGGGTGAGCGAAACTTCTTTCGCGTCGACCAACGGCTACGGGCTCGACGATACGGGGCGTGACACCCTGGACAAGATCTACGCCGAGGTGTTCGGGTGCGAGGCGGCGTTCGTCCGCCACTCGATCGTTTCGGGGACCCACGCCCTGACCATCGGGCTGTTCGCCCTGCTCCGTCCGGGCGACGTACTGCTCTCGCTGACCGGCAAGCCCTACGACACCCTCGACGAGGTGATCGGGCTGTCGGGCAAAGCGGGGCGCGGATCGCTCCTCGATTTCGGGGTGCGCTACCGCGAGGTCGCGCTGAAAAAGGACGGTTCGCCCGATTACGACGGCATCGCCGCCGCGCTCGCCGAGGAGGGGGACGCGATCAGGGTGGCGTTCATCCAACGCTCGAAAGGGTACCTCGACCGCCCGACGCTGACGGTCTTTGAGATCGGCAAACTCGCCGCGTTCGTCAAAGAACGGACGAGCCGTGCCTGCGTCGTGGTCGACAACTGCTACGGCGAGTTCACCGAGGAAAAGGAACCGGTCGCCGTGGGCGCCGACCTGATGATCGGGTCGCTGATCAAAAACCCCGGCGGCGGGATGGCGGAGGCGGGCGGCTACCTTGCCGGACGCGCCGACGCCGTGGAACTGGTCGCCTGCCGCGCGACGGCGCCGGGCATCGGCGCCGAGGAGGGCGCGACGCTGGGGCAGAACCGCAATCTCTACAAGGGTCTGTTCTACGCGCCGCACTCGGTCGCGCAGGCGTTGAAGACCATGCATCTGGCGGCGTACCTGTTTTCCGCCGCGGGATTTGAGGTCGAACCGTCGTGGGATACGCCGCGTTCGGACATCATCCAGACGGTGCGCTGCAAAACGGCGGACAACCTCATCGCTTTCTGCCGCGGCATCCAGGCGGGCTCGCCCGTCGACGCGTTCGTCACCTGCGAACCGTGGGATATGCCGGGGTACAGTTCCCCCGTCATCATGGCGGCGGGGACGTTCGTGCAGGGATCGTCGCTCGAACTCTCGGCGGACGGTCCGATCCGGGAGCCCTACAACGCCTACCTGCAGGGCGGGCTGACCTACGAAAGCGGAAAGATCGGAATACTGTCGGCGCTGGACGCCGTTTTGAAAAAACAAGCCGAAAACGGAGGAGGGACCAGATGAAACGCATCCTGCTTGCCGTATGCCTTATGATCCTCGGGCTGGCGCTTCTCGCCTCCTGCGGGAAATCCGAGGTCCCC
Source organism: uncultured Clostridia bacterium (assembly GCA_946404035.1). Lineage (GTDB taxonomy): Bacteria > Bacillota > Clostridia > Oscillospirales > CAG-272 > UBA1740. Next base: position 10,006 of record CAMJCC010000013.1, on the reverse strand, counting down.
GAGGGGATGACGCTCGCCTCCGACCCGGATCTGGACGGGTTCGTCCTCTACGTACCGGACGGCTACACGATCGACCGCTCGACCGGAGTTTTGACCGCGTTCGTTTCGGAACTGGATCCCACCTCGTATTCCGCGACGATGGTCGCCCCCGCCGAAGCGACGCTCGACGCCTACTGGAACGCCAACCGCCCCGCGCTCGACGCGATCGTCGATCCCGGCACCTCGCTCGTTTTCGAGGAGGAAAACGCCGAGATCGAGGTCGGCAAAGAGGCGCTTCCCGGGCGGGCGTGGATCTACTCGTTCACGCGCGGCGGCGTCAACTACAAGGTGATGCAGATCCTGGTGCCGCGGGGGGACGCGCCGTCCGAGGGCGTGGCGATCCTGACCTACACCGGCAAGACCGACGCCACCGTGACCGGGACGGTCGGATACAGCGAACACGTCGACGAGTTTGAATTGGCGGTCGCCAACTTCAGTTTCCGCGAGAAGACCAAAACGCCCGAAGCCGTGGAGAAAAACACCGACGGCGCGCCCGAGGGGATGCAGCTGGCGTCCAGTCCGAAGATCGCGAACTACCGGCTCTATCTGCCCCTGGAATGGAACGCCGATATGATGACCGGGATCTCGTCGGGGTATGCCGCCGACGGCGCCGGGGTATCGGTCGTTTCGTTCTACCCGGAGGGGTTTTCGACGGTCACCGAGTACTTTGCGTCGCAAAAGGAGAAGTTTGAGCTCCGCTATAAAAACGTGACGGTGCTAAGCGACGAGCCCGAACAGATCAAGGTGGACGGGTGCGACGCGTTCCGCTACGACTGCCGCCTGACGCGGCGCGGGGACGAGCGGGTGGTCCGCTTCTCGCTGGTGTACGTTCTGCTCCGCACCGGGATGCACCGCGGGCTCTATACCGTGACCCTCTCCGCCGTCGGAGAAACGCCGGAGCAAGCCGACGCGATCTTTGCCCAACACGAGAGCGACTTTGCGACCGTACTGGCGAACTTCCGCTTCGAGTGACGGAGGGCGTATGGGAAACGAACTCTACTTTGATAACAGCGCGACCACCAGGATCTCGGAGGAGGCGCTGAAGACCTACCTGTCGGTCTCGCGCGAGCAGTACGGCAATCCGTCCTCGCTGCACGGGATGGGAAAAGACGCCGAGGGCGTTTTGAAAGACGCGCGGCAGACCATCCGGAAGACCGTCGGCGACACGGCGGACGGAACGGTGCTCTTCACCTCCGGCGGGACCGAAGCCAACAACCTTGCCATTCTCGGGCGCGCGCACGCCAAGCCGCGTTTCAAGGGAAAGACCATCCTGACCTCCGCCGGCGAACACGCATCGGTGAAAATGCCGCTTGCCGCATTGGCGGACGAGGGGTTCAAGATCGTCGAGATCCCGACGACGGGCGGAAGACTGGACCCCGACGCGATCGCGAAATACGCCACGCCGGACGTGATCCTTGCCAGCGTGATGCTGGTCAACAACGAGACCGGGGCGCTGTACGATCTGCCCGCGGTCGCCGCCGCGCTCCGGCGATCGTCACCCGACGCGATCCTGCACGTAGACGCGACGCAAGCGTACCTGAAAGTACCGGTTTCGGTCAAGTCGCTCGGGTGTCATCTTCTGACCCTGAGTTCCCACAAGATCGAGGGACCCAAAGGGACCGGCGCGCTGTGGGTCGACCCCGGCGTGATCCGGAACCGCGGGCTGTCGCCGATCCTCTTCGGCGGCGGACAGGAAGCGGGGTTGCGATCGGGGACCGAGGATCCCCCGTCGTGCGCGGCGTTTGCCAAAGCCGCGGCGATCGGTTTCTCCGCCCTCTCGGAGCGGCGGGAAAAACTTGCCGGACTGCGGGCGCAGCTGCTCGCCCGGTTGCAAGACGATCCCCGGCTGTCGGGCATCCGCCCGAACCTGCCTCCCTCGTTCGCCCCGCACGTCCTGTCGTTGACCCTGCCGCGCATCAAGAGCGAGACTATGCTCCACGCCCTCTCGGCGCGCTTGATCTACGTTTCGAGCGGTTCGGCTTGCTCCTCGCACGGCAAGCACGGCACCTCCGCCCTCTCGGCGTTCGGATTATCCGATAAGGACGCCGACGCGACCATCCGGATCAGTTTCTCGCACCGCAACACGCCCGAGCAGGTCGACCTGCTTGCCGACGCGCTTGCCGAGGAGATCGCGCGGCTCGCCCGCTTTTAAGTAAAAGAGCCGCCCCGAACGCCCGTCCCGGAACGCTCCGGGATGCGGACGCCGGAAACGGCTCCCCCGCGACGGCGTGAAACGGTCCCCACCGTCCGCGGGTCGGGGTCCGCGCCGCGGTCCCCGTACGGGAGGACCCCGGCAACCCAGTGTCAACCGTGGCTTGCCTCTCGGACCCTCCGCAAGATAGGATGCCCGCGCCGGGCGGTCCTATTCACAAACGCCAAAACTTTTTCAAACCACCAATCCACGACCTGTTATAACAAAAGGAGAACCCCATGAGCCGTTTTTATCCCGCAGATATCCTGTTGCCCGATTTTAAGAAAGTGGACGGCACGCGCTACGCCGTCGTCGCCTGCGACCAGTTCACGAGCGAACCCGCCGTCTGGGACGAGACCGAAAAGATCGTCGGCGAGGCGCCGTCTACGCTTCGTTTCATTCTTCCCGAACTTTGGCTTCCCGAGCGGAAAGAGCGCATCCCCGGCATCCACGACGCGATGGAACGGGCGCTCTCGAACGGGACCTTTACCGAATATCCGCACGCGATGATCTACCTGCGCCGCACGCAGTCCGACGGGACCGTGCGCGAGGGGCTGATCGGCGCGATCGACCTGCTTGACTACGATTACCGTCCGGGCTCCAAGCCCCCGATCCGCGCGACCGAGGGGACGGTACTGGAGCGCGTGCCGCCCCGGGTCGATATCCGCCGCGGCGCGAAGATCGAGCTGCCCCACGTGATGCTCCTGCTCGACGACCCGAACAAGACGGTGATCGAACCCCTTGCCGAGATCGCGACCGACAAGGCGCCGCTTTACGACTTTGATCTGATGCAGGGCGGCGGACACGTCACGGGCTACCTGCTCGACCGGGCGGAACAGAAGCGCGTGGACGACACGCTCGAGGCGCTCGCTCCCGAGGGAGAGGATCCGCTGGTCTTCGCGGTCGGGGACGGAAACCACTCGCTCGCCGCGGCAAAAGCGTACTTTGAGGAACTGCTGGAAACGCTCGGGGACGAGGCGATGACCCATCCCGCCCGCTACGCGCTGGTGGAACTGGTCAACCTGCACTCCGCGGCTCTGGTCTTCCGTCCGATCTACCGCGCCGTGTTCGGGGCGGACCAAAACGACCTGATGAACGCGCTGCTCTCCGACGTTCTGACCTCGTCTGTCACCAACGTCGGCGCGCCGGCGGCGCACCTGACGGTTTTGACGAAAGAGAACTCCTCCGCCGTCACCTACCCGCACGGGACCCACCCGCTCGACGTCGGGACGCTTCAGTCTTTCCTTGACCGCTACGTGGCGGCGCACCCCGGCGTGACGGTCGACTACATCCACGGAGAGGACGCGCTCGCCTCCATCGTTTCGGAGCGCGGGGCGATCGGCTTCACGTTCCCGGGAATGGAAAAGGAGCAGCTCTTCCCCGCCGTGTCGGAACGCGGCGCTCTGCCGCGCAAGACTTTCTCGATGGGAGAGGCGCGCGATAAACGCTACTATCTGGAAGCCAGAAAGATCGCGGAGGACGCCTGATGCACCGGGTCACGCTGATCACGGTCGGAACGCTCAAAGAACCCTATCTGCGCGAGGCGGCGGAGGAATACCGCACGCGGCTGCGGACGTTCTGCGATCTAAGGGAGGTCAATCTTCCCGAGGAAAAGATCGCGGACGAGGACGATCCGCGCGCCGTTGCCGCCGCACTCTCGCGGGAGGGGGAGAAGATCCTTGCCGCGCTCCCGCAGGGGACCCCGCTCGTCGCGCTCTGCGTCGAGGGGAAACAGCTCTCCTCGGAGGAATTTGCCGAGGCGGTCGGGCGATACGGCGACGTCGGCGGCACGCTGGCGTTCGTGATCGGGAGTTCGCACGGGCTTTCGCCCGCCGTCAAGGAGGCGGCGACCCTACGGCTCTCCTACTCGAAGATGACCTTTCCGCACCAACTGATGCGCGTGCTGTTTCTGGAAACGCTCTACCGGGCGTACACGATCCGGGCAGGGAAAAAGTATCATAAATAATTTAGACCGGGGAGATGATCTCCCCGGTTTTTGCGATATGCCGCAAAGCGGCGCAATGGTACCCATCCCGTTTGCGAAGCAAACATCTCGAATGCGAGCGGAGCGAGCATAGTTTACTGTTCCCGGACCGCGACGATAAAACCGCCGGCGTTGGTGCCCGACGCCGAGAAGACGGCGTCCTCGGGGAGCGAGAGCGTCGCGGACCCGTTCTTGTCGGCGGGGACGAAGAAAACCGAATAGGACGCGCCCGCCGCCTCAAAGGACAGGGGGGCGGTCTGCGTTTTTTCAGTGATCGCCGCGACATATTCGGCAAGAGTAAGCGACGAGCGGAGCAGGATGGCGGCGTGCGGGACCCCGACGTAGCGGAGCGCGCCGCCCGTGTCGTAAGTAAAGCCGTAGACGGCGGCGTGGGAGGCGAGCCACGCAGAAAAGGACTGTGCCAGCGGGTTGCCGAGCGGGACGACGGTCATCCCGTCCCCCTGGGGCACGCAGAGCGAGAGGGTCAGGGCGTAGCCCGTCCCGGCGGGGTCGGTCCCCTCTGTTTTCCCCGCCGCGGTCTCTGCGGCAAAGTCGCGGTAGCCCGACGTGACGCAGGGGACCGAATAGTTCGCGTTCCCGCCCGTATAGTCGAGGATCATCCGGTCGAGCTGCATCTCGACCACCGGGGCAAGGCGGATCGACGCCCCGCCGATGGCGTAGCCCGACGCGGCGTGCCACCCGGCGGGAAGACACGCCATCCCGCAGGCGATATTGTCCTCCCGGCTCTGCGGGTGGGCGGCGTCGGACAGGGCGAGCGGTCCGCGTCCCGCCCCGGTCAGGGTGTGGGTCACCGTCGGGACGGCAGTGTCGATCCCCGCCGGGGTCTTTTCGCGCCCCGCACGGCGCGGGACGGCGACCGCGATCAGGACCGCCACGATCACAACGCCCGCCGCCGTCAACTGCCAGATCGGGTTGTTCAGTATCCCCCTCTTCCAATCACGCTTTTCCCTTGCTCCCTGCATCCCGCGTTCCCCTTTCGTTCTTCCTTTTTCGGGGGCGGTCGGGGCGTTTCCCCGCCGTCTTCCCCGCCTTTTTCTTTTTCGACAATCATTAAGAAAAGCGGGCGTCGAAAGACGCCCACTTTCCGTGGTATTCTTGTTTTTTGACGCTTACTTATCGGCGTCGCGCATGGACAGGTTGTGTCTGCCTTTTTCGTCGGTACCGAGGTACTTGACGCGGACCTGATCGCCGACCTTGACGACGTCCTCGACCTGCTCGGTGCGCTTATCCTGCAGTTTGGAGATGTGCACCATCCCCTCCTTGCCGGGAGCGTACTCGACGAACGCGCCGATCGGGATGATCCGGGTGACCGTCGCGTCGTAGGTCTCGCCCACCACCGGCTCGAACACGATCGCCTCGACGATCGCTCTCGCCCGGTCGATGCTCTCCTGCTTCACGCCGGAGATGTAGACCGAACCGTCGTCCTCGATGTCGATCTTGGCGCCGGTGTCGGCGACGATCTTCTGGATGACCTTTCCGCCGCTGCCGATGACCTCGCGGATCTTGTCGGGGTTGATCTTGATCGTGATCATCTTGGGAGCGTACTCGGAAACGGTCGCGCGCGGAGCGGGGATCGCTTTCAGGATCACTTCGTCGATGATATAATCTCTGCCCTTGTGGGTCGTGGCAAGCGCCTCGCGGATGATCTCGGGGGTCAGACCGTCGATCTTCAGATCCATCTGGATCGAGGTGATGCCCTTGTGGGTACCGGCGACCTTGAAGTCCATATCGCCGTAGAAGTCCTCAAGGCCCTGGATATCGATCATCGTGGTCCAGCTGCCGTCGTCCTCGGTGATCAGCCCGCAGGAGATACCGGCGACCGGCGCCTTGATCGGAACGCCCGCGTCCATCAGGGCGAGGGTGGAACCGCAGACCGACGCCTGGCTGGTCGAACCGTTCGAGGAAACGACCTCGGACACGACGCGGATGGCGTAGGGGAACTCCTCGACCGACGGAAGAACGGGGATCAGCGACCGCTCTGCGAGCGCGCCGTGACCGATCTCACGCCGTCCGGGGCTCCGCGCGGCTTTCGCTTCGCCGGTGGAGTAACCGGGCATATTGTACTGGTGCATATAGCGCTTGGTGTCCTCGTCGTCGATACCGTCGAGGCGCTGCGCCTCGTCGATGGTACCGAGGGTCGCGATGGTCAGCACCTGCGTCTGTCCGCGGGTGAAGAGCCCGGAACCGTGGACGCGGGGCAGAAGTCCGACCTCTGCCGCGAGCGGACGGATCTCGTCCATCGCACGGCCGTCGACGCGCTTCTTGTCCTCGATCAGCCAGCGGCGGACGATCTTCTTCTGGATCTTGTAGATCAGTTCGGGCAGCTGGACGTCAAGGTCGGGATACTTCTCGATGAAGTTTTCCTTGATATCCTCGACGATGGGCTGGAGTTTCGCGTCGCGCACCGTCTTGTCGTCGGTGTCGAGCGCCTCCATCACCCGCTTCTCGCAGTAGGCGAAGATCTCGTCGAACATATCGTGGTCGAGTTCGCCCGAAGCGTAAGCGAATTTGGGTTTGCCGATCTCGGAGATGATGTTGTTGACGAACTGAAGCAGCCCGCGGATGACCTCGTGCGCCCGCATGATGGCGCCGAACATATCGTCGTCGGACACTTCTTTTGCGCCCGCCTCGATCATCACGACCTTCTTCTCGCTCGCGGCGACGGTCAGTTCGAGCACGCTCTTCTGACGCTCCTCGGCGGTCGGGTTGACGACGTACTTACCGTCGACCATACCCATGAACACGCCGCCGATCGGGCCGTTCCACGGAATGTCGGAAATGGACAGAGCGATGGACGCGCCGATCATCGCGGTGATCTCGGGCGAGCAGTCGGGATCGACCGACAGGACCTCGAGAGCGATCGAGATGTCGTTCCGCAGATCTTTCGGGAAGAGCGGACGGATCGGACGGTCGATGACGCGGGAGGTGAGCACCGCCTTCTCGGACGGTTTGCCCTCGCGTTTCAGGTACCCGCCGGGGATCTTACCCACCGAGTACATTTTCTCGTTGAAATCGACCGACAGCGGCAGGAAATCGATCCCGTCGCGGGGAGCGGCCGACGCGGTGGCGCAGGCGAGGATCGCCGTGTCGCCGTAGCGGACCAGGCAGGAACCGTTCGCCAGCCCCGCCAGTTTGCCGGTCTCGACGACGAGGGGTCTTCCGGCGAAGTTGTAGCGGTAGACCCGGTAGTTGTCAAAGGACTTTGCACTTGACTTCATGTTGTTTTCTCCTGTTCTTTGTTTTTTATTCGTTCCCGGACAGGAGGACATAGCACTTAAACAGTCCCCGAATAGTTTTCGACGCCTGTTTAACTGCTACCTCCGCCGACCCGGAAAATGACCTTAATCGTGAAATGTGGAAAACGGTCGAACCCCGCTTTCCACATTTCGTCCGTTTCGCGGACAGCGCCCCGTAATTACTTACGGAGACCGAGTTTTGCGACGATGGCGCGATAACGGTTGATGTCCTTCTTCGCGAGATACGCGAGAAGATTTTTCCGATGCCCGACCATCTTGAGCAGACCTCTCTGGGAATGGAAGTCCTTGGGGTTCTGCTTCATGTGCTCGGTCAGGGTGTTGATCCGGCTGGTCAGAAGCGCGATCTGGACCTCGGGAGAACCGGTGTCGTACTCGTTCGTCTTGTTCTCCGCGATGATCTGCTGCTTGAGTTCCTTCTCCATCTTTTTTCACCTTTCTTTTTTTATTTGTCCCGTACCTCAGGGATCGGCGGGTGAAGCGGCGCCGTCGTGCGGCGCCCGTTATCCGAAAGCCGGGGAACGGGTCATACGCAGACTATTCTATCACGTTTTCTTCCGTTTGTAAAGAGGGAAAATAAAAGTTTTTCGCTTTTTTCGGTCGTATCGGGCGGTTTTGCGCTTATTTTTTCCCCGCCACGTAGGGCCAGAGCGAAACGAGGTAGTCGATCCCCGAACCGACGGTGGTGCCCGCCATGATCCCGAGGAAGACGTACGAGAGGATATGGTACGAGCCGAACGTGCCGAACGCCGGCTCCATCAGGATCACGACCACGGCGACGATCTGGCTGGTCGTCTTGACCTTTCCCCACCAGGACGCGGGAACGACCACGCCGCGGCTGGCGACCACCAGGCGGAGCGAGGTCACGCCGAGTTCGCGGAGCATCACGACGGCGGACACCCACACGGCGATCCAGCGGATCCCGCCGTAGAGGGGCGCGGTCAAAATGACCAGCAGAGCGCAGAAGATCATGAACTTGTCGGCGAGCGGGTCGAGGAACTTGCCGAAATCGGTGATGAGGTTATACTTGCGGGCGATCTTGCCGTCCAGCATATCGGTCAGCGACGTCACGATAAAGATCAGCGCCGGGACGAGGCAGCAGACGAGAGTCGAGATCCCGTCGATCTTCGGCAGATAGAGCGCCGCCGCCATGAAGACGGGGACCAGCGCCATCCGGAGCAGGGACAGGACGTTCGGTACGTTTAAGATCTTGACCGGGGGTTTTTGCGTTTCGTTCATGATAATGCCCTCTCTTTATGAAAAATGGTATTCAGCGTTTGGTTTTGTCGGGTTTGACAACGCGCTCGCCGACAAGGTCGTAGTCGAGGGCGTCGGTGATCTTCACCTCGACGAACGTCCCGGCGGGGACGCGGGTCGGGGAGGAGAAATAGACCTTGCCGTCGATGTCCGGCGCGTCGGCTTCGCTCCGTCCGTAGTGGGTCCCCGCCACGACGTCGTAACCCTCGCAAAGGACGGTCACGGTGGAGCCGATCTTCGCCCTCTGGAGTTCGGAGCTGATCTCAAGCTGCGTCTGCATCAGGATATCGTAGCGGTCCTGCTTGACCTGTTCGTCGATCTGATCGGGGAAAGTCGCCGCCGGGGTCCCCTCCTCCTGCGAGTAGGGAAACGCGCCGAAGCGGTCGAAACGCGCTTCCTTGATAAAGGCGCAGAGTTCGGCGAAATCCTCTTCGGTCTCGCCCGGGAAGCCGACGATGGCGGTGGTTCGCACCGTGACGCCGGGGATCTCGCGCCGCACCCTGGCGACGGCGTCGCGGATCAGGGCGGCGTTCCCGTGCCGGTTCATCGCGGAAAGGATCTTGTCCGAGATGTGCTGGATCGGGAGATCCATATATTTCAGCAAACGCTGGTTGTCCCGCATCTCGGCGATCAGGTCGTCGGTGATCTTGTCGGGATAGCAGTAGAGCAGACGGATCCAGGGGATGTTCGTTTCGCGCGTGATCGCACGCACCAGGTCGGCGAGCGCGTACCTGCCGTAGAGATCAAGCCCGTAGCGCGAGGTGTCCTGCGCGATCAGGTTCAGTTCTTTCACCCCGATCTTTTCGAGGTCCTTCGCCTCCGAAACGATCTCCTCGATGGTCCGGGAGCGGAGCCGACCTCGGATCGACGGGATGGCGCAATACGTACAGCGGTTGTCGCACCCCTCCGCGATCTTCAGGTAGGCGGTGTATTCGGGGGTGGTCACCAGCCGTTCGCCGCCGAGCGGCGCGGTTTCCTTGTCCTTGAAAGAGGTGTACTTTTCCCCGCCCTCGACGGCTTTCACCGCCGCGACGATCTCGTCGTAACTGCCCGTGCCGAGCACGGCGTCGACCTCGGGCATCTCCTCGATCACCTGTTCGCGGTAACGCTCGGCAAGGCACCCGGTGACGACGATGCCCTTGAGCTTTCCGTGCTGTTTCAGCCACGCGACGTCCAGGATGCTGTCGATCGACTCCTGTTTGGCGCTTTCGATGAAGCCGCAGGTGTTGACGACGATGATATCCGCCTTGGTCTCGTCGG
>CAMJCC010000012.1 GCA_946404035.1 uncultured Clostridia bacterium | reverse complement strand
AAGCTGCAGGATCTGGGCGGCAAGGCTGTTGAGGGCGCAAAGGATCTGTTTGAAAAGGCGAAGCCGGGGATCGAGGAAACCTTTGACAAGGTGTCCGACGGAGCCAGGGACCTGATCGAAAAGGCAAAGCAGATGATCGACAAGCGGCTTCGCGAAAGCAACATCCGCTTCACGCTCGAGGGACGCGTCAAGACGGTCTACTCGATCTACCGCAAGATGTACAACCAGAACAAGAGTTTGGACGAGATCTACGACTTCTACGCTCTCCGGATCATCGTCGAGACCGAACTGGAATGCTACACGGTCCTCGGGATCATCCACGAGATGTTCAACTCGATCCCGGGCCGCTTCAAGGACTATATCTCCACGCCGAAACCCAATATGTACCGCTCGCTGCACACGACGGTCATCGGTCACGACGGCATCCCGTTCGAGGTGCAGATCCGCACCTACGAGATGCACCAGGTGGCGGAATACGGTATCGCGGCGCACTGGAAGTATAAATCGGGCGAGACCTCGAAAGAGGATATCGACGAGAAACTCCGCTGGATCTCCAGTCTGCTGGAAGCGGACGACAGCACCCGTGACCCCGACGAGTTCATGCGGTCGTTCAAGACCGATATTTTCCACGACGAAACCTTCGTGTTCACACCGAAAGGCGACGTCATCTCGCTGCCGCTCGGGTCGACCGTCATCGACTTTGCCTACGCGATCCATTCCGCCGTCGGGAACAAGATGATCGGCGCGAAGATCAACGGGATGATCGTCCCGATCGACCGCGTGCCGCAGAACGGCGAGATCGTCGAGATCATTACGTCGAACGCCTCCAAAGGACCCAGCCGCGACTGGCTGAAGATCGTCAAGACCGGGGAAGCCAAGAACAAGATCCGGTCGTGGTTCAAAAAAGAACAGAGAGCCGAGAATATCGAACTCGGCAAAGACGAGATCGACAAGGAACTCCGTCGCTACGGACGCCCGTTCACCGAGGCGGAGCGGCTTCAGATCGTGGAGAACGTGTCGCACCGGCTGGGCATCCAGGGTGCGGACGACCTGTATAATACGATCGGTTTCGGCGGGCTTTCCATCTCGCGTTTATCGACCCGGCTCCGCGACGAATTTGACCGCGTCGTTCCGCCCGAGGAAACCGAGGAAAAGGGAAATGAGGAGACCGTCGTCCCGGTCACGCCCGGCAAACCCCATAATCTCAAACACAGCAGCGGCGTCGTGATCGACGGCGAATACGGCTGCGAGGTCAAGTTCGCCAAATGCTGCAACCCGCTTCCCGGCGACGATATCATCGGGTTCGTGACCCGCGGCTACGGCATCTCGATCCATAAGGCGGATTGCCCCAAAGTCCTGCAGAACCGCGGGAAAGAGGAGTATTCCGGCAGGTGGGTCAACGCGTCGTGGGAGAACGCCCTCGGAACCGGCGGCGACGAGCGCGGCGTGTACGAAGCGAACCTCCAGATCCACGTCCGCAACGAGATGGGCGTGCTTGCCGACATCACCAAGGCGCTCGCCGATATGAAAGTGTTTGTGCTGAGCGTATCTTCCTCCCTTAAATCGGGGTCGGACACCGCCGTTCTGAACCTGAAAGTCGGGTGCCGGAGCGTGGAGCATTTCTATTCCATCGTTTCCAAACTGAAGACCGTCAGCGCCGTCGAGAGCGTCGGCCGCGGTTACGGAGGATAAGCCGATGATCGCGGTGATCCAACGCGTCAAAAGAACCAGTCTGACAGCCGACGGCGCGCCGTATTCCGAGATCGGGGGCGGATTTCTCGTCCTGCTCGGGGTCCTTTCCGGCGACGACGAGACCGACGCGAAACTGCTCTCCGACAAGATCGCGAAACTGCGTGTTTTCTTCGACCCCAACGGCAAAATGAACCTCTCTCTCTCCGACGTCGGCGGGGAGGTGATGGTGGTTTCCAACTTTACGCTCGCGGCGAACTATCGCCACGGCAACCGCCCCGATTTCCTGCAGGCGGCGCCCCCCGCGGAGGCGGACCGGCTCTACCGTCTGTTCGCAGAAAACCTCTCGGCCGCAGGGATCCCCACCGTGACCGGGGTTTTCGGCGCCGATATGCAGATCACGACGACAGCCGACGGACCGATCACCATCGTGATGAACTCCGCCGTGCTGAGAAAGGAACCGAAGCAATGATCCTTCATTTGCAGGACGGGATCAATCCGTATTACGTCCAGACGCTCGGGTTGGTGTTCTTTCCCGGCGCAAAATTCGGCGAGAACCAGGCCGAGACCCCGGATAACCCCGTTCTTTCGGTTACCTGCGAACGCGACGCTGACGGAACGGCGACGGCAAAAGCGGTGCTCGCTTACCGGAACAAGACTGCGACCTCCGAGGAACGCGTTTCGCCCGACGAGAACTTTCCCGTCGACCGGGTCGATAAGATCGCGGTCGGGCGCGCCGTTTTCGGCGCGGGGAAACAGTATTTCGGGCATATCCCCCCGTGGGGCATTCTGACCGGGGTGCGCCCGTCAAAGGTCGCCTCCGAGCTGCTGAACACCGGGCACGGGATTTTGCGTTCGCGTCAGATCTTGCGCGACGAGTACTTTTTGAACCCCCAGAAAGCGGCGCTTGCCGTCAGCGTGGCGGGGACCGAGGCGCGTCTGTGCCGGAAACTCGACCGAAATCTGTGCAGCGTCTATATCTCCATTCCGTTCTGTCCCTCGCGGTGCGCCTACTGCTCTTTCGTTTCGTACACGTCGTCCCGGCTGCTCTCCCTGATCCCCGACTATCTGAATATGTTGGCAAAGGATCTTGCCGCGATGTTCGACACGATCCGCGCCCTCGGGAAAAAGGTCGCCACGGTCTACATCGGCGGCGGTACGCCGACGACGCTCTCGCCGTCACAGCTCCGATTTTTGCTCGGACAGATCACGCGTCAGGTCGATCCGTCGACCCTGATGGAGTTTACCCTGGAAGCCGGACGCCCGGATACGATCACCAAAGAAAAACTGGCGATCGCAAAAGAGTACGGCGTGACCCGCATCAGCGTCAATCCCCAGACCCTCTCCGACGAGATCCTTGAGGCGATCGGAAGAAAGCATACCGTCGCGGATTTCTTCCGCGCGTACGATATCGCGTCGGCGTCGGGCATCCGCGATATAAACGTCGACCTGATCGCCGGACTTCCGGGCGATAACTTCGGCAACTTCTCGGCGGCGCTCGACCGCGTGATCGAACTTGCGCCGACAAACTTGACGGTACATACCTTCTGCGTCAAGCGCGCGGCGGATATCATCCGCGAGAACAGCGGGGTCTATTCGCTCACGGGCGGCGACGCGGTCAAATGCGTATCGTATTCGCAGCTGAAGACCAAATTCGCGGGATATAAGCCGTACTATATGTATCGGCAAAAGAATACCGTCGGCAACCTCGAGAACGTCGGGTACGCCCAGGAGGGCCACGAGGGGATGTACAACATCTTTATGATGGAGGAACTGCACTCGATCTTCGCGATCGGGGCGGGCGCCGTCACGAAGTTGGTCGACTACAGGCTGCCCAAGGAGGGAAGATCCCGGATCGTCCGTCTGTTTACCCCGAAATATCCCTACGAGTATCTGCGCGACGCGGACAGGATCCGCAACGGTTCCGAGGACGGGCGCGAACCGTCTGTGCGGGATAAGATCTTTCAGTTTTTCGACGCGAGATCGAACGGTCCCGTCACATAACGACCCGCCGAAAGGCATAGACTGTTTCCATGAGAACGATTTACACGTCTTTTGCAAGCGAAGAGGAGAAGCGCGACCTTGTCCGGGTTGAGGACGCCGCGTTCTTTTCCCGCGTTTCGCTCGTTTCGGATCGGCTCTCGAACGAGCACGACCTGAAAGTCCTGACAGTATCCGGCGCGAGTTGTTCCGGGAAAACGACGACCGCGAATATGATCGATACGGCGCTGGAAAAGGGCGGTCGGCGCGTTCACACCATCTCGCTCGACGATTTCTTTTTCAGCCGGTCGGAGTTGGAAAAGAGAGCCGAGGAGACCGGGAGCAAACTGGATTTCGACTCTCCCGATACGCTGGATCTTGCCTCTCTTGCGACGGTGACCGAGGCGGCGTTCTCCGGCGGACGGATGCTGGTCCCACAGTTCGATTTTCAGGTCGGCGAGCGCGCCGGTACGCTGGATCTCGGGTTCCCGCGCCCCGAGGACGTCTATCTCTTCGAGGGCATCCAGGCGGTCTATCCCGACGTGACGGCTCTGCTTTCGCGGCATCATTACCGCTCGGTCTTCCTCTGGGTCGGGGAGGACGCGGGATACGGCGACGTGGTCTTTTCGATCGACGATATCCGTTTTCTGCGCCGGCTGGTCCGCGACGCTCGGTTCCGTTCGGCAAACCCCGAGTTCACGTTCCGCATCTGGGAGACCGTCCGCGCAAACGAGGAGAAAAACATTTTCCCGTTTTCCGACGCGTGCGACCACAAGATCTCGACCTACCACGCCTACGAACTCAATATGCTCCGGGACGACGCGATCCGGTTGCTGTCGGAGATCGGCGTCGGGTCGCCCTGGTACCCCGAAGCGCAGGACCTGATCGATCGGTTGACGCCCATCCCGCCGATCTCGCCCGTTTACCTGACGGAGCAGTCACTGTTTCACGAATTCTTCGGTTAAAATCTGAACGCATCGCATATAATGGACGTATCACACATCCTGAAAGGCGGTGCGTTCGTTTTGTCAAAAGAGCGCACGTCGCGGACCTTTGTCGGCGGCGTACTGATCCTCGGGGCGGGGAACCTGCTGGTCAAGGTGATCGGGCTGGTTTTCAAGATCCCCCTGTCCCGGTTGCTCGGCGACGAGGGGATGGGCTATTTCAACACGGGCTACACCGTTTACTCGTGGCTGTTTCTTATCGGCTGTACGGGATTTCCCATCGCGGTGTCGATGCTGGTATCCGAGGCGACCGAACGCGAGGGGAACGGGAGCGGGTCGCGTCGGATCCTTTCGGTCTCGCTGCAGTTCCTTTTTGCGCTGGGGCTTGCGGGCTGTCTTCTGCTTTTTCTGTTTGCCGAAGCGATCGCCGCCCGGATCGGCAACCCAGGCAGCGCCGACGCGATCTCGGCGATCGCCCCGGCGGTGCTGTTCTGTTCGCTTTCCGGAGGCGTGCGCGGTTACTTTCAGGGGAAGAAACGGATGGGACCGACGGCAATCAGCCAACTGATCGAGGCGGCATTGAAACTGGTGCTGGGCATCCTCTTTGCGCGGCGGGCGTTTTCTCTCGGGTACGGTCTTCCCGCCGTTGCCGCCGCGTCGATCCGCGGGGTCACGCTGGGGACCGTCGCGTCGACCTTATTCCTGTTCTTTGAATTGCTGATCGAGCCGAAAGAGCGCCTCCTTAAATACAAAGGAAGAAAACGGGGAAGTTCCGCCGCCCTTTCTCGTCGTTTGCTGTCGATCGCGTTTCCCGTTACGTTCAGCGCGACTGTGATGAGCGTCACCGGGCTGATCGACCTGATCTTCGTGATGAAGCGGCTGACTTACGCCGGCTACGCGACGTCGGAGGCGACCGCCGCGTTCGGAAACTACACGACCCTCGCCGTTCCGTTTTTCAGCCTGCCGGGCATCCTGATCTCCCCGATCGCCACGGGGCTCGTACCGTTCGTTTCGTCGGACTTGGCGCGGGGCGACGCCGAAGCGGCAAAACGCCGCTCTACTTCCGCTATTCGGTCCGCCCTCGTCCTCTCGGTCCCGGCGGCGTTCGGACTGGGGCTATTCGGTCGACGCATCCTTTCGCTTTTCTTTTTGCCCGCGTCTGCCGCGGCTGCGGCGCCTGCCCTTGCCGTGCTTGCCCCGGGGGTGGTATTCCTCTCGGTCGTGACGGTGTCGGGCGCGATCCTGCAAGCGCGTGGCAGGGCGTGGGTCAACGTCCTTTCCATGCTGATCGGCGCCGTCGTGAAGACCGTCGCCGGGTACTACTTGATCGGTCTGCCTCGGTTTGGCGTACTGGGCGCTTCGTTCGGGACGGTCCTCTGCTACGGCGTCGCCGCGACGGTCAATCTGGTCTGCCTGCACGTGGTGTTCCGGCAACCGACGGAGAGCGGAGCGTTTATCCGCCCACTTCTTCCGACTTCGCTTTCGTTTGCACTCGGATATCTGACGCACTCGATCGTGCCGGAACGGAGCGGCGCCGCGGCGACGTGCGTCCTCCTTTTGACCTCCTTTGCGCTCTACTTTCCGCTCTGCCTTTTGCTCCGGACGATCGCCCCGAATGACGTCATGTCAATGCCGCTCGTTCGCAGATTTGCTCTCCACCCCCGGTCAAAGAAAGACCAAAAAGAGATTTAGTCAATTTGCACAAAGAGGCATTCCGTCAAGTTTAAGGGGAGATTTTCACCCTGAAATTAGTAAGATATGGGAAATTGTGACCAAAAAACCAAAAAAAATTGAAAAAAACGAAAAAAATATCTAAAAAGGGATTGATATTTCCGAAAGTTAATGGTATAATGACAATCGGAAACCCCAAAATAAAACAAAAGAAAGGGAACCAAATCATGAACAAGACCCAACTGATCGACGTCGTCGCGAAAGAATCCGGACTCAAGAAGAAAGAGGCTGAGGCTGCCGTCAACGCTGCCATCGGCGCCATCGTCAACGCCCTGAAGGATGGGGACAAGATCCAGCTCATCGGCTTCGGTAGCTTCGAAGTGAAGACCACCAAGGCGAGAATGGGTAAGAACCCCGCCACCGGCGCTGCCATCAAGATCCCCGCTTCCAAGCGCCCCGCTTTCGCTGCGAGCAAGGCCCTGAAGGACGCCATCAACGGCTGATTTCGGTAAGTATCCGTGCGGCTTGACAAGTTCCTGAAGGTATCCCGGATCATCAAACGGAGAACCGTTGCGAACGACGCTTGTGACGCCAGTCACGTTTCGGTCAACGGAAAGGTCGCGAAAGCGTCCTACGACGTGAAGGTCGGCGACGTGATCGAGGTCGGCTTCGGCCAGAGGGTCCTTCGCGTGCGTGTGACCGACGTCCGCGATACGGTCAGAAAAGAGGCAGCCGCCGATATGTACGAGGTCTTGAACTGACAATTCATAACAACAATTCACCCCGCATAGAGTATATTACTTGATTGCGGGGTGTTTTGTTATGCCGGAAAACGGAAACGGAAGCGAAAGAGAACGTAAGATCGTCGTCACGGACCGGAAGATCATCGAGATCACCGACGTCACGGGCGTTCTCTCCTTTGACGAGGAGGAGATCGTTCTTGAGACCGGGGCTGGAAAACTTTCGGTCGACGGGGAGGGACTGCGCATCACGGTCTTATCTCTTGACAGCGGGCGGGTATCCGCCGTCGGAAAGATCAACGGGATCGTATATATCGGAGAAAAGCAGGAAAAGAGGGGCGGCGTCTTCGGGAGGCGTGGATGACGCGCGCATATCTGACGCTTTTTCTCTTTGGTCTGACGGCAGGTGCTGTTTCGGTCGCCGTCCGGTTTTTTCGGGGGGCGATCTCGGGCGAGTATCCCGACCGATTGCTCCCGTTTCCCAGAGCGAAAAAACGAAAAGGAAGACCGAAGCGGCGCGTCGGGATCGTTCCTTTTTTATTGGACCTCTTCCTCACTCTTTTGACCGGTCTTTATCTGGTCCTCTATGACGCGACGGTACTCGGCGGACGGGGAAGACCCGTCCATCTTTCGTTCTGTCTTGGGGGGTTCTTCCTTTCCCGCTTCGTTTTTCTGTCTCTTTTCGGTAAACAGACCGAGCGCGCGTTCCGGTTTGCGTTTGAGTTCATCTACGCCGGCATTTGGTGCCTGTGTTTTCCCGTGCGGAAATGTTTTTCGCTTCTTTTCGGGTTTCTTTCGGCTCTCTACTTGATTATAAAGCAAAATAATGATAAAATGAAATGGAAAAGACGAGCGAAACGGGAAACGGCGCGTTTGTATCGCGAGATGGAAACGGCGTTTCTGCCTCCGGACGTTACCGGGGCGCTTATCCCGGGGAGGAAATAGTATGCAAGATCAGATCAGACGGATCGAAGCGCGCGCCGTGTCGGACGCAGTGCGCGACCTGTTTCTTTCGGCGAACAGCGTGATCGGCGAGGACGTCCTGGAGCGACTGGACGGAGCGATCAAATGCGAGCGCAGCGAACTTGCGCGCGGGGTCCTTGCCGCCATCAGAGAGAATGACGCCGTCGCGGCGGAAAAGGGGCTTCCGATCTGTCAGGATACCGGGATGGCGGTGGTGTTTGCCGAGGTGGGCGCCCTGGTACATATCGAGGGCGACACGCTGGAAAACGCGGTCAACGTCGGCGTGAAAGAGGCGTACTTTGACGGTAAACTTCGTTGTTCCGTCGTGCGCGACCCGCTCTTCCACCGCGTGAATACCGGCGACAACACCCCGGCGATCCTGCATATCCGTACCGTTCCCGGCGACAAGCTGAAACTGATCGCCGCGCCCAAGGGCTTCGGGAGCGAAAATATGAGCGCGCTCAAGATGTTCACCCCCTCGGCAAAACCCGACGATATCGTCGATTTCGTCGTCGGCGCAATTTCAAAAGCCGGGTCCAACCCCTGTCCCCCCGTGACGGTCGGGGTGGGGATCGGCTCGGATTTCGAGGGGTGCGCCCTGCTTGCCAAACGCGCTCTGACGCGCTCGCTCTCCGACCGTCATCCCGACCCGGAGTACGCGGCGCTGGAAGACAAGATCCTCGACCGCATCAACGCGCTCGGGATCGGACCGCAGGGGTTCGGGGGGGACACCTCCGCGTTTGCCGTCAAGATCGAGGTCGGACCGACCCATATCGCAGGACTTCCGGTCGCGGTCAACGTCAACTGTCACGTCGTCAGGCACAGAGAAATCGTCCTTTGACAATCGTTTTCCCCAAATAGTACAAACGAACGACACCTTTTGCCTGTTCGTTTGTACTTTTTTTATAAAAGTTTTACTCTGTTTGCTTGACAATGGTATTATAGTATGTTAGAATTGTTATAATAAAATAAAGCGAAAGGAATTTGTCCGATGGTACAGGTCGTGTCCGGGTTCGGACGGTCGCGCGGAAGGGAAACCGACGAGTTTCTCTTTCACCAGGGAACGCTCTACTCCGCGTACCGTTACCTCGGTTGTCAGATGACTGGATCGGACGGTTCCTTTTTCTATACGTTCCGCACCTGGGCGCCCCGCGCCGACGAGGTCCGCGTCATTTCGGATTTTGCGGGATGGGACGGCGGATTTCAGATGAAGCGCGTCACCGAAAAGGGCGTTTTTGAAGTGACGGTCAAGTCTGACGCTTCGCTTGCCGGTTCGGTCTACAAATATCTCGTCATCTCGGGCGGGAAAGCGCACTGCAAAGGCGACCCGTACGCGCTGTATTCCAAGGGCGGCGACGACGGCGGGAGCATCATCACGGACGGGAGCGATTATTCTTTCGGCGACCAAAAATGGCTGGAATACCGCAAACAGGCGGTCTCCGTATCTCCCAAGGGGCACTATCTTTCGGCACCCGTCAATATCTACGAGATCCATCCCGCGTCGTTCGACCGCGGGGAAAACGGGGAATACCTCACCTACCGCGAACTTGCCGACCGGCTGGCGTCCTACGTCAAAACGATGGGCTATACGCACGTCGAACTGATGCCGATCGCAGAATATCCGTTCGACGGATCGTGGGGGTATCAGGTCTGCGCTTACTACGCACCGACGTCGCGTTTCGGGACGCCCGACGATTTTCGCTACTTTGTCGACACGATGCACCGCGCAGGGATCGGCGTGCTCCTCGACTGGGTCCCCGCCCATTTCCCGAAAGACGAATGGGGGCTGTTTGAGTTCGACGGGCATCCACTCTACGAATACCAGGGCAAGGACCGGATGGAGTCCCGCTCCTGGGGCACCCGCTTCTTCGATCTCGGGCGCGAGGAAGTGCAGTCATATCTGATCTCAAACGCCCTGTATTGGTTCCGCGAGTTCCATATCGACGGACTGCGGGTCGACGCCGTCGCCTCGATGCTTTACCTCGATTACGACCGTTTGCCCGGCGAGTGGATCCCCAACTCCGAGGGAGGCAACAAGAACCCCGAAGCGGTCGCGTTTCTCCAAAAGCTGAACGCCGTGCTGTTCTCCGAGTTTCCCGACGTTCTGATGATCGCGGAGGAGAGCACCTCGTTTGCCGGGGTCACGCATCCGGTATCGGAGGGCGGGCTCGGGTTCAATCTCAAATGGAACATGGGGTGGGCAAACGACTTTTACGAGTATCTGGCGACCGATCCCGTGTTCCGCAAATATCACCACCATGCCCTGAATTTCCCCCTGATGTACGCTTTCGGCGAGAACTACGTTCTTCCGATCACGCACGACGAGGTGGTCCACGGGAAAAAGTCGCTGATCGGCAAGATCGCGGGGAGCTACGAGGACAAGTTCCGGCAGTTTCGCTGCGCGCTCCTCTTGCAGATGACCTATCCCGGCAAGAAATTGCTCTTTATGGGCTGCGAATACGCGCAGTTTTCCGAGTGGGACTACAAGCGCGGGCTGGAATGGTTCATGCTCGATTACCCGATGCACCGGGAAACGCGCGAATACGTTGCCAGTCTGAACCGTTTTTACCTGACCCGCCCCGAACTGTGGGAGATCGACTTCGATCCCGACGGTTTTTCGTGGATCGACGCCGACAATGCGGCGGGGAACCTGGTTTCTTTCGTCCGGCGCGACGCCAAAGGAGAGGAGATCACGGTCGTGATCTCGTTCTCGGGGTCCGAGAACCGCGTCCTGCTTCCCGCAAAGCGCGGACAGGCGTGGGAGATCCTGTTCGAGGCGTGCGGGACCGGGGAGAGCCGCCCCGAGATCAAGGCAAAGAAAGCGGGGAACGGTTGGGCGATCCCACTGACCTTGCCGCCTTTCTCCGGGTACGTTCTGAAAAAGGTCAAAAAGAGCCCGAAAACCGACGCGATCCGTTATCAAAAGATCGATTAACCGAAAGGGAGAACGATATGTATTGCAAGAAAGAATGTATCGCCATGCTGCTCGCCGGCGGTCAGGGAAGCCGACTGTACGCCCTGACCAGCAAGACGGCGAAACCCGCGGTCAACTACGGCGGAAAGTATCGGATCATCGATTTTCCGCTGTCCAACTGCATCAACTCCGGCATTGATACGGTCGGGGTCCTGACGCAGTACCAGCCGCTTGCCCTGAACGACTATATCGGAAAGGGCGCCGCGTGGGATCTGGACCGGATCCGCGGGGGACTGACCGTTCTTCCTCCCTACCAGAACGGCAAGAACGCCGACTGGTACAAGGGCACGGCAAACGCGATCTATCAGAACATCGACTTCATCAAGAAGTACGATCCCGACTACGTGCTGATCCTTTCGGGCGACCATATCTACAAGATGGATTACTCGAAGATGCTCGCGTTCCATAAGGAGAAGAAAGCGGCTTGCACCGTCGCGACCATCACCGTCCCGATCGAGGAGGCGTCGCGCTTCGGTATCTGCAATACCCGCGAGGACGGCTCGATCTACGAGTTCGAGGAAAAACCGAAAGAACCCAAGAACGACCAGGCGTCGATGGGCATCTACGTGTTCTCGACCAACGTCCTGCTCGAATACCTCGAGATCGACGAGAACGATCCTAAATCCTCCAAGGATTTCGGTAAAAACGTCATCCCGAACCTGCTCCGTTCGGGCGAGCGGCTGTTTGCCTATCCTTTCACGGGCTACTGGAAAGACGTCGGGACCATCGGCAGTCTGTGGGAGGCGAATATGGACCTCCTCGCGGAAAAACCGGAACTCGATCTTCGTCAGCGGTTCTTCCGCATTTATTCCCGCAACTCGGCGCGCTCGCCGCAGTTCATCGGGAAGACCGCGTCGATCCAGTCGTCGATGATCTCCGAGGGCTGCTCGATCTACGGGACCGTAAAACACTCGGTCATCTCGGGCGGTTCGGTCATCGGTCAGGGCGCCGAGATCTGCAACTCCGTCATTATGGACGACGTCGTGGTCGAACCCGGCGCAAAGGTGTATTACTCCATCGTGGACAGCGAGACCGTGATCCGTTCAGGGGTCACGGTGGGGGACCCCAACGCCGGAAAGAACCGCATCACGGTGATCGCCAAAGGCAGCGACGTGACTGAAAACGTGGAAGGGACGGTGGAAACGAAATGAGTACGACCGGCTTCATCTTTTCAAACCTGAACAGCAATACGCTCTCGCTTCTGACCTCCGACCGCACGGTCGCCGCCATCCCGTTTGCGTGCCGCTATCGGCTGGTTGACTTTGCGCTCTCGAATATGGTCAACTCGGACATCACCGACATCAACATCATCGCCAACTACAACTTCCGCTCGCTCGTCAACCACATCGGTTCGGGCAAGGACTGGGATCTGGCGCGCCGTTCTGGCGGTATCAAGATCCTATCTCCCGGGCAGGAAGCGCGTCAGGCGGACGGGATGGTCTACTCCTACCGTCTGGAGGCACTGCGCAGCATCCGTGACCGTATCCTCGAGTTGACGAGCGACACGGTCGTTCTGACCGACAGCGACCACCTCTGCAATATCGACCTCGGCGACGTGATCGACTTCCATCGGGCAAACGAGGCGGAGGTCACGTTCGTCACGGTGCAGAGCAAGATGGGCGAACTCACGCGCATCCCGCAGACCGCGATCCAGGCGGACGCGAAAGGACGGGTCACCGACATCGTCAAATCCACCGGGTTCGATCCCGACCACCCGCTCCGCTCGATCCGTCTCTTCGTTCTCTCGACCGATTTTCTCGTCCGTTCGCTTGACGAGGCGGTCGCGCGGAACTATCACAGTTTTACCGACGATATCATCATGCACTCGCCCGAAAAGCGTCGGTTCTTCTCGTACTGCTTCAACGACGTCGTGATTCCGGTCACTTCGTTCCTCGAATACTATCAGGCGAATATGCTCCTGACCAAGGACGCCTCGGTCCGAAACGCCATTCTCGGGAAATGGGAGCGTCCGATCTATACCCGTGTCCACAACTCGCCCCCGACGGTCTACCGAGACGGGTGCAGCGTCAGCGACGCCTTGATCGCCGACGGCTGCGTGATCGAGGGAAAGGTCGAGAACTCGGTTCTGTTCCGCGGCGTCAAGGTATCGCGCGGCGCGACCGTCAAGAACTCGATCCTCTTCGGCGGGACATACGTCGGCGCGGGCAGTTCGCTCAACTGCATCGTGTCGGATAAGAACGTCGTGATCTCGGACGACCAGACGCTTTCGGGCGCGGAGACCGCCCCGTTCTATATCGCCAAGAACAAACGCATCTGAAAAACGAAAGGAGAAGACCGTGGATATCCTGTACGTCACAAGCGAAGCGGCGCCGTTTGCCGCCAGCGGCGGGCTCGGCGACGTGATGGGCGCGCTTCCGCAGGCAGTCAAGGCCGCCTCGCCGGAAGATAACGTCAGCGTCATTCTGCCGTATTACAAGAAAAAAGTGCCCGAAAAACTTTCCTCGACCTTCCGTTTCGTCACCGAGTTCCGTTTCAAGTACGTCTGGCGCGACGCCTACGTCGGGATCTACACGACCGACCTCGGCGGCGTGACCTACTATTTCGTCGATAACGAACAGTATTTTCTCCGTCCCGATCTCTACGGACAGTTCGACGACGGGGAACGCTTCGCCTATTTCTCGATGGCGGTCGTCGAATTCCTTATCAAAACGGGCAAGGTCCCGGACGTCCTCCACGCAAACGACTGGCAAAGCGCCCTGACCGTCGTCTACCTCCGCACTAAATACGCGCGGGTCGACGCGCTCCGCCGCGTGAAGACGGTCTACACCATTCACAACATCGAATACCAGGGAAAATACGATCCCGCGATCCTCGGGGATATTTTCGGTCTGGACGAGCTGTATCGCCCCGTCGTCGAGTACGACGGTTGCATCAATCTGATGAAAGGGGCGATCGTGGTCGCGGACCGCGTTACGACGGTCAGCCCGAACTACGCGTGCGAGTTGCGTCAGGCGTATTTCGCGTTCGGACTTCAGCACGTGATCAACGCCAACGGGCATAAACTGTCGGGGATCATCAATGGGATCGACACCACGTATTTTTCGCCCGACAAGGGCGGGGAGATCGTTCAGCCGTACTCGCTCTCCGACGTTTGGGAGGGCAAAGCCAAGAACAAGGCGGCGCTTCAGAACGAACTGGGACTGCCCGTCCGGCGCGACGTTCCGCTGGTCGTGATGATCACGCGGCTCGCCCGCGCCAAGGGCGTCGATCTTCTGACCTGCATCCTTGACGAGCTGCTTTGCTCGGATCTGCAGTTCGTGATCCTCGGGACGGGCGACGCCGACTACGAGCAGACCCTGAAAGAGATCGAGGGACGGCATTCCGGCAGGATGCGGGCGCTGATCAAATTCGACCGCGCCCTCTCCAAGCGGCTCTATGCCTCCGCCGACCTCTTCCTGATGCCCTCGCGTACCGAGCCCTGCGGGCTGGCGCAGATGATCGCCTGCTCCTACGGGACCGTCCCGGTCGTGCGCGCCGTCGGCGGACTGTACGACACGATCATCCCGTACGGACAGGAGAACGCAAACGGCTTCGTCTTTAACAACTACAACGCCCACGAACTGCTGTTCCGCGTCAAGGACGCGCTCTCGCTCTACCGCAACCCGGAGGAGTGGGGAAAACTGATCGCGGGAGCGATGAAGACCGACTTTACCTGGGACCGCTCCGCAAAGAAATATCTCTCGCTATACCGGGGGCTCTGATCCCCTTAATCCACCCTACGAAAGGCATATCCGATGACTGCAAAGACCGTGAGACCGAAAACCGAGACCAAAAAAGAGGAGCCCCGTATGACCTCCGCCGCGCTCAAAAAACTGATCGAGGCGAAGTTGCTCTCCCGCGGGATCGGCAACCCCGAGGAGGCGACCGACGAGCAACTGTACCGCGCCGTCGTCGCCGTCGTCAAGGACGTGATGAACAAGAACCGCTCGCTTTTCAAAAAGCGGATCAAAGCGGCGAAGAGCAAAAAGGTCTGTTACCTCTGTATGGAGTTCCTTGTCGGGCGCTCTCTTGAAAAGAACGTGAATAACCTCGGGATGCGCCAGGCGCTGGACGAGGTGCTCTCCGGTTACGGACGGGATTTTGCCTCCGTTTTCGCCTGCGAGACCGATCCCGGGCTCGGGAACGGGGGGCTCGGGCGTCTTGCCGCCTGCTTTATGGACAGTCTTTCTGCGCTTGATTATTCCGCATCGGGTTACTCGCTTCTTTATGAGAACGGTCTGTTCCGTCAGAAACTGGTCGACGGTGAGCAGGTCGAGATCCCCGATCAGTGGATCGAGCACGGCGGCGCGTGGCTGATCGCACGCCCCGAAAAGAGCATGTCGGTCCGTTTCGGCGGGCAGATCAGCGAAAGCTGGGAGAACGGACAGCTCAAGATCACCAATACCGAATACGACGAGGTGCGCGCCGTTGCCTTCGACCTGATGATCCCGGGCACGACCACCAACGCCGTCAATACTCTCCGGCTCTGGAAAGCCAAAGAGGCGGCGGTCCCGACCCTCGGTTTTTCGACGCAGGGGACCTACGTCAAGTCGCTGGAGGAGACCAGCCGCGCCGAGGAGATCACGAAACAACTCTATCCGCCCGATAACCACGACGAGGGCAAGCTGCTTCGCCTGACCCAGCAGTACTTCCTCGTTTCTGCGTCGCTGCAAAGCATTTTCAGCGATTACTACGCGTCCTACGGCTCGCTTGCCGGTTTCTCCGACCGCATCGCGATCCATATCAACGATACGCACCCTGCGCTCTGCATCCCCGAACTGATGCGGATCCTGATGGACGTGTACTCCTATTCGTGGGAGGACGCGTGGGACACCGTCGTCAAGACCGTGACCTACACCAACCACACCGTTATGCCCGAGGCGTTGGAGTGCTGGCGCGTCGACCTGTTCCGCTTGAAACTCCCGCGCATCTATATGATCGTCGAGGAGATCAACCGGCGGCTCTGCGCCGATCTCTGGAAACTTTATCCGGGCGATTGGGACCGCATCTCGCGGATGGCGGTGGTTGGATACGGACAGGTGAGGATGGCGAACCTCTCGGTCGTCGGCTCTCACACCGTCAACGGCGTGTCCGCTCTGCACAGCGATATCTTAAAAAAGACCGTGTTCCACGACTTTTACAAGATGACCCCCTGGAAGTTCACCAACGTGACCAACGGCGTATTTCACCGCCGCTGGCTGCTGTCTGCGAACCCCGGGCTGACCTCGCTTCTGAAAGAGTGTATCGGCGACGGGTTCGCGGAGCATCCCGAAGAACTGGAGCAGTTTGCCAAATTTGCCGACGATCCTGCTGTTCTCGAAAAACTCGGCGACGTGAAACTCAAGAACAAGGAGCGTTTTGCCGCCTACGTCAAGGAAAAGACGGGACAGATCATCGATCCGACCTCGGTCTTCGACGTACAGGTCAAGCGGATGCACGAATACAAACGGCAGCTGCTGAACGCCCTGAAGATCCTCTCGATGTATCAGGAGATCTGCGACAATCCCGCGTCGGTCATCCCGAAACAGACCTTTATCTTCGGCGCCAAAGCCGCGCCGGGGTACCAGATGGCGAAAAAACTGATCCGCTTCCTGAATTTCCTCAGCCGCGAACTCGAAAACAACCCGCTGACGCGCGACCGTCTGAAACTGGTCTTTATGGAGGAATACAACGTCAGTCTTGCCGAGATCCTGATCCCCGCGGCGGATATCAGCGAGCAGATCTCGCTTGCCGGTAAAGAGGCGAGCGGGACCGGGAACATGAAACTGATGATGAACGGCGCCCTGACGCTCGGTACCCTCGACGGCGCGAACGTCGAGATCCTTGACAGCGTGGGCGACCCGAATATCTATATCTTCGGTCTCAACACCTACGAGGTCGACGAACTCTGGCGGCACGGGTATATCGCGCGCGAGTTCTACCATTCCTCCGAGGCGTTGCACCGCACCATCGACCGTCTCTGGTATCCCATCGGCGGACAGGATTTCTCGCATATCGCGGATTATCTTATCAACGGCGGCTATACCGTCGCCGATCCGTTCATGTGCCTTGCCGATTTCGACGCCTACTGCGTGACGGCGGAACGCGCCCTGAACGATTACCGTAACCGTCAGGAATGGAACCGGAAGTCGCTGATCAATATCGCGCGGTCGGGCCGCTTCTCGAGCGACGTTTCCATCAAGCACTACGCGAACGAGATCTGGCACATTGATCCCGTGGGCGGTGAACCCCTTGTCTGAACTTCGTTTGGACCCCGCCGGCATCCTTTCGGTTGCCGGGAAATACGAGGGAAGATGCGGAAACGAGACCTACCTTGACCGGCGCGCCGCGCCGGTCGGGGAGCGCGTCGCGTTCCGCTTCTTCGTTCCGCGGCAGATCGGCGCACGCGCCGTCGTCGCCGCCGTCGCCTCCGGCGACGGGCAAAAAGAAGAGACCTTCTCACTCGATTGGGAAGGTCTTTTCGGCGCGTCCGACGCTTACGTGCTGGAACTGACCGGGAAACTGCCCGTCGGTCTTTGGTTCCTCTCGTTTTACGCCGAGACCGCGATCGGCAGGGTGTGGATGCACAGACGCCCGCAAGGGCAACTGGTTTTCTCTTTGACGCCGCCCGCCGAGGGAGAGGCGTTTCAGTTGACGGTCACCGACTTTCCGAGGACCGTCGGGGAAAACGACCGCGGCGCGGTCTATCAGGTCTTTATCGACCGCTATCGCCGCGGAAAGGATACGCCCGTCCCCGAGGGGATGGAGTTCGTTTCCGACTGGAACTCTCATGACGTCGAATACCCGGCGTATCCCGGCGCGCCGATGAAGAATAACCGTGTCTGGGGCGGTAACCTGTCGGGCGTGACCGAAAAACTGGACGAGATCGCATCGCTCGGCGTGTCCCTGATCTATCTTTCTCCGATCTTCCTCTCGCCCTCCAACCACCGCTACGACACCTCCGACTATATGACGATCGACCCCCTGGTCGGGGACGAAAACGACCTCTCGGAGCTGATCCGCGAGGCGAAACAGCGCGGGATCGGCGTTCTGCTTGACGGCGTGTTCAACCACACCGGCTCTGACAGCGTGTATTTCAACCAAAAAGGGCGTTTTTCAAACGTCGGCGCCTGCCAGGGGAAGACGTCGCCCTATTACGGATGGTATAACTTCCGGCATTTTCCCGATCAATACGAATGTTGGTGGGATATCCCGATCCTGCCGCGCATCAACCCGGACGAACCGTCCTGCCGCGCCTATTTCGCCGGAAAAAACGGCGTGATCGACCACTACGCCGTGCTCGGCGTCAAGGGCTTTCGGCTGGACGTGGCGGACGAACTCTCCGACGGCTTTATCCGCGAGATCAAGGAGCGGCTGAACGCCGTGTCAAGCGATAACGTGCTGTACGGCGAGGTCTGGGAGGACGCGTCGAACAAGATCGCCTACGGTAAACGAAAGGAATACTATCTCGGACGAGAACTGGACGGCGTGATGAACTATCCGTTCCGGACGGCGGCGCTCGATTATATCCGGGAGGGCAGGACCGACGCTCTGAAATACTACGTCGGCGAGGTGCTGCCCAATATGCCGCGCGAGGTGCGCGACAACCAACTGAACCTCCTGGGTTCGCACGACACGCCGCGCGCCTTGACCGCCCTCGGCGGAGAAAAAGAGAACGGACGGACCGTGCGGCAGTTGAAAGACGTCAGGATGACGAGGGAAGAGTACGACATCGCAAAGAGGCGTCTGGTACTTGCGTACCTGATGGCGGCAACGTTCCCGGGGCGCCCCATGATCTACTACGGCGACGAGGTCGGGATGGAGGGATACGCCGACCCGATGAACCGCATGCCGTACCCGTGGGGAAACGAGGATCAAGACCTTCACGCCGCTTATCGGAAGATCGGAAAACTGCGTTTCGAGCACCCCGCGTTCACCTCCGGCTCGTTTGCGATCGAGCACCTCGACGAAGAACTCCTTGTATATCGGAGAAAAGCAGGAAAAAGCGCTGTTTTTGTGTTCATAAATCGTTCACAAAGCGTTTTGAAGCTCTCTCTTATGAAAAAATATAGAGATATAAACAAGGGCAGAACGGTAACAGGGGCTTTTTTGCTTGCTCCGTTGTCTTATGCCGTAATGACGGAAACGGACACCTGATCATTCGCTCATTTTGCCCTCTTTTGGCTGGTTTGACAGAACTTTTTTGGTTTGAATTTACCCCTGCAACGCGCAAAATATCTCCGGGATCCAAATCGGTCCCGGAGGTTTTTTATGAAATGGTTGGCTTGTCTGTTATCCGTACTGATCCCGCTCTCGGGTTCGCCCGCCGCGTCGCCCGTTGCGCGCGACTGTACCGAGATGCGATGGTACGTTAAGCGGAACTCGGAGCATCGGGTCCCTGATCTGCCCGCCGAGTTTTCCTCTCTCTCCGACTACGACGGCTATTACGCGGACAGAGATCATCCCGACGATCCGGTCCTTTACCTGACCTTTGACGCTGGGTACGAGAACGGCAACGTGGCGAAGATACTCGACACGCTGAAAGAGAAGAGCGTTCCCGGCGCGTTCTTTATCCTTTCTCATTTTCTCGTTGCGAACCCCGAGCTTGTCGCGCGGATGTTGGACGAGGGGCATCTGGTCTGCAATCACACGGCGCACCATCACAATATGGCGCGCGCGACAGACGACGAGATGCGAAGAGAACTCTCGGATCTCGAGATCCTGTTCCGTGAGAAGACGGGCAGGGAGATCGCAAAGTATTACCGTCCGCCCGAGGGGTGTTTCAAGTGGGAGAACCTTGCCGTTGCCAAGGAACGCGGGTACACGACGGTTTTCTGGAGTTTCGCGTACGCCGATTGGGCAAACGACAAACAGCCGAGCGCGGACTACGCCCTAAAAAAGATCATAGATAATCTGCACCCGGGCGCGGTCATGCTTCTTCATCCGACGTCGGCGACGAACGCCGCGATCCTCGGGCGTTTGATCGACGAATGCCGTGCGGCGGGCTATCGGTTCGGCACGATGGACGAACTCACCGGGCGGACGGGGAAATGAGAGCGGCATTCCGGCGCTTAACGGCGCTTGTCCTTTGCTTTCTCTTGGTCTTTGATGGGATCATCCTTGTGCGTGTTTCCGCCGACGCCGGCGGGTCTCCCAGGGTCGCGCTGACCTTTGACGACGGACCGCACCCCGGCAGGACCAAACGCATACTGGGTTTGCTTGAAAAGTACTCGGTCAAGGCGACCTTTTTCATCCTCGGGTGTAACGCCGAATACTATCCCGAGCCGCTTAAGATGGCGGTCGCAGCCGGGCACGAGATCGAGGATCATTCCTTTGACCACGTGACGCGCGGGAAAAGCGCCGGGGAACTGAAAGCGGGTATATTAAAGACCGCCGAGATCATCGAGCGGGTCTCGGGGCGTGCGCCGCGCTACTTCCGACCTCCGGAGGGACAATGCACCCCGGCGCTCGACGAGGCGCTGGCGTCTCTCGGCTACCGAACCGTGTTCTGGACGCTGGATACCCGCGATTGGACGGGGAAGCCGGCGGATGCGATCGCGCGGGACGTTCTGAAAACGGTCAAGGACGGGGATATCCTCCTTTTTCACGACTACACCTGTCCCGGCGACAATACCTTGCACGCCTTGGAAAGGATCGTCCCCGAACTGCTCTCGCGGGGCTACCGTTTCGTCACGGTCGAGGAGCTTCTAACAAAGGACAAATAAAGAGCGGAGCGCCCGTCGGCTTGCTCCGCTCGTGTTCTGTTATTAGATTTCCGTCAGGTCGATCCAGTAGCGTTCGATGTCGACCCGCTCGTCGGGCTCGTAGACGGTGCCGTCGTATTGACCGCCGTTTTTTAAGATGGTGCGTCTGCTGCCCTCGTTGTCCTTGATACAGGTGATCAGCACCCGGTCCAGCCCGATCTTCCGACAGAACGGCAGGGCGGTCTTCAACATCAGCGACGCGTAACCTTTTCGCCTCTCGCTCGGTGCGACCGAATACCCGATATGCCCGGCGTATTTGGCGAGATAATCGTTGAGATAGTGCCTGATCTGGATCATCCCCACGATCTTGTCGTCCTCTTCCCGGACGAACAGATACTGCGTCGCGATGACCTTTCCCTTTGGGAGGGTCTCGGGACGTTTGTAGAGGTCGGAAACCCTGATCCACTCCAACGGGTCTTCGTAGTGACGGAGCGGACCCATTCCGTCCATCGAACTCCCGCAATCGAGAAATTCCTGACGGTACGCCCTGATCTTTTGGGCGTATTCCGCCGACGGCTCGATCAGTTTCACGGTTCACCCCTCCTTGTCAAACGGCTCAGGTCCCCTCGCTCAGTTCGTCGGGACCGTTTTTCTCGTTCTGTTCCCCGGCTTCATTCTGCAGGGGGTCGATCATGATCTCCTTGATCTTATAGTACGCGGCGTACGTTCCCATGAAGCGGACGTGCGCGAACAAAAACATCAGCGGGATCGCGATCCCGAGGAAGATCAGGAAGCCGCCCAATCCGAAGAGGCACATCACGTTGATAAACACCAGAATGAGCGTTCCGAGAAGCGCAAGGAAGTTCCGCTTCATCCCGAGGATCGCGAAGATCAGCGAGTTTTTCAGCAGTTTGCGGATCGAAAGGTCAAAGGTCACCATCTGCACGTAGAGATAGTACCGCATGAAGATATAGACGATCGCGATCACGACGGTCGTCCAGAACAGGAAGAACTCGAAGACCCGGTTGGCGGTGGTAAAGAGGTAATACAGATCGAACCCGAGCAGCCCGAGGATGAGAAAATCGATGATCCCGTAGATCAAACCCTGCCGCCAGTTGCGCTTGATGGCGTAGAAGAAATCCGAGTAGGGGAAGACCGGGTCGCCCATGACGATCCCGCGCGTGACGTACGCGGCGCCCACGTTGACGAACCCGAACGTAAACGCGGTAAGCCCCGAAAGACCGAAGAAGAAATAGGTCCAGAAAGTCGGCGCGCGATCCAGTTTCTGCAGTCCGTCGACCGCAAGCACGACGAGATCCGCAGGGGTCGAGGCGGCTTGCCCCGCGCTCTCGGCGCGGATCAGGGGGAAGACGTCGGACGCAGGGGCGGCAAATTCGCGCGATACCGTCCCCGACAGAGCAAGGATGGCGAACAGGAGCGGGATACACCCCAGCACCATCATGATATTCAGCGAAAACAGTTTTCCGAGGTTGTCCTTATACAGCCGGAAAAAGCGTTTCAGACCCGTGCCCTCGTTTTGCGCCTGTTCTTTCGTGACGCCCTTACCCTCGCGCTGGCTGTCGAACAGGCGGAACTTCCGCTTCTTTTTCGGCTCGTTGTCCCGGTTATCAATGTCGTTCAAGGCATATCTCCTTTGCCTTTCTTTTTCTATCTTATCATAGCATAATTCGTTTGAAAGTGCAAGGTTTCGCCCCGAGTTTAATAATAATTTACAAAACGCTTGCCAATCCCGCCGAACTATGTTACAATAAAAGCGAAAAAAACCGAAGGAGGGCGGACTATGTTCCGGAGCGGATGGCTGACAAATCTGTTCAAGAAGATCCCGGATCTTACGACCGACCGTCTTCTTCTCCGTCGGATCCGCATCACCGACGCGCCCGATATGTACGAGTACTCAAAGGATCCGGACGTCACGAAATATCTCCTTTGGGACCCGCACCCGAACGTCGAGCATACGCGCAACTATATCGACTATCTGCAGGACCGCTACCGCGACGGCAAGTATTACGATTGGGCGATCGTTTTGAAAAGCACGGGAAAGATGATCGGCACCTGCGGTTTTTCGGCGATCTATCCCGAGCACCGGTACGCCGAGGTCGGCTACGTTCTGAACCCAGCGTTCCGGGGGCAGGGATACGCCGGCGAGGCGCTGGCGACGGTGCTGGATTTCGCGTTCCGCCGGATGGTGCTGAACCGCGTCGAAGCCAAGTGCGTCGCCGAGAACTCGTCCAGCGAACGCGTGATGCAAAAGGTCGGGATGCAGTTCGAGGGGATCGCTCGATCAGCCCTGCTCGTCAAAAACGAGTTCCGCGATATCAAGATCTACGCCATGCTCCGAAGCGAATACCTTGCTTCCAAGCAAAAGAGCAAACCGTTCTAACCTTTTTCTTCTCCGCATACATTCGAGCAAACGGTATACGGAGGTACAGGCGTGAAACGGTTGCTCTTTTTTCTTTTGTCATTTGTTCTGGTCTTCTCCTATCTCTCGCTCTTCTGCACGGCGTCGGAGGACGACGCCGACGCGGGCGTGCTCGCACCGACGGCGGGCGAGATGACGGTCGACGCGCGGGGCGCGATCTTAATGGAGGCGTCGACCGGGACCGTCCTCTTCGAGCAGAACGCCGACGAGGCGTTCCCGCCCGCGTCGGTCACCAAAATAATGACCTTGCTCCTTGTGATGGAGGCGTTGGACGCCGGGCGGTTCAAGCTGACCGATCCCGTCCCGGTCAGCGAATACGCCGCCTCGATGGGCGGGTCGCAGGTGTTCTTATCCCCCGGGGAAACCCTCTCGGTCGAGGAGATGATCAAATGCGCCGTCATCAGTTCGGCAAACGACGCTGCCGTCGCGCTCGCTGAATTCACGTCGGGAAGCGAAGAGGCGTTCGTTTCCGAAATGAACCGCCGCGCCGGGGAACTCGGGATGAAAAACACGCATTTTGAGAACGTGACGGGGCTTGACGACACGACGGTTGACCATCGGTGCAGCGCGCGGGATATCGCCCTGATGTCCCGGGAGTTGATCTCGCACAAGGATATCCTGAAATACAGTTCGACCTGGATGGACAGCATCAGGGACGGTCAGTTCACGCTCTCCAACACCAACCGCCTGATCCGGTTTTATCAGGGCGCGACGGGCCTGAAGACCGGCTCGACGGCAAAGGCGAAGTTTTGTCTTTCCGCTACGGCGGAGCGCAACGGAATGACCCTGATCGCCGTCGTGATGGGCTCGCCGAGCCGGGATATCCGAAACGAGGAGACCAAACGAATACTGGACTACGGCTTTGCCAACTACGCCGTGTTCCGGCGAGAGGCGACAGAGTTGCCGTCGGTGAAAACCGTCGGCGGGACCTCTGACGCGCTCCGCGTTTGTCACGACGCGTTCTCGTCGGTCGTTCGGCGCGGGGAAGACCGGAAAATCACGACCGAGATCGATTTGCCCGCCTCGTTACGGGCGCCGATAGCGGAGGGGGAGACCGTCGGGCGCGTCGTCTTCCGCTCCGGAGAACAGGTCGTCGGGGAAGTCCCGATCCGGGCGCTGTCCGGGGTCGGGCGGGTCACGTTCGGGGTGCTTTTCAAAAAAATGCTGCGAGCGTTGGTCCTTGGGTAAGATATCACCGGGTTTTGCGGTAAAAACCTGCGAAAAGGCGCGGAAATCTATTGCAATTTAGAGAACGGTGTTATATAATGGTATGCGAAAAACGATTTGGAGGCAAAAATGTCTGTCAGAGTAAACACCGATTTCCTCGCCGGCTTCATCCGCGACGATGAGATCAACAATCTTCGCCCTTACCTTACCGCCGCGCACAAGACCCTGCTCTCGGGGAACGGCGCCGGAAGCGATTATCTCGGTTGGGTCACGCTTCCCGACGACTACGACCGCGCGGAATTTGCTCGGATCAAGGCGGCGGCGGAGCGGATCAAAGGGAGCTGCGATATCTTTCTCGTACTTGGGATCGGGGGCTCGTACCTCGGCGCGCGCGCCGCGATCGAGTTCGTGAAGTCTCCGCTCTACAACGCGCTGGAAAAGGATACGCCCGAGATCTATTTCGCCGGGAATAACCTCAGCCCGACTGCGATCTCCGAACTTCTCTCGATCTGCCGGGGCAAGGAACTCTGCGTGAACGTCATCAGCAAGTCGGGGACCACGACCGAGACCGCGGTCGCGTTCCGTATCTTCAAGGACCTGCTCGTCGAGAAATACGGCGAAGAGGGGGCGAAGACCCGTATTTTCGCCACAACCGACAAGTGCCGCGGCACGCTGAAAGCGTTTGCCGACGAAAAGGGCTACGAGACCTTCGTCGTGCCGGACAACGTCGGCGGACGGTTCTCGGTCCTGACCGCCGTCGGTCTTCTTCCGATCGCGGTCGCCGGGATCGACGTCGACGCGCTGATGCAGGGGGCGCAGGAAGCCAAAAAGGCGCTCTCGACCTCCTCCCTTAAAAAGAACGACGCTCTGAAATACGCCGCGATCCGCAACATCCTCTACCGCCGCGGTAAGAACGTGGAGGTCCTGGTCGGTTACGAACCCTATATGCTGATGCTGAACGAGTGGTGGAAACAACTCTTCGGCGAGAGCGAGGGCAAGGACGGCAAGGGCATTCTGCCGGACTCCGTGATCTTCTCGACCGATCTTCATTCGCTCGGTCAGTATATGCAGGACGGACAGCGTATGATCTTCGAGACCGTCGTTTCGGTTTCGGATCCCGGCGCTAAGTTCGAGATCCCGTTTGATCCCGCCAACACCGACGGACTGAACTACCTTGCCGGCAAGCAACTGGACGAGGTGAACAAGACCGCGATGATGGCGACCCTGCTCGCGCACTCCGACGGAGGCGTCCCCAACACCATCATCGAGGTCAAGGACCGTTCCGCCCGTTCGCTCGGCTATCTCTTCTATTTCTTCGAGTTTGCCTGTGCGATCTCGGGCTATCTGCTCGGGGTCAATCCGTTCAATCAGCCCGGCGTCGAGAGTTACAAACGCAATATGTTCCGGCTCCTCGGCAAGCCCGGCTACGACAAAATGGAGATCAAGCCGAAAAAGAGATCGTGAAAGAACTGTGAATAATTCTCTATATACTTGTTTTTTTCTTTTGGATCGTGTATAATGGTATTGGAGAACAATACAACAGTCAGGAGGAAACTTAAAATGGTTAAATTGATCATCGGCGCAAGAGGGTCGGGGAAGACCAAACATCTGATCGAACTCGTCAACGACGCCGCGTCCGCTTCCAAGGGCTCGGTCGTCTGCGTCGAATACGGAAATACGCTGAACTTTGACGTCACCCACAAGGCGCGGCTGGTCGACACGACCGCTTTCGCGATCTCGAACGCCGACGCGCTCTACGGCTTTATCGCGGGTCTTGCCGCCAGCGATCACGACATCACCGATATTTTTGTCGACGCAGCGATGAAGATCTGCAACTACGATCTTGCCGGTGTTGAGTACCTGGTCGGAAAGGTCGCCAAGCTCGCCGAGAGCTACGAGTTCAATCTCATCATGACCATCTCGGCAAACCCCGACGATTGCTCGGAGAACCTGCGCAAGTACATGTGACACTCACGGTTTTGCCACGGCATTCATATCTTGATATCGGAGCCCGCTTGGGCTCCGATATCATTATATCAGGAGTGCAATATGGCTGAAAACAGAGGTATTTGCGGGCAGGCAGGCGGGCAAGGGCGCGAGACGGTCTGTATCGACACCTACCGGGTACTGGACGCGTCGCGCGACCGTGACTGCTACGAGGACGTCCGGGTCTACCTGACCCCGTTCGGGCAGGAGATCATCGACCGGACCTGCAACGTGCGCGTGCGCGGATGCGAGGTCGCCGGATGCACCGTCAGCGTCGATCCCATCCAGTTCAACTGCGGGTTCTATCAACTGACGGTGCGCTATTACATCACGCTGACGCTGGAAAGCTGTATGGGACAGGGAAGAGCGCAGGAGTTCTTCGGAATGACTGTCCTCGAAAAGAGGTCCGTCCTTTACGGCGGCGAGGGCGACGTCAAGGTCTATTCCAGTGCGGACGGTTCCTCGTCCTGTAACTTTGTTCCGCGCGACCAGGGGAATAACGCGCCCGTCGGCGTGGTCGAGACCGTTGATCCCATCGCCCTCTCGGTCAAGGTCTGCGACAGAACCGCGCTTCGCGGCTGCTGTTTCTGCACCTGTGACCAGATCCCGCGGGAACTCGCCGCGAATACCAACGGCGAACTGGTCGATCCCGAGGACGGGAACAGGTTGTTCGTTTCGCTCGGGATCTTCTCGGTGCTCCGTCTGCAGCGTCCGGCGCAGCTTTTGGTCAACGCTGCCGACTACAGCGTCCCCGACAAGGAGTCGGTGCCGGTCGAGGAAAGCGACCCCTGCAAACTATTCCGCTCGATGGCGTTCCCCGCCAGCGAGTTTTCCGGGACCAACTGCGCGGGACAGAACCAGAACCCGAACCAAAGACCGAATTCCCAGGATCGCGGCGGCTGCGGCTGTCGCGGATAAGAATAAAGAAGAGCGGGAGACCCGCTCTTCTTTATTTTGTATGCTCGACTTTCAGGATCGTGCCGTTGCTTTCGTTTTCCGCCGCCGTGTCCGACGTTCCGATATAGAACGTTTCGCCGTCAACGGCAAGACTGATCGGCGCGATGGGATACTCGAACCAGAACAGCTCGTAGAACCCGCTCACGTTCCCGGCTTCCTTACGCCAGACAGACACGCGGACGTTGTTCTCATCCAACCGTTGCCCGCAGAGCGCGTACAGCGTTCCGTTCTCCAGGACCAGATCGAATACGGTCTCCGAGTTCGGAAACGCGATCGGCGTCAGCGTCAGCATATCATCGGTCACGTACAGAGTGCCGGTCGTAAGATAAACGCGGTTGCGGTATTCCGCCCGCGCGCACACGGGGGAATAGGAGATGGAACGGAACTTGATCTTGTCGGTCCAGCAATCACAGTAAAGGAAGCGCCCGTCCTCGTATCGGTAAAGATCAACGTTCAACGGCAGGACCGACCCGTAGAAATACAGGGCGTACAGGTTCCCTTTCAGGGTGATCAGGTCATAGACCCTGACCCAATCATGTCCGGTCGTGTCGGTCGGCTCGCCGTCTTTAATCATCTCGACCTGCTGAAACGACAAACCGCCGTCAAGAGATACGGCGATGGGATACTTACCCGCCAAAACGCCGAGGCCAGCGAAGATTTTTCCGTCGTATTCTGCGAGGTCAAACGCGTGGATACCGTTTGGGAGAACGCGGTTCTGTTTCCACTCCCCGTTCTGAAATACGTAGTAGTTTCCGAGATCCCAGTCCTCTTTCGGGTCGATCCCGGGCGTGGTCAAACGGTCCCCTATTACCGTGAAGCGGTTGATTTCCTCTTCAGGGAGCGGCGCGCTGCTTTCCCAGACCTCGCTTTCCAGATCCATCCGATAGATGCGAACTGGTCCGGCGTTTGCATCAAAGTCCCCGTTCCCGACGTAGAGAGCCCCCTCCCATACGATCATATCCCAGGGCGACCGTGCGCGGACGCCGGTTTCGTACTCTGCGCTCGACGGGATCCCGAGCTCTGTATATTCGGCGGCTG
>CAMJCC010000011.1 GCA_946404035.1 uncultured Clostridia bacterium | reverse complement strand
ATCCCGCACGGTTCAGATCGACCACCGCGACGTACCCGGCGACCGAGGTCTCTTTTAAAAGCGCGATCATCTCGTTGCCGATGGCGGGCAGGATATTGCGGATCGCCTGCGGAAAGATGATCTTCCGCGTCGTTTGTAATTTTGAAAGCCCGAGACTGCGCCCCGCCTCCATCTGCCCTCTGTCCACCGCGTTGATCCCGCTGCGGATCACCTCCGCCATATAGGCGCCCGAGTTGATCCCGAAGGTCAGGATCGCGACGAATACGCCGTCGGAGTGAACCAAGATCACAAAATAGAAAAACATAAGCAGAACAACCACAGGGATCCCGCGGATCACCGTCACGTAGAGGTCGCAGATCGTTTCCACCGCCTTCATCTTGGGCACGCCCTCGGAGAAATACTTGGCGACGGCGATGATCGACCCGATCACCACCCCGATCAGGAGCGCGCCGAGCGTAATGATCAGCGTGTTCCGAAGCCCGCCGAGGATCAACTTGTAGTGTCCCGTCGCGATAAAGGTCTCGTGCAGTTTGTAAAACCAGCTCATTCGGAAAAACGGTTCCTTTCGTGTTCGTATCTAAAAGCAGAAGAAAGGGCCCGCCGTCCGGCAAGCCCTTTCCGGGGCAATTCAAAAAAAATCAGTTGGACGCGGGAGCGGTGTAGGGCGCGTCGTACTTGACAAAGAGTGCCGCGATCGTGCCGTCGTCAAGCAGCTCTTTCAGGATCTTGTTGATCTCTTCGACGACAGTCTCGCTACCGAACGCGAACGCGAAGGCGTAGGGCTCGGTGGTCATGGCTTCCGAGAGAATGACCAGTTTGTCCGCGTCGGCTTTGCCCTCGTTATACTCCTTCACCATATCGGCGGCGGTCAGGTCGTCGATAACCCACGCGTCGACCTTGCCTTCGACCAATGCCAATTCTGCACTTGCATTCAGCTGATATCCCGAAACGTTATATCCGTTCTCAATGCAGAAATCGGACGCAGTCGTACCCGTCTGGACGGCGATCTTCTTTCCAGAAAGATCAGCCTTGCAGGTGATGGGACTACCCGTCTTCACGACGATCGCCTGCGCCGCGAGGCAGTAAGGATCGGTGAAGAGCATGTTCTTCTGCCGGTCGGCGGTCACGGAGATGCCCGACATCCCGCAGTCGAACTTACCCGTCGTTACGCCGGGAAGCACCGCGTCGAAGTCCATCTGCTTCAGGTTCAGGGTCACGCCGAGTTTCTCGCAGATCTTTTCCATGATCTCGACCTCGATACCGACGACTTTTTCACCCTCAAGGCTCTCAAAGGGCGGGAAATCGGGGGAGGTGGCGACGACCAGTTCGCCGGCCGCTTTCACTTCGTCAAGCGTCTTTCCTTTCTTCCCGCAGGAGGAGAACGCAAGGACGCAGGTGCAAGCCAGGGTCAGAGCAAGCACAAAAGACAACAGTTTTTTCATGGTTTTTTATCCTTTCTTTCGTCGTGATCGGCACTTGATTTCCGCCGATCTTGTTTTGACGTGCATAATTATACACCTTTCCGAGCCGCTTTGCAACCCTTTTTTCATAAAAAACAGGATTTTCCGCTTTTTGCCCAGTTTCCGCGTATTCGCCCGTTTCGGTTTTTGTTGATTATGACGACAAATCGGGTGTCGTCGTGCCCGTCCCGGGAAAGCGCGCGGTCTTTGTTTTCGCCCCGTCGACCGCCGCCGCTTCTTTTCGGTCGGTCTTTTTCGCTCGGCTTCGCCGTCGTTTTCGGTGTATAAAAAGCGCATAAACCGAATAATTAAACAGTCCCGGAGAAAAAAAAGACGCCCCGGCGGAATATTCCGCCGGGGCGTTTGTCTTCGTTCAAAAATTATTTGTCGATCTCGTCCTCGGGAAGACCGTCGCGGGCGTCGCCCTCCTCCTGCTTTCCGTCGCGGATCGAGATCCCGCAGCCGCCCGAACGTTTGACGCGGTACAGTTCCCTGTCGGCGTGACGGAACAGGTCGCGGCCGTTCCCCTCTCCGCCGAACGCAACGCCGACGCTGACCGATACGGCGGGGACGTCGTCCGAGGGATGGCGCAGTTCGGCGTTGATGCCCGCGATCTTCTCGCGGATCAAATCGCTACTCTCGACCCCGGCGCTCCACATGATGACGGCGAACTCGTCGCCGCCGATCCGGCAGATGCGGTCCTCGGAGCGGAACGCGGCGGACAGTTTCTCGGACAGGCGCTGGAGCACCCGGTCGCCGCCGTCGTGCCCGAAAGTATCGTTGATCTTCTTGAACCCGTCGAGGTCGACCAGGACCAGGGCGTTCCTGCCCTCCGCCGCGCGGTCGAGATACCGGTCCAGCCCGCTGCGGTTGAAGATCCCGGTCAGGTAGTCGTGCGACGCCTTGAACGCCAGACGCTCCTTGTTCTCGCGGCTCGCCTCGAACATCCGGTTATAGGTCGCGGCGAAGAAGCGGTACTCGAACGCGCCTCCTCCCGGCGGGATCAGCTGCTCGTTGCGGACCAGTTTTTCGGCGCGGATCAGCGGATGGAAGACCAGAAGCGAGGTCAGAACGACCAGCAGGAGGACCGCCGCGATCACGAGGGTAATCAGCACCTGTTCGACGGCAACGATGGTGCGCAGCTGCTTCGCCTGTTTGATCTGCTTCTGCTGCAGATAGTCTTCCAGACCGTCGAGGCACTCGTTGACTTTGCCGGTGATCTCGCCTTTCAGATCCTGATATTCTTCGTCGTAGACCAGTTTGCGCGACTGATCCATCTGCTCTTCTTTGGTCATCGCGAGATCCGCGTCGGTCAGGACCACGTCCCGGATCACGGCGGGATATTCCGCGAGGTTCTCCCCGTCCAGCGTTTCCAGCCGCAGGCGCATCGCGTAGTACTCGATCTCCATCAGGGCGTAGGAACCGTTGACCGCTTCCTCCAACGCCGTGTACAGTTCGGTGCCGGCAAAATGCTTTTCGAGGGAGGCAAGTCCCTTTTCCCGCCGACGCGTTACGTTCGCTTCCTCAAAATACTTGTCGAGGTACTGCCGCATCCCCGAACCGACGAAATAGCGAACGTGTTCGGTCAGATAGTCCGACGCGTCCTGGATCTGTTCGGCTCCGTCGCGGCAATCGAAAAACGCCTCCGATGTGCGCTGCAGAGAATTGTACCCCGCGGCGGCAAGAAAGGTCGTCACCAGCATCAGCACGGCGATCCCGACCGTCAGTCCGCCGAGGATGTAGTTCATCAGCCGAAGTCGGATGCCGCCCGTTCCCTTTTCCTTCTTCATGATTGCTCTTCCTTATAATTTTTGCGGTTTTTTATAAGGGTTCGCCCTCAATAGACAGAAGATGGATCTTTGCTTTTATAATAACAACTGGATATTATAGCACACTTTTTCCAAAAAAGCAACCCCCGCGACCGGCGTCAGACCCCGTTCCCGTCGTCCGGGGCA
The DNA here is from genome assembly GCA_946404035.1 of uncultured Clostridia bacterium. GTDB lineage: Bacteria > Bacillota > Clostridia > Oscillospirales > CAG-272 > UBA1740. Next base: position 26,968 of record CAMJCC010000011.1, on the reverse strand, counting down.
AAATCGGTCCCGTCGTCGTCGCCGCGGCGCAGACGGATCAAGCCGAAAGTCCCGACGCCGCAAAGGAGCACGCCCGCCCCGATGAAGATCAGCGGGAGCAGCAGTCCGTTCTTCTCGTAGGTGAACTTGTCGGGGTTATCGGGCAGGTAGAGGACCGGGACGGTCTTGCCCACGTAGAACCCCGTCTGGTAGGTGTCGAGTTCTCCCTCGATCTCCTCGCCCGCATCGGTCGTGAAGCGGACCGTCACCTTGTGATCCTCGTCATCCGCGTAGTAGGTGACGTCGATATCGACGATCACGGCGTCGGCGTGAACGCCCTCTCCGCGGAAATGGACCGTCCTGACCCACAGGAAGATCGCGATGGCAAGGAACAGGGCGCCGACGGCGATCACCAGGATCGCGTTCTTTTTGGTCAAACGGGTCATTTCTTGTTTCCCTCGTTGTCGGTTTTTTTGTTTTGCAGGATGCGCCGGACGATCCGAAGCTGCATCCGGCGGGGGAGCAGGTTTAACAGCCGCAGGTACGGGTTGCGATTGATCGCATAGACCGGTTTCGGCCGTTTTACCGTGAGCGCGCGAAGGACCAGCCCCGCGATCTTCTCGGGCGGGACCTTTTTGGCTTCGACCCGTCCGACGATCTCGCGGAAGCGGTCCGCGTTGACGGGATAGAGTTCGGTCGTCTCGCAGAACCGATCCAGCGCCCGGGTCGACGCGGGGAGCATCCCGGTGTCGACCGCCCCGGGCCGGATCGCGACGACGGGATAGCCGAGCAGTTGCAACTCCATCCTGAGCGCGTCGGCGTAGCGGTCGAGCGCCGCCTTGGTGACGGCGTAGATCCCGGTGAACGGGAGCGGGGAGAGCGGCGCCAGTTCGCTCGTGATCAGAACGACGCGCGCCCCGGCGTTGAAATACGGTAAGGCGAGGCGGTTCACGCGGACCGCCCCGAACAGGTTGACGTTGAAGATGCGGAGGAACTCGTCCTCTCCCATCTCGACAAGCGACCCGAGATCGTACAGCCCCGCGGCGTGGATCACGCCGTCGAGCCGACCGCCCGCGCCGATCTCGTCAAACGCCGCGGCAAGGGAGGCGGGATCGGAGAGATCCGCCAAAGAGACCCTCCACGGGGGCGCCTCATCGGACGGCGCCAGATCGATCCCGACGACGTCGAAGCCGCGCTCGGAAAGCAGGCGGCAGATCGCGCGCCCCATCCCGCCGTTTGCCCCGGTCACAAGATACCTTGCCATACAGCCCTCTTACTTTTCGATCCGTTCCAGTTCGACCTCGATCTCGGGCGTGCCGTAGGCGGGGTCAAAGAGCTTGGCGACGTGAGAGGCGTACCACTCCTTGATCTCGGCGTCGGTCATTTCGCACTTTTCCCCTTTGGTCTTGATCTTCACGGTGACGATCTGTTCTTCCATGTTCGTTTCCTCCCGTTTCTTTTCAGGCGGCAGGATCGCCGCCAGTTTGGTTTTCAGCAGTTCGTAGCGGAGCTTTTTCTCCTCGTTTGCAAAGTGCGTTTCCCGGCTCTGCTCCGAAAGGTCGGAGAGGGCGGGCGGACGATCCCCGAACTGTTCGCTCGTCAGATCGAACAGGCAGTTTTCGACGACGTTGAAGCTGTGGTAGTTCCCGTCGGGGAGTTTCACGCCGTACACGCGCCCGCCGTAGATATCCTGCAAAAGAAACGCCGTGATGGTGCACTGCCCCCAGGTCTTGTTGTCCTCCGACCACTCGCCCCGCATCCTGGCGGCGCAGGTCTCCCGGCACCAGACCCGGGACAGCAGGTCGTAGTAGTCGCGGGGCGTCAGCCCGCGCGCATCTTTGACGTCCGCAGACCGCCAACCCAGAAAGCGGTATTCTTTGTTCATCCGGTCGCGCCTCCTTTCGGCAGTTCGTACCACGCGTCGAGCAGCCGGTCGAGCCGCTCCTGCTTGACCCCGATCGCGTTTGCGTACGCGGGAGCGAACTTGGTCGCCCCCGACAGAAACGCGTCGCTTTCCAGAAGCGCGTTCCAGGTCGGCGCGCCGCTGCCCGATACCATCCCGTCAAGGATCGAACCGAACCCCGCCGACAAAGACCCGCGCAAAACCGACAGCATCTCATCGGTCCCGGCGTTCGGTCCGGGATCGGTCTTCGTCAGATACGCAAGGTACGCGTCGACGGCGTCCCGGGAGTTCTCGGCGCAGTACTGCAGGTACGCCGTCACGGCGGAAAAGGCGGAGGCGGTACGGCGGATCGCCCCGGCGTCCGCGTCGGGGGAAACGCGGGAAACGTACCGGTCGCTCCCGTGCAGTTTGGGGATCGGCACGACCGAGATCGGATCGTTCATCCCCCGGTACTCCGAAAGACCGAGGGTACCGAGCGGGGCGGGCCCCGCAAAGAGCGTATATCCCCGGCGGAACAGGTCGCGGTGGGTATTCAGTCCCGGTTCGCCCGCCGTTTCGGCAAAGCCGCCCGTCGTGACCAGCGTCCCGTTCCCCGCCGTCAGGGTCGCGAGAGCGTCGAAGAGTTCGCCGAGCGAGCCGGCGTCGGCGCGGTAGGTCAGTGCGACCCGCCCCGAGCCCTGCTCCGTCGTTGCAAGCAGGTAGTCGGTCCCGCACCCCGCAAGGAACGCGCCCGACGCGGTATCGGAGGCGACGTCGTAGACGACGCCGAGCAGGTCGCCGGTATCGTCCCGATCCGCCGTCGCGCCGCAGTCGAGCCAGACCGCCGCCGAGAGCGCGGCGAGCGTGTCGTAGGTCCACTTCCCCGCCGCGACGAGGTCGAAAAAGCGGTCGGACAGTTTCTCCCCGGAGGCAAGCGTTTTGCCCTCCCCGAGGATCGCGGACGAGAGCCGCTCTTGCTCGCCGTCAAGCATCCCCGCGTTGAAAGGCAGGACCGTCGCGCCCCGGTACAGATCCGGGAACGCGTCGCCCGCCAGAATATACGCGCGGTCGCGCGAGAGCGACGCGCCCGAGATCAAGTCGGTCATCCACCCCTCGGCGCCGAGATCCAGGTATGACCCCGACCGGGTCAGAATATCGGCAAAGCACCCCTCAAACGCCGCGCGGACCAGATCGGACAGCGCGTCGATGAAAAGGTCCGGTGCGTCCGCCGCCCCGCCGTTGACGAGGGTAACGATCTTCGCCGCCTGCTCGCCCGGGAGATCGGTCCGGTAAGCGTACTCCACTGTGATCCCGAGACGCGTTTCCAGCGCCCGGTTGCGCTCGTAGATCAGCCGTTCGGCGGTCGGCGTCGCCGGCGCGATCTCATCGGGCCCCGTCACAAGGACCGCGGCGCGGTCGTCCGACCAGCGGGTCGCGCTCCTGTCCACCTCGATCAGGACCGTCCGATCTTCCTCGTCAAGCCCGGAGAGCGCGAGGGCGACCGGATCCCACCGGTCGGTGGTGGTCGCGTCGGTCGAGGCGTCGGTCGGGACGGTCGTCGGGTCGGCGACGGTCGAGGTCCCCGCCGTCGTGCCGGAGGGGGCGGGGTCGGTCGCGGAGGCGGTCGCGGTCGCCGTGGTATCGGCGGGCGTCTCCCCGGTCGTGACGCGCGTTTGGCGCGTCGGTCCTCCGCCGTCGGTCGTCCCGCAAGCGAAAAGGGAGGGGATCAGAAAACAGAACAGTAGGCACAGCGCCGCGATCCGTTTCATCGTATCCCCTCCCCGCGTGTTTTTCTCAGCCGTAAAACGGCGCGGGCAACTTTTTCTGCGCCCGCGCCTATATTATATATTTTTTATTTTGTTTTGTCAAATATTCTTGTCACTTCGCGCCGTCAAAGTACGCTTTGTACGCCGCAAGGCACGACGCCAGATCCGGGAACACGGTCCTAAGTTCCGGGCGCCACATGTTCTCCCATTCCAGCGACAGCACGCCGTCGTAGCCGCGTTTGTCGAGCAGTTCCAGCGCGCGGCGAAGCGGGACCTCGCCCTCTCCGACCTTGGTATAGGTCATCGCGCCGTTCGGATCGTCCGGCTTCTTCACGCCGTCCTTGATATGGACGTGGACGGTCAGGTCGGACAGCGCCGCATCGCTCTCCTCGACGCTCTCCCCCATCTCGTAGGAGTGGAAGATATCCCAGATCACCCTGACCGCGTCGCTGCCCGCCGCGTCGATCACCCGGCGCACGTCGCGCGCCCGGGAGTAGGTGCCGTGGGTCTCGAGCCAGAGCGCGACGGGATAGCGTTCCGCGACCCGCGCGATATCCGAAACCGAGCGGATAATGCCCTCCTCGTTTTCGGTCTTGCCCTCCGGCACGCGGAGCGCCGAATGGCCGAGGAAGACGCGGACGCCCCGCGCCCCGATCAAAGCCGCCCGCTCGAAGACCGGTGTGAGCTTCTCCTCCAGTCCGGGGCGGTAGTCGGTCAGCGCCAGTCCCATCCCGACGTCCGAAACGGTAAGCCCGCGGGAGGCGAGCGCCGCCGAGAGTTTCGGCAGTTCCGCGTCGCCGAGCCCGAAGGGACGGTCCTCGCGGTCAAGCCGGATCTCCACCGCGCGCATCCCGGCGGCGGCGCCGACCTCGAGCACTTCTTCCCACGGAAGATCCGGGCAGGCGATCGTACTGAAACCGAGCGTGGTCTTCATCTCTCGCCTCACATCTTGGTCATCCGGGAGGATACCGCCCGGCTGATCTCAAGCGGCAGATCGGTCTCTCCGTCGAAGAAGCGGACCATCTGTTTTGCCAATTCCATCGTGCCGTACCCGCGCCGGTCCATCGTCGGGCCGCCCATGTGCGGGATGCAGTACACGTTCGGGAGGGTGCGCAGGGGGCTGTCTTTGGCGAGGGGTTCCTGGTGGAACACGTCCAGCATGATGCGGATGCGTCCCTTTTTCGCCTCGTCGAGCAGCGCCGTTTCGTCGATGACCGCGCCGCGCGAGGTGTTGAGCAACAGCGCCCCGTCCCTCATTTTGGAAAGTTGCTCCGCGCCGACCAGTGCCCGGTTCTCGGCGTTCAGGGCGGAGTGGATCGACACGATATCGCATTCCGCGAACAGGTCGTCCAGTTCCATCATCGTGATCCCGTAGCGCGACAGATACTCGTCGTCTGGCGCGTGGTGGGAGAACAGACGGATGTCGCAGCGGAACGCGTGGAGCAGCGGGATCAGGTAGCGGGTGATGGTGCCGAAGCCGACCAGCCCCACTTTCGCGTCCATCAGCGAGATCCACGAACCGAACGGCGCGGGATCCTCTTTCCAGCCGCCCTGGCGGACGATCTGGACGTAGTCGGGGATGCTCCGCTGCGCCGCGAGCAGAAAGGCGACGGTGCCCTCCGCCACGCTCTCGGCGTAGATCTGGTTCTCGGTCAGGACGCGCACGCCGACGTCGTAGACCGACGCGTCGAGCAGGTTGCCGACCGTGCCGCCCGTGTGCGCGATGAGTTTCAGGCGCGGGTTTTCCCCGAGCAGGGCGGCGTCGTAGAACTCGCTGCCCCATCCCGTCATCACGGCGTCGAACTCGGGGAGCAGAGGTTTCAGATCCTCTTTCGTCATCTTCTTCCCCGTTTCGTTCCAGACGACCTCAAAATGCTCCTCGAGGAATTGTTTGACCTCCTCGGGAAAGAACGACCGTCTCGTTCCCCCCTCCTGCATCGTGACCAGTACCCGTTTCATACGCTCCTCCGTTCCCGTCCCGCAAAAAGCGGGGCGGTCTTAGGTTATTTGTTCATGGATATTATAGCAATTCCGGGCGGAAAACGCAAGTGGAAACCTGTCTTTTCACGCACTTTTTCGGGTCAATCGGGATCGCCCTCCCGCTTTCCCCAGAACTCCGCCAGAAGATGCGAGAGCGAGGGGAGGTCCCCGACGTATTTCAGCCCCCGCCAGTGGTTGGGCATCAGGCGGCGGTAGAGCGGCTCGGAGAAACGGTCGTCGATCAGCACCACGACCCCGCGGTCCTCCTCCCGCCGGATGACCCGCCCCGCCGCCTGCAGGACGCGGTTCATACCGGGATAGATATAGGCGTACTCGCGCCCCTCTTCCAGCGTATCGTCGTAGTATTCGCGGATCGCCTCGTTTTCGGGGGTGGGTTGCGGCAATCCCACGCCGACGACCACCGCGCCGATCAGGCGGCGGCCGACCAGGTCGATGCCCTCGGCGTAGATGCCGCCCATCACGGTAAAGCCGATCAGCGCGCGGCGGTTATCTTCCGAAAAGCGGTCGAGGAACGCCTCCCGCTCGCGGCGGTCCATGTGCCGTCCCTGCACCGCGATCTCGATCCCCGGCGCCAGACGTCCGACCTCCTCCGAAAGTTTGTCGAGATAGGCGAACGACGGGCAGAACACGAGGTAGTTCCCCGGCTTCGCCTTGACCGTCGTCAACACGGCGCGCGCGACCGCGCGCAGAGTGTCCTCCCGCTCCGAGTACCGGGTCCCGATCTTATCCAGCACGGCGACCGAGAACTGCGAGGGGTCGAACGGGCTGGGCAGGTCGAGTTCGTCGTCGGTCGGGCGCCCCCCGAGCACCGTCCGGTAGTAGGAGGTCGGGGTCATGGTCGCCGAGAACAGCACGGCGGATCTGCCGAGCGACAGCCGCGAGGCGACGATCCCGGACGGATCGAGGCAGAGCGCGCGGTAGGTCAGCGCGTCGCCGTACGAGGTCACGAACGAGGTAAAGCGCGGCGAGTAATCCGCCAACTTTCCGACCACCTCGGCAAGGTCGTAGATCGCGTCGCGAAGACCCGCGAGAATATCGGGCGGGAGTTTGCGCTCCTCCGCGACCGGGACCGCGACGTCCAGCAGTTCCGCCGTCGCGTCGAGCAACCCCTCGGGGAGCGCGTTCTGGCGGTAAAAGCCGCGTTTGATCCCCTCTCCGTCGCTCTCCACGGTGTCCGCCACCAGGGGGGCAAGAATGCCGCGCAGGGTCGCGAGGGTGCGGTCGAGCGCCGCGCGCAGCGCGGGGTTTTTCTCCGCCGCCGGTCTGAACGCGTCGAAAAAGGTCAGGGGCAGATCGAGGGAGTAGAGTTCCCGCGCCCGGTCGATCAGGTTGTGCGCCTCGTCGCAGAGGAAGCACCAGTCCCCCCTCTCCGAGAAGAAGCGCCGGAGCGCCACCCGGGGGTGGAACAGGTAGTTGTAGTCGCAGATCACGATATCGGCAAACTCGGCGTAGCGCAGCGCGAGTTCGTAGGGGCAGACCTTGTACTTCTCCCCGGTCTTGCGGAGCAGGGGCAGGTCGACCACCGTTTCCCCCAAAGCGAGCAACTCGCGCGCCGCCTCGTCCTCGCGCGCCGGAGCCGAGCGGGACAGGGGGCACCGTTCCCCGCCGATCTCGCGGCAGAGCAGCCGGTTGGGGCAGATCCGTTCCTTTGCCGAGAGCAGCAGGGCGCGGAGGTCAGCCCCGCACTTGGCGAGCCGCTTCGCCGCGTCGGCGGCGGCGAGCGCCGCCGTATTCTTCGGCGTCAGATAGAAGACCTTGTCGCAGTAGCCCTCCCCCATCGCCCGCACGGCGGGAAACAGGGTCGACACGGTCTTCCCGATCCCGGTCGGGGCACAGGCGTAGAGCGTGTATCCGCCCCGGATCGCCCGGTAGGCGGAGGAGATCAGTTCGCGCTGTCCCTCCCGGACGTTCGGATAGGGGAAGACGGCGTTCGCCATCGACGGCAGCCGTTTTTCGACCCGCTCGATCTCGGCGGCGGCGTCGCGCTCGACCGCATCGAACAGCCGGGCGTAGAAAGTTTCCAGCGCGTCGTGCCCGGGGGCCTCGCGGACCTCGCGGGTCTCGCCCGACGGCGAGAGGTAGACCACCTTGAACGCGCCGCTTCTTTCGCGTCCCGCGCGCAGAAGCATCGCGAGCAAACAGAACCCCTCGCCGCGCATCTGCCGCACCAGTTCGGGGTCGGGCTCGGCGGGGTCGCCCGCCACGCGCGCGAAGAGCGCCAGGTCCTCCCCGTCGAACGCCGCGTCCCCCGCGACCATCCAGCGGCGGTCGCCGTGTTCGTAAACGTCGGTCACGGGCTCGGTCTTTTGCCCGCCGACCGTCCCGGTCTGCTCCTCTTCGGGGAGGGGGCGCGTCCGATACCGGATCCGCGCCAGGCGCACCAGTTCCGGCACCCGCACGGTCACGGCGCCGCTTTCCCTGTCGTAGCGCATCGCGTCCTCCCCCTTTCCCGGTTTTTTCAAAACCGAAACTTTTTCAAAAAGAAAATGAAAAAAACTCTTGCTTTTTTGTTTCGAGTGTGTTAGAATATACTCCGTCACGCGGAGGCATAGCTCAGTCGGTTAGAGCACTTGCTTCACATGCAAGGGGTCACAGGTTCGAGTCCTGTTGTCTCCACCACGGACTTTTCCGCCGCGTCGATCGACCCGCTCGGAGGCATAGCTCAGTTGGTTAGAGTACTTGCTTGACATGCAAGGGGTCACTGGTTCGAGTCCAGTTGTCTCCACCAGAACGGCACTCGTTTCAGGGTGCCGTTTTCTCTTTTTTTCACCGCAAATATTCAAACCGGAAAGGAGGAACGGAATGAACGCACCGAAGCGCAATACCCCCGTCGGCTCTCTGATCCTCGCCCTCGTGTCGATGATCTGGGGCTTCTCGTTCGCGGTGCAGAAGACCGCCGGCAAAACGCTGCTCCCCTTTTCGGTCAACACGGTCCGCTTCTTCATCGGGGCGCTGACCCTGTCGCTGTTCTCTCTTTTCCGCTATCTCGTCCGTCGCCGCCGCGACCCCGCCTGCCGTCCCGCGCCGTTTTCGCGCACCGACCTCGTCGCCGGGGCGATCTGCGGGACCCTGCTCTTCGTTTCCAGCGCGCTCCAGCAGTTCAGTCTGGACGAGGGCGACGCCGGGATCTGCGCCGCCATCACGACGCTCTATATCGTGTTCGTCCCCCTCTTCGGGGCGATCGTTTTTCGGAAAAGGATCACGGTCTTCGTCGTCGTCGCGGGCGTGATCGCGTTGGCGGGCACGTTCTTTCTCTCGGTGCTCGGGGAACTCCCCGGCGCCGACGGCGTGCGCTCGGCGTCCGACTTGCTCGCGCTTGCCCGCTCGACCGATCTGTCGCTCGGCAGACCCGCGCTGTTCGCGCTGCTCTGCTCGATCGGTTTTTCGTTTCAGATCCTCTCCATCGACCGCTTTGCTCCGAAAGTCGACGGGATACGGCTGGCGACGATGGAGTTCCTCGTTTCGGGGATCCTCGGTGTCCCGTTTCTTGTGTTCCGGGAGCGCCCGGCGTTCTCCGACGTCGTCGCCGCGCTTCCGCCGCTGCTCTACCTCGGGCTCCTGTCCTGCGGCGTCGCCTACACGCTTCAGATCGTCGGGCAGGCGAAGACCCCGCCCGCCGTCGCCGCCGTCGTGATGTCGCTGGAGGCGGTGTTCGGGGCGCTGGGCGGGATCTGGTTCCTCGGGGAAAGAATGAACGCGCCCGAAATACTCGGATGCGCGCTCATCTTTGCGGCGGTCCTCACCGTCGAGCTGTCCGCCCTGCACAAAACGGAAAAGACCGGTCTTTCACCCTCCGGCAAGTAAGGTCAGAGGTCCTTGATGTCCTGCCCCTCCAGCGCCGCGAGCCCGATGGTCAGGGCGCGCGCCGCGGCGGCGCGCTCGGCGTCGTCCGCGCCCTCGCGGATCTTGGGTTCGAGCAACCGGTAGAGTTCCCCCCGCGCGCTCATATCTTTCAGCAGCTGCGGGTCGCTCTCGGGCGCCGTCAGGTTGACGAGCGAGAACGCGAGCAGCCCGAACGAATTGACCCCCGCGTTCCGCGGGATGCGGAAGCCGGGATGGACCGTTCCGGTCAACTCGATCCGCAGCACCGCGTTGTGTCCCAGGGCGTTGTCCCGGACGATCGAGGTGATCTGCCCGATCAACTCCGAATCGTTCTTCATCTCGGACACGTCTATGGTCCGCGACAGGCACCGCACCGTCCCCAGGTCCAGCCGCTTGGTATGCAGGCGGCGCGCCCCCGCTTCCTCGCTTACCGTCAGCAGGTTGGCTCCGCCGACCTGCTCGTTTTCATATCCGCGGGCTTCCAGCCATCCGCTGTACCCGACGCCGCTCCCCCCGATCTCGAGTTGCACGGGGTCCGGGTCGCCGGACAGCGCGATGTAGTCGGCGCCGACCGACACGATCTCGGTATTGTCCGGATGCTGACGGCGATAGCCCGCCAGGATCAGGAACTCTCTCTCGTCCTTCCTCGTCAGGGTCGGGAACGCCGCGGACTCCTCGCCGCGCTCGCCCGATCCGCGTCCCGTGACCGAAACGCCGACGTCCTCGAACGAAAAGGTCTGGTATTCCCCCGCGCCGAAAATATAGACGTTCTGGGGGAACCTCCCCGACAGATAGAACGAACCCCTCCCCGCGGGGTCCGCCCCGCCGGGCAGGATCACGAACCGGCACGCCGGGCAGGAACGGAACCCGCGCAAAAGCAGCCCCGCCGTCTCGTCCGACAGGTCGTCCGCGTCGAACAGGTTGCCGGTGATCAGGGCGAGCTGGATCTTCTGGTCGCGGATGGTCTGCATCGTGCGCTCGAACGTCTCGCGCTGCAGGCGTCTCCGATCCGCGCTCTTTTCGGGCGCGGGGGACAGGAACGGGCTGCCGAAGAACACGTCCCCGAAATGCAGGATCCTGACCTCTCCGAACTGCGTCGCTTCGCTCATTTTCGTTCTCCTCCCCGCGGCGTTCGCCGCGTTCTTTTCTTCCTCTGTTAGTATAGCATACTTTTTTCCCGCGCGCAAGAGAGGACCTCGAAGAAATCGAAAAGTTTCTCGTTTTCCTCTTGATTTCGACAAGCGGGATATGGTACAATGGTTACGGAAATGAAACGATAATCCGGGGCAGACGCATTTTGTCGTCTGCCGTCGGTTCGGAGGGAGGATCCCCGAATGCTTGCGATGGCTGTCCGCAACACGAGAAAACTGATCCGGGAAAAGTCGGCGTCCGACAACGTCCGGCTGGGGCGCTTTTTCACCAAGCGCGAGACCGCGGCGAAAATGGCGTCGATGTTCACGTTTCTCGAGACCAAGCCGCTGATGGAGATCCTCGACCCCGGCGCCGGGACCGGGATCCTGTCCGCCGCACTGCTCGAAACGGTCTGCCTCGGGCGGGCGGCGCAGGAAGTCCGGCTGATCTGCTACGAAAACGACGCGCTCTATCTCCCGATGCTGAAAAACAATCTGGAACGTCTGCGCCGCCGCGCCAAACGCGAGCACGGGGTCAAGGTGATCTACGAGGTGCGCGAGGAGAACTTCCTGCTCGCCCCGCACCCCGAGGAGGGCGACGCCTTTGACTGCGTGATCATGAACCCGCCGCGCGAGCTTCTTCCCCACGGCGCGCCCGAGACCCTCCCCGCCGGGGATCTGCTCTCCTCCCCCAGGTTCGACGCCTGCTACCTGTTCCTTGCCGCCGCCGCGCTCCGCTTGAAAGAGGAGGGGCAACTGGTCGCAAGTCTCCCGGTCGGCTTTGCCACCGGCGTCTCGCTCACGCGACTGCGCGAGAGCATTTTCGACGACTGCCGCCTGACCGGGATGCACCTGTTCAAAACCGGCAAGGGGCTGAAAAAGGACTTCTTGCTCTCGGTCCGCAAGACCGACGAGCCGGGCGAACCGGTCCCGGTCTCGGTCTCGCGCGAGACCGACGACGGCACGCTGACCGACACGCTCCCGCCGCTCCCCTATCCGATGATCGTCCGCGAGGGCGGCGCGGGTCTGCTCCTGCTCCGGGACGCCGAGGATCTGGAGATCCTCCGCCGGATGGCGGCGATGCCCCGGCGCTTCTCGGACTACGGTCTGCACATGAAGACGGGTTTGACCCTCCCCTCCCGCTATCCCGATCTGCTCTCGGATAGACCCGAGCCCGGCGCCGTTCCCCTGATCCACCCGCGTTCGCTCGGGTCGGGGCGGGTCACGTTCCCGGCAAAGGGGCTGCACGGGCAGTTCATCCGCCCCTCGATCCCCAGCTTGATCCAGAAGAACCGGAATATGCTGTTCTTAAAACGCTTCCCGGCAAAATCCGACCCGCGCAAACTGATCTGCGCCGTCTATATGGCGTCGCAGGCGGGCGGTTACCGCTTCATCTCGACCCACAACAAGCTGAACTATATCGACCGCGACGGGGACGAGATGGACGCGCCGTTCCTCGTGGGGCTGTACGCCGCGCTGTCGGGCACGCTCTACAACCGCTACGTTTCGATCGTCAGCCGCTCGGAGCAGATCAACGCCACCGAGTTCTCCGATCTGCCCCTCCCCGACGAGAAGACGCTGCGCTCGGTCGGCTCCCAGCTTCTCGCGATGCGCCGGCTCGACCCCGACGCCTGCGACTACATTTTCGAGGCGGCGATGAGGGAAAGGACCTGATCCGCCCCAAAACCCCGCCCGACGTCCCGCCTTGGGTCCGACCCGGGAGGACCCCGCCGCTCGCCCCGCCCGACGTCCCGCTTTTCCCGCTTTGCCGCGCGGACAAAAAAATGAAAAAAACACTTGCATTTTTCGTCGGGTTGTGGTAAAATACACATACTGTAAATGAAACGGGGACGAAAAACCGGCTTTTTCGTTCCGCGGAGGTTTGAAAAAATGTCTGTTACCGCATACTATATCCTGATGGGCGCGCTCCTCGTGATGGGCGTGTTCCTGATCGTCGCCGTGCTGATGCAGCACGGAAAGGATCACGGGCTCTCCGGCACCATCGCCGGCGGCGCCGAAACCTTCTTCGGCAAGGACAAGGGCACCCGGATCGACAAACTGCTCGGCAAACTGACCACCATCGTCGGCATCGCTTTCGTCGTGATCGTCGTCATCGTGTACGTGGTCCAGCCCGACTATTCTTCCGACTACTCGAACGTCGAACTCTGGAAGAGCAATTCCTCTTTCTGGAGCGCCATCAACGGCTGAGCCGAACAACCGAAAAGCGGCGGGAGCGCATACAGCCCCCGCCGCTTTTTTGATCCCGCGGAAAAACCGCTCCCCCACGGGGAGCCCGAAAGATGAGAACGTCGATGAAACGCAACGCCAAGACCGGCGCGCGGCGCACCCGCCGCGCCCCCTCAAAGACCCGGAACACCGCCCCGCACCGCGCCCCCGCGCGGCGCGCGGTCCCGCTTGCCCGTTCGCTCCCCAAGCGCGGGAAAACCGGCGTGGCGGAGGGGGTCTTCACCGGGACCTCCCGCGGGTACGGGTTCGTGTTCCCGGACGGGGCGGAGCGCCGCGCCGACGCGGATATCTTCATCCCGGCGGGCAAGACCGGCGGGGCGCTGGACGGCGACCGGGTCGCGGTGCGGTTCCGGCACGGGTTCGAGCGGCGCACCGAGGGCGAGGTGACATCGATCCTATCCGAGACCCGAAAGACCGTGATCGGGGTCCTCGTTGCGGGGCGCGTCCTCTCCTTTGACCGTCATTTTCCGCGCGACCGTTCCCGCTCGGGCTGGTATCTGATCCCGGACGACGCGCACCTCTCGGGCGAGTTCCCGGTCTCCCCCTCCCCCGACGCCGACCCCGGCGACCGGGTGGAGATCGCGCTTTCCGGGCGGCGCGGGGGCGTTTGCAAGATCACCCGCGTGTTCGGTCGGTCGACCGACGTCGACGCCAACTGCAACGCGATCCTGGCAAGCGCCGGGATCGATCCCGAATTCGATCCGCAGGCGCTCCGCGAGGCGGAGTTCGCGGCGGCGGAGCCGCTCGGCGCGGACGGCCGCGCCGACCTGACGGGTGAGGTGATCTTCACGATCGACGGCGCCGACGCCAAGGACCTCGACGACGCGGTCTCGCTCGCTCAAACGCCCGACGGCGGGTGGCGGCTCGGGGTGCATATCGCCGACGTGTCCTCCTACGTCCGACCGGGCTCGGCGCTCGAGCGCGAGGCGATGCGGCGCGGGACGTCGGTCTATTTCGTCGACCGCGTGGTCCCGATGCTCCCGGTCGCCCTCTCAAACGGCGCCTGCTCGCTGAACGCAAACGAGGACAAGCGCGCCCTCTCCGCCCTGATCGTTCTCTCCCCCGACGGCGCGATCATGTCCTGTGAAGTGAAGAAGACCGTGATCCGCTCGCGGGTGCGCGGCGTGTACGCCGAGGTGAACGCGCTCTTCTCGGCCGGAGAGAGTTCCCCGTTCTATCCGAAATACCGCGCGGTCTATCCCGCGCTTACAAAGATGCGGGAACTCTACCGCCTGCTTGACGGGCGCAGCCGCGCGCGCGGTTCGCTCGCCCTCGACCGCCCCGAGCCGATCTTCGTTCTGGACGGCGCCGGCGATCCCGTCGACGTTTGTCTTTGCGAGCGCGGGGACGCCGAAAAGATGATCGAGCAGTTTATGCTGACGGCAAACGAGGCGGTGGCGACCCTGCTGAACGTGCGCGGGCTGCCCTGCGTGTACCGCATCCACGAGGATCCCGACCCCGTGAAACTCGCCGCGTTCAAGAACGCCGCGGCGCACCTCGGGTTGGACGTTTCGGGGATCGACCTCGCGGCGCCGGGCAAGAGCCGGTTTGCCGATCTGCTTTTAGAGGCCGAGGAAAAGGGGATCTCGGAGCAGGTCTCCCTTTCACTTCTCCGCGCGATGGCGAAGGCGCGCTACGAAGCCGAACCGACCCGGCATTTCGGGTTGGGTATCGACCTGTACTGCCATTTCACCTCCCCGATCCGGCGGCTGGCGGATCTGGCGGTGCATCGGATCGTGTCGGAGGTCCTCCTCGGCGCGTCCTCCCCGCGCCAATACGCGGGCTTTGCCGGGACCGCCGCGACAGCTGCGTCGGAAGCGGAGCTGCGCGCCCTGGACGCGGAGCGCCGGATCGAGGCGATGTACAAGGCGCTCTACCTTGAAAAGCATATCGGCGAGGTGTTCTGTGCGCGCGTTTCTTCGCTGACCGCGTTCGGGTTGTTCGCGGAGCTCGACAACACCTGCGAGGGGATGATCCCGCTCGCGGATCTGCCGGGCGTGTATATTTACGACGAGCGGAATATGGCGCTGGTCGGGGGAAAGATCATGTTCCATCTGGGGGATCCTGTTTCGGTGTGCGTGGAGGAAGTGGACGCGCTCGCCGGGCGCGTGCGTTTCTCGCTCGCGCCGACGCTCTGAACCAAACCGTTTTCGACAGGGGGTTTTGCCGTGAACAAAATGATGACCTGCTGTTTTACCGGGCACCGACGCATCCCGGACGGGGACTATGCCTACGTCGCGGCGGCGCTCCGCCGGGAGGTGATCCGGCTGGTCCGCGAGGAGGGGATCACTTGTTTCCTCTCGGGCGGCGCCGTCGGGTTCGATACCCTCGCCGCGGAGACCGTGTTGGATATCGCCTCCGATTACCCCCACGTGTCGCTCGTGGTCGTGCGGCCCTGCGCGGATCAGGCGCGCGGTTGGAGCGCAAAGGATGCCGAGCGGCACAACGCCATCCTTGCCCGCGCCGGCGAGGTGGTCACGCTCGCCCCCGCGTACCGTCCGGGGTGTATGCAGGCGCGGAACCGCTACCTCGTAGAGCACAGCGCCGTGTGCCTGTGCTACCTCACCGAAGAGGCCGGCGGCACCGCCTATACCGTCCGCTACGCCGCCTCGCTCGGCGTCCCCGTCACCAACCTCGCCCCGCCGAAGCCCGACCTGCTCTCGGGGCTGTGAGAGGACGAGGGGACGAGGGAGAACGCCCGCTTTCTTGTAAGAAAGCGGGGCAAAGAACTTCAATGAATATTGAAGTTAGCGCAACTCGTACCTCGTTGCGCGGTTTCAAAAACGCAGCTTTAATTGTTTCGTTTTCATTTGTAAAAAAACAAAATGTAAAGGAGTGCACAAATGGTAATCGAGAAAACCCCAGGATGGATCCGTTATCACGAAACGAAAGCGGGAAAAACACTTGATATTCACAAAAGCGGAAAATGGATGTATTTCTTTGAAGCGAAAGATGTTGCTTTCGCCCGCGACTTGTGCTGTAAAGCCATTGATAATCACATAGTCACAACTTGCAAACACACCGATATTGAAGAAACTGGGTTTCCGCAAGGTGTTATTTGCTTCTACATTCATTTTGACGATATAGAAGCCCACAAGCGGGTCATTGCGTTCTTTTTGGAAAACAATCTCATAAGGAAAACAGCCGCAGGGAAACTCTATAATATTTCCTTCAAACTCGACGAGCAAACACTTGCCGGAGAATATGGAGAAGATTTTCGAGCAAAGATTTGCCTCTCTGATTTTGTTGATTTGTCAACGGGGAAATGGCTTAACAAATAAGTGTTCTGT
Source organism: uncultured Clostridia bacterium (assembly GCA_946404035.1). Taxonomy (GTDB): domain Bacteria; phylum Bacillota; class Clostridia; order Oscillospirales; family CAG-272; genus UBA1740. The sequence goes on along the minus strand of CAMJCC010000011.1, from coordinate 10,851 downwards.
TTCTTCTCCCGCGCCAGCGTACTGCCGATGACGCGCGCAGGCGAGTGCAGAATTGTCGTTCTCGACCCGAAGGCGTATAAACATACGTCGAGAGGGAGAGAACGGCAAGAGGAAAACAAAAAAAATAAAAAGAGGAAAAGCGCCCGAAACGGGCGCTTTTCAACCTTATTATGCGTTTAGAAAAAGTCGGAACAACCACGAAGAACAAAGCATTAACTGACTGTTATTCGCCCCATTTTTGTTTTCCGGTCTGTGCCGCATCCGCGTGTCATAACTCAATCTTTGCCCACTTGCCGCGATAGAACCGTATCCCCGCAAAGAACGCGCGGATGATCTGGTCGGTCAGCACGGCGATCCACGCGCCGTAGAGGCCGAGGGAGGTAAAGCGCATCAAAACGAAGGTGAGCCCGGGACGGAGGGTGCCGATGGTGAGCAGGGACACGACCGCCATAAACCGGGTATCGCCCGCGCCGCGGAGGGTCCCGCCGAACATGACCTGCTGGATCTGGAAGAGCAGGATGACGGCGATCAGGAGCATGATATTGGCGCCCTTTTCCAGTACGCCGGGGTCGTTCGTGAACCAATCGATGATCTGGTGCCGGAACACCGAGAACAGCGTCCCGAGCACGACGGCGAACCCCAGCCCGATCCGTTGCGCCACCTTACCGAAGACCAGCGCGCGATCCGGCCTTTTCATCCCGAGACTTTGCCCGACCAGCGCCGACGACGCGATCGCCAGCCCGTCCCCGACGGTAAACGACAGGTTCAGAATGGTCATACAGTCCTGATGTGCCGCGAAATCCATCGTCCCGAGCCCCGCGACCTGTTTGGCAAAGGCGAAGAACCCAATCCGCAGGAACAGCTGTTCAAACAACGCGCCGCTCATCACGAAGAAGACCGGGGCGACCACGCTGCGCTCGATCTTGAACAGCAGCGACAACTTCAAGAACAGATACCCGTTCTTCCGCCGCACCGACGCGATGCTGATGACCATCGCGACGAACTGCCCGATCACGGTCGCGATCGCGGCGCCGGTGACTTCCAGCCGCGGAAAGATCCACAGCCCGTGGATGAGCAGGGCGTTGAACAGGCAGTTGACGAGGTTTGCCGTCGCGGTCGTGATCATCGCGATCCGGGTATTCCCGCTCCCGCGCTGCGCGCCGTTCAGGGTGAGCGATACGCCGAGGAAGATCAGCCCGAACATCGTGATCCGGTAATAGTTCGTCGCGTCGTCGATCGTATCCTCTTTCGCGCCGATGAACTCCAATATCGGCGTGGCGAAAAACCACGACACCACGAAGAAGACCACCGCCATCCCGACCACGATCGGGAGCATCGCCCCGAGCACCCGGTTCGCCCCCTCGCGGTCGCCCTGCCCGCGCCGTCTGGCGACCACGGCGGTGACCGCCGTAGCGATCGCCACCAGAACCACCTGAAAGATCATGCGCGGCTGAATGGTCAGACCGATCGCCGGGACCGCGGTCTCCGAGACCGCGCTGACCATCAGCGTATCGACGAAGTTGATGATCCCGGTCAGTACCTGCTCCGCGAGCGCCGGCCACGCAAGCAGGAGGAAAATGCGGTAGATCTCTTTGGTGCCGAAATCGTTGCCCAGTTTCTTGCTATCCGGCACCATATACCGGGGCAGAAAGAACCGGATCGGCAAAATCGGCCGTTTTTCCCCCGTTATGGCGTTGTCGCGCGCCACGGGGGGTTTTTGCTCGTTCATCTCCTAAACGTCCTTTCGGCTCCGGTTACTTTCAAACGCCGCTTCGCAAAGCAAGCGGTGACGGTTGTTTTTTAAACAGGGACTGTTGGATTTAGATGCAGAATACCCGTTCTCGCTCCGAAGCCGTATACCATACCGCGAGAGGGCGAGAACGGGGATAGGAAAGCACTTGAATTAAAACGAAAAAAACCGAAGGATTTTCACCTTAAAACGTCAAACTGAAAAGAAACGATCTGTTTTTTCCGAACATTGATCGTGCTTTCCGTTCTGCGCTAAATGCGGCAGTCCTTAAAGGAGGGTTTCAACGGCGGCAAGCGCGTCGTCGATCTTGTCCAGATCCCGTCCGCCGCTCATCGCGCTGTCGGGTCTTCCTCCGCCCTTACCGCCGGCGATGGCGCTGATGGTCGAAAGGATCTTTCCGGCGTGCGCCCCGGCTTTCACGGCGTCGGGACCGCAGGCGGCGACGAAGTTGAGTTTGCCGTCGGACACGGCGGCGAACACCGCGACGATATCGGGGCGCTTGTCCTTCAGCGTGTCGCAGAGCGTGCGCACCGCGTCGGGTTTCATCTGGAGCTTCGCGGTCAGGAGCTTGTAGGCGCCGACCGTCTTCACGCCCTCGAGCAGTTTATCGAGGTCCGCCGTCGCCAGTTTCGCTTCGGCGGCTTCGAGCGCGCGCTTCGTCTGTTTCAGTTCGTCCCCGATCTGCGCGGCGCGGCGCGTGATATCGAGCAGGTTGACGGCTTTCAGTTCCTTTGCCGTTTCGCGGATCAGTTCCTCGCGCTCGGAGAGCAGCGAGAGCACGCCGAACCCGGTGACCGCCTCGATCCGGCGAACGCCGGCGGCGACCGAGGTCTCCGACGTGATGCGGAACAGCCCGATCCGTCCGGTGGACGATACGTGCGTACCGCCGCAGAGTTCGGTCGAGGCGTCGCCCATCTTCACCATCCGGACGACCTTGCCGTACTTCTCCCCGAAAAGCGCCATCGCGCCCGATTTCTTCGCGCTCTCCATGTCGGTCAGCTGCGTTTCGACCGGGATATCCGAGAGGATCGCCTCGTTGACCTGCCGCTCGACCTTTGCCAATTCGTCGGGGGTCATCGCGGCGAAATGCGAGAAGTCGAAGCGACAGCGGTGCTCGTCGACGTAGGACCCCGCCTGTTCGACGTGCGCGCCGAGCACCCGACGGAGCGCCCCCTGGAGCAGGTGGCACGCCGAGTGGTTGCGGCGGATCGCGTCGCGGCGCGCGGCGTCGATCTTCAGGGCGACGGTGTCCCCGACCGAGACCGACCCGTCCGAGACCGTGACCAGGTGGATATACACCCCGTCGCTCTTCTTGGTGTCGGTGACGGCGAGCGTCGCGCCGCCCTTGGTGGTAAGAGAACCGGTATCCCCGACCTGTCCGCCGCCCTCTCCGTAGAAGACGGTGCGGTCAAAGATCACCGAGACCTCGCCCTCCGACGCCGTTTCGACCAGTTCGTCCTCCGCGATGACGGCGATCACTTTCGCCTCGCATTCGGTCTTATCGTAACCGAGGAACTCGGTCTTGTCCAGTTTGGCAAGCAGGTTTTTCGATCCCTCGGACCAGCCGCCGATATTCCCTCTCGCGGCGCGGGCGCGCTCGCGCTGTTCGCCCATCAGCCGGCGGAAGGTCTCCTCGTCGAGCGAGAGCCCCTTTTCCGAGAGGATCTCGCGGGTCAGGTCGATCGGGAAGCCGTAGGTGTCGTAGAGTTTGAACGCGTCCTCGCCCGACACGGTCTTGTTCCCCGCCGCCGCCTCGTCGGCAAGCCGCGAGAGCATCGCGGTCCCGGCGTCGATCGTCGCGTCGAAACGCTCCTCCTCGATGGACAAAACTTTCAGGATATAGTCGCGCTTGGTCGCAAGTTCGGGGTACGCCCCCTCGTTCTCCTGCATCGCGACGCGGCACAGCCCGACGAGGAACGGCCGGTCGATCCCCAGCAGTTTGCCGTGCCGGCAGGCGCGCCGGATGATCCGGCGAAGCACGTAGCCGCGCCCCTCGTTGGACGGGATGACCCCATCGGCGATCATGAACATCGCGGACTTGATGTGGTCGGTGCAGACCCGGATGGACACGTCGTTCGCCCGATCCTTGCCGTAGGTCTTGCCCGCCGCTTCGCACACGGCGTCAAGGATCCGGCGGTTGGTGTCGACCTCGAACATATTGTCCACGCCCTGCATCACGCAGGCGAGCCGCTCCAGCCCCATGCCGGTATCGATGTTCTTCTGTTTCAGTTCGGTATAGTTGCCGTTGCCGTCGTTATTGAACTGGGAGAAGACGTTGTTCCAGATCTCCATATACCGGTCGCAGTCGCAGCCGGGACGGCAGTCGGGAGAACCGCAGCCGTATTTTTCGCCGCGGTCGAAATAGATCTCGGAGCAGGGACCGCAGGGACCCGAGCCGTGTTCCCAGAAGTTGTCGGCTTTGCCGAGTTTTGTGATGCGCTCGGCGGGGATGCCGATCACCTTGTTCCAGAGCTCGAACGCCTCGTCGTCGCCCTCGTACACCGACGGCCAGAGCAGGTTTTCGGGGATGGCGAGCCAGTCGGGCGAGGTCAGAAACTCCCACGCCCACGGAATTGCCTCGCGTTTGAAGTAATCCCCGAACGAAAAGTTCCCCAGCATCTCGAAAAACGTGCCGTGCCGCGCGGTGTGTCCGACCCGCTCGAGGTCGGGCGTGCGGATGCACTTCTGGCAGGTGGTGACCCGCCGTCTCGGGGGCTCCTCCTCGCCGGTAAAGTATTTTTTCATCGGCGCCATGCCCGAGTTGATGAGCAGCAGCGATTTGTCCCCGTTCGGTACGAGCGGGAAGCTCGGGAGACGAAGATGCCCCTTGCTCTCGAAGAACGAGAGGTACTTTTCTCTAAGGTCGTTAAGCGACGTCCATTCCATTTGTTTTTGCGTCCTTCCCCGGATCCTCTCCGGTACTACATATTTTACCGAATATATATTATACTGTGCTCTGATTTGCTTGTCAAGACTTCCTTGAAAAAACCGTATCTTTTGCGTTTTTCGCGCATAAGACGCCGCCCGTGCGGGCACAATGACCGCAAACGACAAGACGGGAGAACGCCGTATGCATTTTGACCGCCGCCGGTATCTCGACCGGGTAAAGGAGCGCGAAGCGCGCTCGCCGCTGCTGAAAAACTGCTTTTTCGCATTCACCGTCGGGGGCGGGATCTGCGCCCTCGGACAACTCCTCCGCGCGCTCTACCTCTTGACGGGGCTATCCGACGCCGACGCGGGGACGCTGGTCGCCGTGACCCTGATCTTCCTCTCCGCCGTCTTGACCGGGATCGGGGTCTTCGACGCGATCGCGCGAGTGGCGGGCGCCGGAACGCTGGTCCCGGTGACCGGGTTCGCCAACGCCGTGGTCGCCCCCGCCCTCGATAACAAGAGCGAGGGACTGGTCATGGGGGTGGGTGCTAAGATCTTCACTGTGGCGGGGCCCGTGCTGCTCTACGCGACCCTCTCCGGGGCGCTCTACGGCGTGGTCTTTTACCTCGTGCAACTCTTCCTGTGAGGATGCCTTATGAAGACGATCATCCGTTTCCCGTCCCCCGTTGCGATCTACGCCCGCGCCTCCGCCGTCGGGGGGACCGAACACGACGGACCGCTGGGCGCGCTCTTTGATTTTCACGACCAAACCGACCGCTTCGGCGCCGACACCTGGGAGAGGAGCGAGGAGGCGCTCTCCAGGACCGTTCTGAACCTGGCGCTCTCGCGCGCCGGGGAGAGCCAGGACGAGATCGACCTGCTCTTCGCCGGGGACCTCCAGAACCAATGCGTCGCCTCGTCCGCCGGGTGCGGCTCGATGGGCATCCCGTTCTGCGGGCTGTACGGCGCGTGTTCGACCTCCTGCGAGGGACTGCTGCTCGCCTCCCTTTCGCTTCTCGCTTCGCGCGAAACGGTGCGCGCCGCCGTGGTGACCACCTCGCACAACGCGGCGGCGGAGCGGCAGTTCCGGCTGCCCCTGGAGTACGGCGGGCAACGGCCGCCGACGGCACAATGGACCGCGACGGCGGGCGGCGCGTTCCTGCTTGCCAGGTCAAGCGAACCCTTCGTCAAAGCACCCTCGCCCCGGATCTCGGCGTGCCTTGTCGGGCGGGCGATCGACAGCGGGGTGACCGACGGCGCGAATATGGGCGCGGCGATGGCGCCGGCGGCGGCGGACACGCTGTTGCGCTTCTTTGCTTCTCCCGACGAAAACCCCGCGGACTACGACCGCATCGTGACCGGGGATCTCGGGACCGAGGGCTCGGCGCTGCTCTCGGAACTCCTCCGCGAGAACGGGCTTGACCTGCTCGGGCGGCACCGGGACTGCGGGGTGCTCCTGTTCGATCCCTTGAAAACCGACGTGCACGCCGGGGGTTCGGGCTGCGGATGCAGCGCGTCGGTGTTGGCTTCCCTGTTTTTGCCCGCGTTGGAGCGCGGAGAGCTGCGCCGGATCCTGTTTTTGGCGACCGGGGCGCTGATGAGCCCGTCCAATCTGCTGCAGGGCGGGACCGTCCTCGGGATCGCGCCGCTGATCGTGTTGGAAGGAGGGAAACCGTGATGCTCGGTGCGCCGCTCGATTATCTGTTCGCGTTTCTTGTCGGCGGGCTGGTCTGTCTGTTCGCGCAGTTGCTGATCGACCTGACCAAACTGACCCCGGCGCGGATCCTCGTGATCTACGTCGTGCTCGGGGTCGCGCTCGGCGCCGTCGGGCTGTTCGAGCCGCTTGCCGATTTTGCCGGGTGCGGGATCACCGTCCCCCTGATCGGGTTCGGCGGGAACGTCGCGCGCGGCGTGCGCGAAGCCGTGTCGGAAACGGGGCTGCTCGGCGCGCTCACCGGCGGGCTCTCCGCCGCCTCGGGCGGCACCGCCGCGGCGCTCTGCTTCGGCTATCTCGTCGCGCTGTTCTGTAATGCCCGCCCCAAAAGACCGTAGGGGAATACGCCGACTTTCTTGAAAGAAAGTCGGGCAAAGAACTTCATCAAATAATGAAGTCAGCGGAACAATTCGTTCCTCATTGTTCCGCGGTTTCAAAAACGCGGCTTTCACGGTACGCTTTGCCGTGCGTTGGCAGGTTATCCGGCACAACGAAAAAACGGAACGGCGGGATTTCCCTCTCCGTTCCGTCTATAGAACCGCAAAACGGCGTCGCAACGCCGTTTTGCTATATATTCATTTTTTGAAGTTCTTTGCCGCGCTTTCTTACAAGAAAGCGCGCGTACCCCTCAAATCTCTACGATCATTCCGTCGTGCGCCGCGACGACCTCGATCGGTTTGATCCGCTCCGCCAGCGCCTCCACAAGGGAGAGCGGGTTGCGTCCGGGGGCGCGGTGCGAGATGACCAGGGTCTTCGTCCTGCTCCGTCCGAGGATGGCGGGAGTGTCGGGGTCGTCCAGCCGGACGTGCGCCGCCTCGGTGACGACCAGGTCCAGCGGCTCCTTTCCGGGGTCTGTGATCACGCGCGGATAGTCCGACAGGTCGCGCAGCAGGTCGCCGGTAAACACGACCCGCTTGCCCTCCGCTTCCAAAAGAAACGCGTGGCTGTGCGGGATGTGCCGGACGGGGTACGCCGTTACCCGGAGCGTCCCGTCGTCAAAGATCGGGGAGCCCGCGGGATCGGCGTCGGGATAGACCCGGAACCGGATCCGGCGCTCGGGCGGGTTTTCGACCCGGTAGCGGTCGTGCCCGCGCGGGTCCCCCCACAGAAAGACGTTCAGCGCCGAAAAGTCGATCCCCTCCGGGGCATACACCGGGAACGCCACGTCCGCAAAACATCCGAAATCCTCCACCGTATAGGTCAGCTGCGCCAACCCGACGTAGTGGTCCTGGTGCGGGTGCGTGATGAACGCCCCGCGCAGATCGCGGAACGGGATATCGCGATTTAGGAGCAGCGTGTCCACCGGCGCCCCCACGTCGACGAGGTACTGCGCCCCGCCGACCGTGACGAGGGTCGAGGAGCAAAATGCGTTCTTTTCGGTGATCCCGTGGCTGGTCCCGAGAAAAGTCAACTTCATCGGTCGTTCCTCCCACCCTTGGCGGTATTTGCCGGTTTGTCCGTCGGTTCCGAAAAAAGCAACGCCGTGCGCGGCGGATCGATCCGCCGCGCACGGTTTTTTTGATCGACCGGGATCCCGTGACTTATTCTTCCGTCGCTTCCACTTTCGGCAGTTTGTACCACTTGTCAAGGACCTCGTCCAGCGTCGTCTGCTTCGCTTCGACGCACGAGTTGAATTCGCTGATGAAGTCGGCGGAGGTGACGACGCACTTGCCGTCTTTCATATAGTCGTACCATCTCTTCCCGCCGCCGTCGTCCTTGACCGCGCCGTCGATGACCTTGGCGCCGCCGTACAGGATGCTGTCGTAGATCAGGTCGAGCATACGGTCGGTCCCCTGGTTGTAGACCGTGGTCTTGTACTTGGTCACGATCTCAAGGAACTCTTCGCGGATCTCCGCGGAATGCTCGGTGCAGTACTGCAGGTACGCCGAGATCGCGCGCGCCTTGGTGGAATGGACGTTGATCGCGCCGGCGTCGGCGGTGTCGGTCACGAACGTGTTGTACTGCTTTTCGGCGTTCACTTTCGGCAGCGGAACGACCGAATAGAGCGACTGCATCTGCTGGAAGGTGTCGTCCTCCAGGTCGCCGAGCAGGGCGTACCCGAGGAACAGGATCTCGTTCTTCGCAAACTTGATCCGGTGAGAGGCGAGCCCGTTTTCGGTGTCCGCCACCACGCCGGTCGTCGCCAGCGCGCCGGTGCCGTTGAACACGGACGCGACCTTATCGAAGATGTCGCCGATCGAGGAGGGGTCGGAGGGGTAGTACGCCCACATCTTGCCGCCCTTTTCCGCGTTCGGTCTGCGGTCGATCAGTTCTTCGCCGCAGGAGTAGATGAAGACCGCCGTGTTCACGCCGCCGTAGCAGTCGGCGATGGTGCCGAGCACGTCGCCCATATCCGCCTGATCGTCACCGTTCTTGTCGTCAAAGACCGCCTCGCACAGTTTGCCGAGAGCGTCCCAGGTCCAGTTGCCCGCCTCGACGTAGTCGAAGAAGCGCTGCGACATGGTCTCGCCGTCGGACAGCCCGCCCTCGAAGAGCGCCGGCGCCAGTTTCGACGCGGTCTCGTCCATCAGCGTCGCGTTGAACGGCATAACGCCCATCGAACGCAGAACGTCGACGAAGTAGTCGCCCGCCAGAACGTAGGCGCGGTCGCCGGTAAAGGACAAACTCTGCATCCAGTCGTCCATCCAGCCCGCGGCCTTGAAATCAAAGTACGAGCCGGGGATCGACCAGACGTCCTGGAACGCGCCCAGGGTCAGCATCACCTTGTTCAGGTCGTAGATCTGATTGACGAACAGATCCGGCGCGCCGTCGGTTTCCGAAGACACGACCGTATTGATCTGCTTCTGCGCCTTGTTCCAGCCGGATTGGCTGTAGTTCCAATACTCGTACTCGATCGTCGTGCCAAGCAGCTGCTTTGCGGCTTTGTTGCGGTCGTAGACCATCTGCTCGATGGTGGACACGTCGCCCTCCTCGAGCTCCTCGTCGTCGGGACCGACCAGGTACATCTTGTTCTTCGACGCCTTTTCGACCTCGTTGAACTCGGCGACCTCGATCTTAAAGGTCTTTTCCTCCTCCGAGAGCGCCGCCGCGATCGCAGGGCCGTCCACGTCCCACCGGTCGGTGGTGACGACGGTGGTGGTGCTCACCGGGGGATCGGTTTTCGCCGGTTTCTTGTCTTTCCCGCACGCCGCAAACGCCGCGACGCAGAAAGAAAGGCAAAGGATCAGGGCGATGACTGTCGTGATCTTTCTCATATTGTTCCTCCTTTTAAGTATGCCGGAAACGGCATCCGTTCAGTTTTGATTATATAGGAAAACTTCGCTTTTTGCAAGAGTTCGCGCCAAAAGAGCGGAGTTTCGGCGTTTCGCCCAAAATGAGAGGCAAAGTTTGTTCAACTTGCCGAGAGATGCGGTCCGAAAAAGAAGCAAAAAGTCCCCCGAGCGGCAAGAACCGTCTTTTCTTGCAGCCCTCCCGTGCAACAAAAGGGTAAGAAAAGCCCGTCCCGCAGGGGATTTTCGGCTCGCGCGCCGCTTTTTTGCGGGCGGCGTCGGCGTTTCGTCGTTTGTACCAAAAAACGCGCGGATTTTTAGTTAAGATCGACAAAGAAGAGGCGCGCCGCCCGTTCGGGCGGCGCGCCGGTGCAGAGAAGCCGATCGGGGACCGATCACTCCTCGGGTGTGTAGGTCGGAAGTTTGTACCAGATATCGAGGATCTCGTCGACGATGGTCTGTTTGCTTTCGATGCAGGACGTATACTCGCTCACCACGTAGCTGGAGTCGCGCTCGTATCCGCCGTTCTTCATCATATCGTGGAAGCGGTAAGCACGGCCGCCGTTGCAGTCGACGGCGTCGTCCAGCGCCTTGTCGCGGGCGGTGATGACGCTGTCGTAGATCAGGTCGAGCAGACGGTCGGTACCCTGGTTGTAGACCGTGGTCTTGTACTTGGTCACGATCTCAAGGAACTCTTCGCGGATCTCCGCGGAGCGCTCGGTGACGAACTCGTAGAACGCCGTGATCACCTTGGTCTTGTCGTTGCCGGTGTGGACGTTGATCGCGCCGACGTCGGCGGTGTTGTGGATAACCGTATTATAGTTCTTGTCTGCGCTGACCTTCGGCAGCGGAACGACCGAGTAGAGCGACGTCATCTGCTGGAAGACGTCGTCCTCAAGCGTACCGAGCAGCGAGGGGTCCGCGAACAGCAGTTCGTTTCTCGCAAACTTCTGATAGTGGTCGGCGACCGGGATATCCTGTCCGGCGGCGAAAGCGCCGTTGCCCTTGAACACGCCCGAAACGGCGTCGAAGATGCCGCCCAGCGCGTCGGAGGACGTCGGGTAGGTGATCCACTGCTTGCCGTCCTTTTCGGTGAGCTCGATCAGGGTCTCGCCCGCCGAGTAGATGATCAGCGAGGAGGACATACCGCTCCAGGTCGGAGCGACGATCCCCAGCACGGGATCTTCAAAGTCCGCCTGATCGTTGCCGTTGTCCTCGTGGACCGCTTCGCACAGTTTACCGAGCGCGTCCCAGGTCCAGTTGCCCGCCTCGACGTAGTCGAAGAA
>CAMJCC010000010.1 GCA_946404035.1 uncultured Clostridia bacterium | reverse complement strand
AGCGAGCGACTTCATTGAAAACGCCCGTTCCCGAAATGGGAACGGGCGTTTTCGCTTTTAGTCGTCGAACCGCTGACGGTTGGGGTTGTAGTGCGTGTGGAGCAGTTCGTGCGCCTTGTGCGAGTTGGGCTCGCCGAGGAACTCGTCGTAGAGCGCCTTGAGCTGCGGGTTGTTGTGAGACTGACGCAGGGTCTGCCGCTCGTCCTCGGTGTAGAGGGCGTTGGCTCTCTTCTGCTTGTAGGTCTCCATAATATCCGCGTCCTCGTTCGGGAGGAACGCCTCGCGGACGTAGGGCTGACCGCCGCCGTTGATACAGCCGCCGGGGCATCCCATGATCTCGATGAAGGTGTAGGGCGACTTGCCCGCGCGGATCTGATCCAGAAGGATCTTCGCGCCCTTCATACCGCTGGTGACGGCGACCTTGACCTTGATACCGGCAAGATCGAACTCCGCCTCGCGGATCTGCTCGAAGCCGCGGACTTCCTTGAAGATGATGCCCTCGCGCTCTTTGCCGGTCAGGACGAAGTAAGCGGTGCGGAGCGCCGCCTCCATAACGCCGCCGGTGACGCCGAAGATGACGCCGGCGCCGGTGTAATCGTGCACGATGTCCTCATCGTAGTCCTCGTCGGGCAGACGGTCGAACCGGATACCCGCGCGCTTGATCATTCTGCCGAGTTCTCTCGTGGTCAGAACGGCGTCGACGTCGCGCAGACCGTTGCACTCCATCTCGGGTCTTCCCTTCTCGTACTTCTTGCACGAGCAGGGCATGATCGAAACGACGAACATATCCTTGGGGTCCACGCCGATCTTCTCGGCGTAGAACGATTTGAGGATCGCGCCGAACATCTCGTGAGGAGATTTGCAGGTGGACAGGTGGCTGAGCTGATCGGGATAGAAATACTCGGCAAAGTTGATCCATCCGGGCGAGCAGGAGGTGATCATCGGCAGAACGCCGTTGGTCTTCACTCTGTTCAGCAGCTCGGTCGCCTCTTCCATAATGGTAAGGTCGGCGGCAAAGTTGGTGTCAAAGACCTTCTGGAAGCCGAGGCGGCGGAGAGCGGCGACCATCTTCCCGGTGACGGGGGTGCCGATCTTCATGCCGAACTCCTCGCCCAGAGCCGCACGGACGGCGGGCGCGGTCTGCACGATCACGTACTTGCCGGCAGCCATCGCCGCGTCGACGCGATCGATCTCGGACGCCTCCATCAGAGCGCCGGTCGGGCAAACGTTGATGCACTGACCGCACATGATGCAGGGCGAGTTGATGAAGCTGCGGTTCTCGGCGGGAGCCACGATGGTCTTGAACCCGCGGTTCTCAAATCCGAGGATACCGATGCCGTGAGCGGATTTGCAGCGCTCGACGCAGCGGCCGCAGAGGATACATTTGCTGGTGTCGCGGGTGATGGTCGGGGTCAGACGGTCGAGGGTCACGGGGGTCTGTTCGCCCTCGTAGATGCCCTCGCGCGCTCCGGTCACGCGAGCGACGTGGAGGAGTTCGCACTTCTCGTTCTTGTCGCACTCCTGGCAGTTGCGGTTGTGGTTGGAAAGGATGAGTTCGACCGACGCACGACGCGCGGCGACCGCCTTCGGGCTGGAAATCCTGATCTCCATGCCCTCCGCAACGGGGTACACGCACGACGCGACAAGACCTCTTGCCCCGGTCGCCTCAACGAGGCAGACGCGGCAGGAAGCGCGGGAGCATTCGCCGTTATTGAACGCGCAAAGCGTCGGGATCTCGTATCCGCAGCGTTTCGCCGCTTCGAGAATGGTGATGCCCGCCTCGACTTGATACGGCACACCCTCGATTTTGATATTTACCATTGCCATTGATCGCACCCTCCCTTACTTCTTGGAAATCGCCTGGAACTTGCAGGACGCCATGCAGAGACCGCACTTCACGCACTTGGCGGGATCGATCACGCGAGCCGGGAGTTTGCGACCCGGAGCGACGTAATCGGTCTTCGAGATCGCGGAGACCGGGCACTGCTTCTCGCAGAGGCCGCAGCCGGCGCACTTCTCTTTGTCGATCACGTACTGCATCAGCGCTTTGCAGACGTGCGCGGGGCACTTCTTGTCCACGATATGGGCGATGTACTCGTTCTTGAACGCTTTGAGCGTCGAGAGGATCGGGTTCGGAGCGGTCTGACCGAGGGCGCACAGCGAGTTCGCCTTGATGTGGGCGGCGAGTTCCTCGAGTTTGTCGAGGTCCTCCATCGTCGCCTTGCCTTCGGTGATCTTGGTCAGGGTCTCCAGCATCCGCTTGGTACCGATCCGGCAGGGAGAACACTTACCGCAGGACTCGTCGCAGATGAATTCCATATAGAACTTCGCGACGTCGACCATACAGTTGTCTTCGTCCATCACGATCGCGCCGCCGGAGCCCATCATCGAGCCGCGGGCGACCAGGTTGTCAAAGTCGATCTCGGCGTCGAGGTCGGCCTCGGTCAGGCATCCGCCCGAAGGACCGCCGGTCTGGATCGCCTTGAACTTCTTTCCGTTCGGAACGCCGCCGCCGATATCGAAGATCAGCTCGCGGAGGGTCGTACCCATCGGGATCTCGACAAGACCGACGTTGTTGACCTTACCGCCGAGGGCGAAGACCTTGGTGCCCTTGCTTCTCTCGGTGCCGTTCGCGGCGAACTTCTCGTACCCCTCGCGGAGGATGTACGGGACGCAAGCCAGCGTCTCGACGTTGTTGACGATCGTGGGGCTGTCCCACAGACCCTTGACCGCCGGGAACGGAGGACGGGGACGCGGCATACCGCGCTGTCCCTGGATGGAGTTCAAGAGAGCCGTTTCCTCGCCGCAGACGAACGCGCCGGCGCCGAGACGGATGTGGCAACGGAAGCTGAAGTTCGTGCCGAGGATGTTATCGCCCAGCAGACCGAGTTCCTCCGCCTGCTTGATCGCCAGTTTCAGACGGGCGACCGCGACGGGGTACTCCGCACGGATGTAGAAATAACCGTTCTGCGCGCCGATGGCGTAGCCGGCGATCATCATACCCTCGATGACCTTCAGGGCGTTTGCCTCAAGGATCGCACGGTCCATGAACGCTCCGGGGTCGCCCTCGTCGCCGTTGCAGACGACGTACTTGGCGCCCTCGGGCTGAGCGTAGGCGAACTGCCACTTCTTCCCGGTCGGGAAGCCGCCGCCGCCGCGCCCGCGAAGCCCGGATTTCAGGATCTCGTCGATGACCGCCTGACGGTCCATCGTGAGAGCCCGCGCCAGACCCTTGAACGCGCCCTCGCCGAACGCCTCTTCGATCTTCTCGGGGTTCAGACTGCCGCACCCGTGAAGGGCGATATGCACCTGTTTCTCATAGTAGGGGATGTCGTCCTGCTTGACGACTTTCTTCCCGGTCTTCTCGTCCACGTAGAGCAGACGCTCGACGATCTTGCCGCCGATCAGGTCGCTCTCGACGATCTCGTCGACGTCCTCGACCTTGACGGCGCGATAGGTCGTCTCTTCGGGATAGATCTTGACGAAGGGACCCTGCGAGCAGTAACCGAAGCAGGCGACGCGGTTGACCGTCACCTTGTCCCCGAGTTTCTTTTCCGCGATCACCTTCTCAAACTTTTCGATGATCTCGCCGGAGTGCGAAGCAAGGCACCCGGTATCGCCGCAGACGACGACGTGACGTTTGCCGTCCTCGCCCTTGAGTTTCGCCTCCAGGCAGCTGGTACACTCCTTGGAGTACTTTTCGAGTTGTTCAAGATTTTTAATCATCAGGCGTACACCCCCGCTCTGTAATCTTCAACGATCTTGACGACGCTGTCGGGCGTCATCTTCGGGAACACTCTGCCGTTGATCGAAACGGCGGGAGCGATGCTGCACGCGCCGATGCAACGGAGCGCGTCGAGCGTGAAGAGACCGTCCTCGGTCGTCTCGCCCGGCTTGATGCCGAGGAGTTCGGAGAACTTGTCCACGATCAGCTGCGCGCCCTTGACGTAGCACGCGGTGCCGAGGCAGCAGCCGATGACGTACTTCCCTTTCGGTTTCAGGGAGAAGAAGGAGTAGAAGGTCACGACGCCGTAGATCTCGGCGACGGGGATCCCGGTCTTCTCGGAAACGACCTCCTGTACCTCCAGCGGAATGTAGCCGTATTCGTTCTGAATGTCGCTGAGGATCATCATAAGCGGCGTGTTTTCATCCTGATATCTGTCGCAGATCTCTTTGATCTGTTTGACCGCCGCTTCGCTTAAACGAGCCATTTTTGCCCCTCCTGTTTGTATTGTGAAATAGACGGAAACGCATTTCCGCATTCAATCAAATATTATATAGTATAGGTCGGTTTTTGTCAATAGGATTTCTATGAAATTGAGAAAAAATTATCAAAGTTTCCGGCGGGGTCATCCCCCGCCGGAAACAGGTCTGTTTTTATTGGTTTGAGAGGGGCAGCGCGCGCTCGATCTCGTCCGCCGCGGCGTCGAAAACGTCGGACGAAAGCAGCTCGATCTGTCCGCTGTCGGAAAGACGCGCGAACTCGGGGTCGATCGGAAGCCGGGCAAGCAGCGGCACGCCGTGCCGTTTCGCGGTTTCACCGATCTTGCTTTCCCCGAAAATGCGGATCTCTTTCCCGCAGTCGGGGCATTTGACGAAACTGTAATTCTCGATAAGTCCCAACACCGGGATCTTCATCAGATCCGCCATCCGGATCGCCTTTTCGACGATCATCGAGACCAACTCCTGCGGGCTGGAAACGACGATGATCCCGTCGACCGGCAAGCTCTGAAAGACGGTCAGCGGGACGTCCCCGGTTCCCGGGGGCATATCGACGAACATATAGTCCACGTCGCCCCAGACCACGTCGGTCCAGAACTGTTTGACCGCGCCCGCGATCACGGGTCCGCGCCAGACCACCGGTTCGGTCTCGTCGCCGACCAGGAGGTTGAGCGACATGATCTCGATCCCAGTCTTGCTCCGCGGCGGGAGCATCCCGCCCTCGCAGCCGTTGACCGTGCCGGGCTTGAGCCCGAACGCGCGGGGGATGGAGGGGCCCGTCACGTCGGCGTCCAGGATCGCCGTGCGGTAATCGCGGCGGCGCAGGACGGTGGCGAGGGCGCTCGTGACGAGCGACTTCCCCACTCCGCCTTTTCCGCTGACCACGCCGATCACGCGGCGGACGTTACTGCCCTCGTTCTGTTTTTCCTTTTCGATCGCCTGCCGCGAAGAGCAATCCGCCTTGCAGGTGGAACAATCGTGGGTGCATTCTTCTGCCATTTTGCCTTTTTTCACTCCTTGTATCGTCAGATCGCGCTGACCGCGATCTTTCCGTCTTTATCCGAGAGGTGGACGCCCGCCACGCCGCGGGCGTAGTTGGCGATGACCTCGTTCGCGATGGGGTCCTCGACCTCGGTCTCGATATAGCGGCGCATATTCCGCGCGCCGAATTTCAGCGAGAACGAGTTTTCCGCGATCCGTCCCGGCACCGCGTCGTCCCAGGTCAGGCGGATGCCTTTTTTATCGAGCACGTCTTTGAGATCATTCAGCATGATCGACGCGATCGAAACGAAATCGGTCTTATCCAGCGAGCGGAACGTGACGATCTCGTCGACCCGGTTCAGAAACTCGGGGCGCAGGAAGGTCGACAGGGCGTTTTCGGTCTTGGTCTTCCCCTGCGCGTCGGCGCTCTCGGAGAACCCGACCACCGACGAACTCTTGTCCGAACCGGCGTTGGTCGTCATCACGATGACGGTATTCTCGAAATTGACAGTGCGTCCGGTCGCGTCGGTCACTCGCCCGTCGTCGAGGATCTGGAGCAGGACGTTCAGGACGTCGGGATGCGCCTTTTCGATCTCGTCGAACAGCACGACCGAATAGGGGCGGCGCCGGATCTTTTCGGTGAGTTGCCCCGCCTCGTCGAACCCGACGTATCCCGGAGGCGCGCCGATGATGCGCGAGACCGAGTGTTTTTCCATATATTCCGACATATCCAGCCGGATCAGCGTATCGGGCTGTTTGAAGAGGTCGGCGGCAAGCACCTTGACGAGTTCGGTCTTCCCGACCCCGGTCGGACCCGCGAAGATCATCGACACGGGGGAACGGCGCACCGAAACGCCCGCCCGTTTTCTTCGGATGGCGCGCACGACGGCGGAGACCGCCTCGTCCTGCCCGACGATGCGGCGCTTGATCCGCGCCTCCAGTTGGTCGAGCTGCGCGAACTCGGTCTCGCGGATCTCGGTGGCGGGGATGCCCGTCCAGATCTCGATGACGTCGGCAAGATCGTTTTCGGTGATCTTCAGCGACGCACATGCGGCGTCGAGTTCGGTCTTTTTCTGGTTGAGCTGCAGTTCCTGAACGCGCAGGTCGGCGAGCTGCTTATAGAGTTCCTCGTTCTTCCCCTCTTCGGTCTCCGCCGAGGTCTTTGCCTCGAGCGCCGCCTTCTTTTCGGTCAGTTCGGCAAGCGCCTTTTCGGTCTCGGCACGCTCTGTGAGCGCGGGGGACGAAAGCGCGACGTGCGCCGCCGCCTCGTCGATCAGGTCGATCGCCTTATCGGGGAGGAAACGGTCGGTGATATAGCGCTCGGAGAGCCGCGCCGCCGCCTCGAGCACGGCGTCGGGGATGGTGATATGGTGGTAGTTCTCGTAGTAGGAGCGGATCGCGCCGAGCATCTTCACCGTGTCGTCGACTGAGGGTTCCCCGACGACGACGGGCTGGAACCGGCGCTCAAGCGCGCTGTCCTTTTCGATATACTTGCGGTATTCTTTCATCGTCGTGGCGCCGATCACCTGGATCTCGCCGCGCGACAGGGCGGGTTTCAGGATGTTCGCGGCGTTCATACTGCCCTCCGCGTCACCCGCTCCCGCGATGTTGTGCACCTCGTCGATGACGAGGATGATATTCCCCGCCTCCTTGACCTCGTTGATCAGCCCGAGGATGCGCGACTCGAACTGCCCGCGGAACTGCGTCCCGGCGACCAGAGCCGTCAGGTCGACCAGCCACACCTCCGCGTTTTTCAAGCGGAGCGGGACGTCCCCGTCCGCGATCTTCACGGCGAGCGCCTCGGCGATCGCGGTCTTACCGACCCCGGGTTCCCCGATCAGGCAGGGATTGTTCTTCTGCCGGCGGCAGAGGATCTGGATCACGCGGGCAAGTTCACGATCTCGCCCGACGATGCGGTCGATCTTTCCCTTTTCCGCCCGTTCGGTCAGGTTCTGGCAGTAGGTGGAGAGAAACTTGCGCTTGGGTTCGCGCTTGGCTTTCCCGTCGCCATTGCCCTCGTCGGTCTTTCTTTTCTGCGGCATCGGGAAACCGAGGTTCTGAAAGATCTTCGGCAGATCGACGGCGGGCGCGCCGCCGTCCTCCCCGTCGTCGCCCGTCGTTTCGGTCAGGGCGTCCGCCACGTCGGTCATCTCGGAGTTCATCTTCTCGATCGCCTCGTCGTCAAGACCCATCCGGTTCAGCATATCGCTGACCGGCTTGATCCCGATCTCGCGGGCGCACCGGAGGCAGAGCCCCTCGTTCACCGTCTGATTGTTTTCCATGCGGGTGATGAAGACGACGGCAAGCCGCTTCTTACACCTCGCGCACATTTGCATTTCCATTGATTACCCGTACTTTCTCTTTTCTCTCCGTTATTTGATGGAGAACACGAAATCAAGCGGGCGGGTGCCCGACAGATATTTTGCCGCCAGGGTCTTTTCCAGGTCGAAACCGCTGAAGAACCCGGGGTCGGACGCGTAGTGCGCGCCGACGGCGGCGTAGATCGAAAGACCAATCCAGAGGAAGAGGACCGCAAAGGTGAACCCGGCGACGATGCCGAGGATGCGGTTGACGATCACAAGACCCGGCAGGTTCATGATCTTGTCCAGGATGGTGCGGATGAGCCCGAACGCGATCCGGAACAGGAAGTAGAGCGCGATCGCGGCGATCACGACGCCGAAGACGTTGGCGACCGGGGTCGCGATCTTCTCGGAGACCGCACGGATCAGCGCCGCGCCCTCTCCCTCGGCGTTCTCGGCGATGGCGCCGGTGTCGATGTGGAGCAGATCGACGATCCAGCGCACGACGCGCGGAAGTTCACGCTCCAGCGTTTCCCCCGTCATCGAGCCGGTCTCGTCGCCGATCGCTTTCGCAAGCGTTTTTTCGATCCAGCCGGCGATCCCGCCGAAGAGGAACCGTTCGCCGATCAGCCGCCCGATTGGTTTGGCGAGCAGGATCGCGCAGATCAGGGCGATGATCCGCTTGAAGATCCCCGAAAAGAGGACGCGGACGAACCCTTTTTTAAATCCGATGACCACCCCGAGGAATAATCCGATGAACAGGACTGCGTCGGGGATGACGTTACACAAAATCATACCGTTTCCTTTCGTTTGCGCGCCGAGAACGACCGGGGGACGCGCCGCCCCGTTTTTTCCAAGAATACAGTATACCACGGAAAACCCGGTCTGTCAAGGAAAACGCGACCGGACTTACCGCAAAACGACCGAGCCCTCTCCGAGAATATCGGTCAGGCGGGAAAGCAGCTCCGCGCCGACGGCGACCCCGCTTGCCGTATAGTTCGCGTAGGTCTTTTTCGAGAGGTCGTAGAAGACCACCCGGACCGGCCCCGGCGCGCTTTTCACGAGCGCGACCGCCCGCTCCGCCTCGGGGGACGAGAGCGACGGGACGCGCAGGTAGAGCGTTTGTTCCGCGACTTCCCCGTTCTTGCGAAGGGGACGGACCGAGCGCACGAGGATCTTCGCCCCCGCTCCGTCCCTCGGGTCGATCTCGCCGGTCACGGCGACCCCCGCCTCGGGTCGCAAAACAGGACCGTACTGACGGTAGAGTTTCGGAAAGACGATCACGCCGATCTCGCCGGTCCGGTCACAGAGCGTGACGAACGCCATCCTGTCGCCGTTGCGCGTTTCCTTTTCGGTCAGATCCGAGATCACGCCGACGACGGTCACGGTCGTTTTGCCGTCCGGCTCTTCGAGGATCGCATCGTTCTCGTCCTCCTCCGGGTCGCGGCGCAACTCGGAGAGCGAGGTGTGGGGCGTGTTCTGCTCGTCGTCGGAGTAGTCGTCGAGGGCGTTGCCCGAAAACGACATCCCGATGGCGTCGCGCTCGAACGCGATCAACTCGCGCTTTTCGTATTCGGGCAGGCGCGCGTATTCGGTCTTCGGCGCGACCTCCTCCCCGCCGAGCGAGAAGAAATCGATCTGACCCGAGAGGGTCGAGCGCGCTTTCATCTGTTCCGCCGCGATCAGGTCCTCGCAGGACGCGATCAGCGTCTTGCGGGTCTCGCCGAAACAGTCGAGCGCGCCGCACTTGATCAGCGCCTCGACCTGCCGCCTGTTGAGTTCGCGTCCGCTCATCCGGCGGATGAAGTCGGCAAAATCGGCAAACGGACGGCGTTCGCGCTCGGCGATCACGGCGTCGAGGAACTGCTTTCCGACCCCCTTGACGGCGAGCAATCCGAAGCGGATGCCGTCGCGCGACACCGAGAAGCCGGTCTCCCCGGTCGCGATATCGGGGGGCAGGACGCGGATGCCCTGCCGGGAACATTCGGCGGCGTACTCGGCGAGCTTGTCCGCACGTCCGAGAACCGAGGACATCAGCGCCGCCATATATTCGCGCGGATACTTGGCTTTCAGGTACGCGGTGCGGTAGACCAGCATCGCGTAGGCGGCGGCGTGGTTCCGGTTGAACGCGTAGTCCGCAAACGCGGCGATCTCGTCGAAGAGTTTTTTCGCCTTATCCGGGTCGATCCCGTGGCGCGCGGTCCCGGAGAGGAAGTCGGCTCGTTCCTTTTCCAGCACGTCCGCTTTCTTTTTCGAGATGGCGCGGCGCACCAGATCGGCGCGGGCGAGCGAATAGTCGGCGAGCAGACGGAAGATCTGCATCACCTGCTCCTGATAGACGATACAGCCGTAGGTGACCTGGAGGACCTGTTCCAGTTCGGGGATCTCGTAGGTGATGGGCTCCTCCCCGTGCTTGCGCCGGATGAAAGTGTCGATCTGATCCATCGGACCGGGACGGTAGAGCGCGATCACGGCGATCAGGTCCTCGAAACAGGTGGGTTTCAGGCGCCGGAGCACCTGCCGCATCCCGCTCTTTTCCAGCTGGAAGACGCCGAGCGTCTGCCCCGCCGAGATCATCTTGTAGATGGCGGAGTCGTCGTAGTCGATCCGCACCAGATCAAAGTCGGGGTGCCGACGGCGGATCATCCCCTCGGTCTCCTCGATCACCGATAGATAGCGGATGCCGAGAAAATCGAACTTGACCAAGCCCAAAAGGGCGACGGTGTCCATATCGAACTGGGTCACGACGACGTCGCCGCTCACGGCGAGCGGAACGTACTCCGAGACCGGGTCCTTCGTGATGACGACGCCCGCCGCGTGGGTCGAGGCGTGCCGGGGCATCCCCTCCACTTTCATCGCCACGTCGATCAGTCGCCTGACCTCCTCCGACGAGGCGTAGAGTTCGGCAAGTTCGGGGCGTTTCAGGGCGTCGGCGATGGTGTCGTCGGTCCCGCCGATTTTGGCGGCGACCCGGTCCACGTCGGCGTAGGACATCCCGAGGGCGCGTCCGACGTCGCGCACCGCGGCGCGGGGCGCGAGGGTCCCGAAGGTCACGATCTGCGAAACGTGATCCTCGCCGTATTTTTCCTTGACGTACGCGATCACCCGGTCGCGTTTCTCGTCGCTGAAATCGATATCGAAATCGGGCATCGAGATCCGCTCGGGGTTGAGGAAGCGTTCAAAGAGCAGATTGAAGCGGAGCGAGTTGACCTCGGTGATCCCGACGCAATAGGCGACAAGACTTCCCGCGCCGGACCCCCGCCCGGGTCCCACCGGGATGCCGTGGGTCTTGGCGTAGATGACGAAGTCGCGGACGATGAGATAGTATTCGTTGAAGCCCATTCGGTCGATGACCGAGAGCTCGTAGTCGATGCGGGAAAGGTATTCCTCCCGCGGGTGCTCCGAAAAGTCGATCTCGCCGCGCGCGGCGCGCTCGTCAAGACCCCGGAGGGCGTAGGCGCGCAGCCGGTCCCGGTGCGTGATCCCGTCGGTCTCGGGCAGACTGGGGAGCGTATATTTTCCAAAGGTAAAATCGAAGTTGCAGCGGTCGGCGATGCGGGCGGAGTTCTCGACGGCGTCGGGGTTATCCGGGAACAGCCGCTCCATCTCCTCGGTGGATTTGTAGTAGAACTCGTCGGTCTCGAAACCGCTCATCCGTCCCTCCGTGACGGTGCGCCCGGTCCCGACGCAGACCAGGATCTCCTGGGTCTCGGCGTCTGAGCGGCGCAGATAGTGCACGTCGTTGGTCGCCACGGTCGGGATGCCCGTCCTCTCTGCGACCGTGCGGATGCCGCGGCAGATCATTTGATCGTTTTGCAGGCGGTGATCCTGCAATTCAAGGTAGAAGTTCCCCGCCCCGAAGATCTCGTTCAGCGTTTCCGCCGCCTTGACGGCGCCCTCCATATCCCCCGCCAGGATCGCGCGCGGCACCGCCCCCGCCATACAGGCGGACAGGGCGATCAGCCCCTCGTGATGGGTGCGGAGCAGATCGAGGTCGATGCGGGGTTTGGAATAGAAGCCCTCGGTGAAACTTTTCGACACGAGCCGGATCAGGTTGCGGTACCCGGTCTCGTTTTCGACCAGCAGGACGAGGTGGTTGCCGGAGGCGTCGACGCGCCCCTCCCGGCTGAACCGACTGCGCTCGGCGACGTAGACCTCGCACCCGATGACGGGTTTGATCCCCGCCGCTTTGCACGCGCGGTAAAAGGCGACCGCGCCGTAAAGCACGCCGTGGTCGGTCAGGGCGACGGCGGTATGCCCCGCCGCCTTTGCCGCCTCGGGGATCTCCGAGATGCGGCAGGCGCCGTCGAGCAGACTGTATTCGCTGTGCAGATGCAGATGGACGAACCGGCTCACGTCGTCGCCTCCTTTCTTTTCTCTTTCCCGGCGTTCTTTTGCCGATGGATCTCCGCGATCTCGCAAATCCGGCGCAGACGGTGGTTCAGCCCCGCGCGCGAAACGGGCGGGACGGCGATCGCCGACAGCTGCGAGAGGGTCAGATCGGGATGCGCGAGCCGGAGCCGCGCGCTCTCGGCGAGCGCGGGTTCGAGGCCGCCCATCAGACGGTGTTCTTCGAGATAACGGATGGCGCGGACCTGCTCGTCCGACGCCGAGATCGCCTTGGCGATATTGTTCGCCTCGCAGTTGGCAAGGCGGTTGGCGCTGTTTCTGATCTCGCGCTCGATCGAGCCGTTCATCAGCCCGAAATAGAAGTCGCTCTCCCCCATCAGGGCAAAAAAGTCGAGAATGCCCGACGAGGAGCGCAGATACAGAAGCCGCTCGTCCCGACGGTCGGCGCTTTTCGCCGCGACCCCGAGCCGTTCCAAAACCGACGCGATGCGCGCGCGGTGATCGCCGCAGGAGAACTCCAGCCGCCATTCGCGCCCCGGGTCGGACACGCGCCCGCAAGCGGTAAAGAGCCCGGCAAGATAGTTGCCCTTGCAGGCGTTGCAGCGGAACTCGGGCAGGGCGACGTCGTCCGCGGCAAGCAGTTTTGCCGCCGCGGTACTTGCGACCGTCGCGGTCTTCACGCGGCGGTCCCCCTCGGTCGAAAACGAAGCGTTACGGTCAAAGGCGGGGAGGTATTCGGAAAGGATCCCGGGGACGTCGGGATCGGTATAGTTCATTTTGACGGCGCCGTCGGACGCGACGGTGCCCGCCCCGGTGAGAAATCCGGTGACAAACGCGACCCGGCAGCAGCGGTTCTTTGCGCGAGCGCCGAGCAGCGTATGCCTGAATTCACCCGAAAACGACATATTCTCCCCTCCCCTCCGTTTTATTCGGTTTGCGTTTGGTATGCGCCGAGATCCGAAAGATATTCGATCTCGGGTTCCAGTAGTATTCCGTTTTGTTCCCTGACCCGCGCCCGTACCCGGTCGGCAAGCGCGCGGACGTCGCGCTCCGTCGCGCCGCCGAGGTTGACGATGAACCCGGCGTGCAAGTCCGACACGGCGGCGCCCCCCTCGCGCATCCCGGCGCATCCCGCGTCGGATACGATCCGTCCGACCGGAACGTCGGGGGCGGGACGGCGGAAGACCGAGCCCGCGCTCGGCAGGTCGAGGGGCTGGGTCGCCCGTCTTTTGGCGAGGACCTCCCCCATTCGCCGGGCGATCTTTTCAGGGTCGTCGGGGGTCAGCGTAAAGGCGGCGGAAAGGACGATCAGCCCCGCCCGTTGGATGGCGCCGGTCCGGTACCCGAACGCGAGCGAGGACGGTATTTTCACCGTGACCTCCCCCGACGCGGGACGGTAGACCGTCGCGTGGCGAAGCCGCTCCGACGCGGTATGCCCGAACGCCCCGGCGTTCATATAGAGCGCGCCGCCGATGGTTCCGGGGATGCCGTAGAGTTCCTCAAGCCCCGAAAGCCCCGCCTCCATCGCGCGCCGGATCGCCCGCCCGAGCGGGACCCCCGCCCCGGCGACGAGCGTCGTGCCCGTGACCGAAAGCCGGTCGATCCCCGCCGTCAGGACCAGAACGCCGGGATAGCCCGCGTCGGGTCCCACCAGGTTGGTGCCGTTCCCGATCACGCGATACGGGACCTCCCCGCGGGAAAGAAAGTCGAGCAGACGGATCAGACAGCCGCCGTCGCGGGGAGAAAGGACGAGGGCGGCGTTGCCCCCGATGCGGATGCCGGTCAGCATCGAGATCGGGACGTTTTGCCGCACGGCGATGCAGGGTTCGTCCGAGAGAAAGGTCGAAAGAAACGAAAGGGATGCCCGCTCCATTGGAATACCTCCGCCAGCATGAAAGGATCTGTTACGCTTTCATTTTATTCGGCGGAGGCACCCCGCAGAACGGTCACACCCCGGCAAGATCGGTCTCTTTTCCCTCCAGCATATCCCGCGCCGCGTTGCGTTGGGACGCGGTGACGGTCAAACCGCCGAGGATGCGCGACAGTTCGTCGACCCGCCCCTCGCGATCCAGCGTTTTGAGACCCGTTTCGGTCTTTCCGTTCTTCTCCTCCTTGTAGATCAGGAGGTGGGTATCCGAGAGCGACGCGATCTGCGCCGAGTGCGTGACGGCGAAGACCTGCGTGCCCTTGGAGAGTTCGGCAAGTTTGTAACCGATCTTGCGCGCGGTCTTGCCCGATACCCCGGTGTCGATCTCGTCGAAGATCATCGTCGGGGTGAGCGCCTTTTCCGAGAGGACGCATTTCAGGGCAAGGAACGTGCGCGCCAGTTCCCCGCCCGACGCGACGAGCGAGAGCGGACGCGGCTGATCCCCGGCGTTCGCCGACATCACGAACAGGACGTCGTCCGCCCCGTCGGAGCGAAGACCGCCCTCTCCGCGGTCGTTGACCTCGACCCGGAAGACGACCTTCGGCATATCGAGGTAGAGCAGGATCTCCGTGATCTTCTTTTCCAGTTCTTTCGCCGCCTTTTTACGGCGGTCGTGTAAGGCGAGCGCCAGTTTCCGCGCCTCCGCCGAGAGCGCCTTTTCGCTCTCGCGGAGCGCGAGCACGGTATCGTCGGAGGCGTCAAGGGCGGCGAGTTTCGCTTTGGCTTCGTCACGGAAGCGAAGCACCTCGTCGATCGTGCCGCCGTATTTCTTTTTCAGTTTGGAGAACGCGTCCAGCCGCCCCTCGATCTTGTCGATCAGGGCGGTGGGGTCCCCCTCCTCCGCGTCGGTCAGGTCGTAGACGCGTTCCGCCGCGTCCTCGAGCCGGTAACGGCAGTCGTTGAGTTCCTCCGTGATCGGCGCGATCTCGGGGATCAGGTCGGCAAGCGGTTCCAGCGCCTGCGCGCTCTTGTCGAGCAGGAACAGGACGCTTCCCCGCTCCGCCCCTTTCAGGGCGCGGTAAACGAACGAGGTCTGCCGCTGGATCTTCTCGCGGTTCTTGATCTTCTTCTCTTTTTCTTCGAGTTGGACGTCCTCCCCCGGTTTGGGATTGACGGCGTCGATGTCCGCGATCTGGTAGCGCAGCATCTCGACGGTGCGCAGCCGTTCCGCCTCTCCGCGGTCGAGTTCCGCAAGACGTCGGCGCGCCTCCTCGAGTTTGGCGTAGACCGCGCGGTATCCCGCGAGTTGCTCCGCTGACCCGGCGTAGCCGTCGAGCGAGGAAACGTAGGTCTTCTCGTCCAGCAAGGTCAGGTTCTCGTTCTGCCCGTGCACGTCGACCAGATACCGGGCGACGTCGCGGAGCAGCGAGAGCGAGACCGGCTGGCCGTTGATCCACGCGCGGCTCTTGCCGTCGTTTGAAACGACGCGGCGGACCTGGACGCACCCCTCCTCGTCGGGTTCGATCCCGGCAGACGAGAGCGCGCTTTCCGCCGCCGCCCCCAGCGTTCCGAACACGGCGCAAACCGTCCCCGTCTCCTCCCCGTAGCGGATCAGTTCGCGATCCGCCTTTCCCCCGAGAAGGAGTTTGATACTTTCGAGGATCACCGATTTGCCCGCGCCGGTCTCGCCGGTCAGGGCGGTAAAGCCCGCCGAAAAATCGACCGACAGGCGACGGATGACCGCGATATTTTCAATATAAAGCGATGAAAGCATCCGATTGGTTCCTTTCAGAGTGCTGACGCCGGCGGAATACTCCGCCCGCGGGGGATCAGATGGTCCGGATCATGGTGCGGAAACTCTCGGAGATCGCGGCGGCGTCCGCCTCGGTCTTGACGACGACGAGGATGGCGTCGTCACCCGCCACGCATCCGATGATCTCGGGCAGACGCACCGAGTCGATGCAGGTCGCGACGGCGTTGGCAAGCCCCGGATAGGTCTTCACGACGATGAGGTTCCCGGCGTAGTCCACCCGGATGATGGATTCGGTCAGGGCGCTGTTGAACTTGGGCGACGTGACGTCGCGCTTGGCGGTCAGGGCATAGCGCACCTTACCGTCCTTTCCGCTCTCTTTCACGAGTTTGAGTTCGCGGATGTCGCGGGAGACCGTCGCCTGCGTGACGGTAAAGCCCTCCTCTTTCAGATGGGCGAGCATTCCCTCCTGCGTGTCGATGTCGTACTTTTCGACCAGTTCCAGGATCGCGGCTTGTCTGTTCTTTTTCATTTGACAACTCCTCTCTTTCCAACAAGCGATTTTTTATTTTTCGTCTTTCGACGTTATTCGTTCCGATACTTCATGTCCGCCATCTGCATCTTGCGATTGAGGGTGGACAGAACGGCGTGGCGGTCGAGCGAGAGCATCCGGAGCGGATGATCCGAACGCTTGACCGAGATCACGGCGCCGAACGGCAGGCGCAGGCGCTCGCGCCCGTCGAGGGAGACCGTCACGTCGCGCCCGAGAGGCGACCGGTTCTCAACGCTCAGGACCGCGTCGGGCCCGAAGATGACCGAGCGGTTGAAGAACGAGTGCGGGCAGACCGGCGTGACGCAGATGGCGTTCATCGCGTCGTCCACGATGGGTCCCCCCGCCGACAGCGTGTAGGCGGTGGAGCCCGACGGCGTCGCCAGGATCAGCCCGTCGGCGTGGTAGTCGATGACGTTCCCCGACTGGTCAGAGAGCGAGAGCAGGGCGAGCCCGTCCTCGCGGTCGTGGGAGAACACGACGTCGTTCAGGGGATAACCGGAAAGGACCGTCTCCCCCTCTCCGCAGTCCGCCGTGACAGACAGGGTCATCCGTTCCGTGACGGTGTAGTCGCCCGTGAACAGCGCCTCGAGTTTATTCAGTTGATCGGTCTCGAGTTCGGCTAAGAACCCGAGCCGCCCCATATTGATCCCGAGCAACGGCACGCCCCGCTCGATCGCGTCCTCCGACGCGGCAAGGACCGTCCCGTCCCCGCCGAGCGACAGGATCAGATCGGGGGTCTTCGCGGCGCTCTCCGCCGTAACGGCAAGACCCGCGAACGCGGGCAGGATCGCGTCGGGCACGACGACCGCAGCGCCGCGCGAGATGAGGTATCGCGCCGTTTCGATCGAAACGACGAACCCGTCGTCCTTGCGTGCGTTGGGTCGTAGCAAAACGGAGCCGATCGGTTTCATTGTCATCATTCCTTTCCGTTCCCGTCAAACGAGAACCAAGCCAGATACTCCTCGTTCCCGTCGCCGCCCCTGATGGGCGAAACGCACGAGCCGAGAAGCGTAAATCCAAGCGACGCGGCAAACGAGGTCACCTTGTCTTTTGCCGCTAAACGAAGCGCGGGGTCCTTGACGATCCCGCCCCGTCCGACCCCCGCCCGTCCGACCTCGAACTGAGGTTTGATAAGCGATACCAGGATCGCGCCGGGGTCGAGCATCCCCGCGAGCGCGGGGAGGATCAGCGTTTGCGAGATGAACGAAACGTCCATCGTCACGAAGCGCGGGGAAAGCGGGAAATCTTCGCGTTTCAGGTCGCGGGCGTTGTACCCCTCCATCACCGTGACGCGGGGGTCGCGCCGCAAAAAATCGGCGAGTTGTCCGTGCCCGTTGTCGAGGGCGTAGACAGAGACCGCTCCGCGGCGGAGCAGACAGTCGGTGAAACCGCCGCCCGAGGCGCCGATATCCAGGGCGACCAGCCCCGCGGGGGAAAGCCCCGACGCGTCGAGCGCGCCCTCGAGTTTCAATCCGCCCCGGCTGGCGTATCCCTGCCCCGCCTCGGGGAGGGTCACGTCGTGCGGGAGCGTTTCGTCCACCTGTTCGGACGGGCGGGCGACGGGTCTGCCGTCGAATTTGACGCCCCCCTCGGCGATCAGCCGTTTGGCGGCGTCGCGTCCCGAAACGAACCCGTTTTGAACGAGGTACAGGTCGACGCGGATCATTTGTTCCGCCCGAGCAGGAGGGTCGCCAGAGCGGCGAGCCGTCCCTCTTTGTCAAAGGGTGTCACGGCCGAGATCGCCTCGTCGGTCAGCCGGGTCGCGTAGTCGCGCGCGCCCTCTTCGCCGAGGAGCGAGAGCCAGGTGGTCTTGCCGCTCGCCTTATCCTTACCGACCGATTTGCCGAGCAGGGCGGGATCCCCGACCCCGTCCAGCACGTCGTCGATCACCTGGAACGCAAGACCGATCTTTTCGGCGTAGCGGTCGGCGGCGGTATAGAGTTCGCCGTCGAATACCCCGCCCGAAAGGCAACCGAGCCGGCAGGCGGCGCGGATCAGGGCGCCGGTCTTCAACCGTTGGAGTTTGACGAGCGTTTCTCTCGTCACGGTCTTCCCCTCGGTCAGCATATCGAGGGTCTGCCCGCCGACCATCCCGGCGTATCCCGCGGCGTCGGCAAGTTCCGCCGTCGCGCGCCGGACCGCGCCGTCGGGCGCGGCGGTATTCGCTAAAACCGAGAACGCGTGGGTCAAAAGGGCGTCGCCCGCCAGGATCGCGTTCGCCTCGCCGTAGGCGACGTGGCAGGTGGGTCTTCCCCGCCGCATCACGTCGTTATCCATCGCGGGGAGATCGTCGTGGACAAGCGAGTAGGCGTGCACCATCTCAAGGGCGCACCCGAAATCCAGCGCCGCTTCGGGGTCAGCCCCGGCAAGGCGCGAAAACGCGTAGGTCAGATAGGGGCGGATCCGTTTGCCGCCGCCGAGCAGCGAGTAGCGCATCGCCTCCGAGATCAGCGCCGTTTCGGGATCGGCGTCGGGGATCAGGGCAGCAAGGCGCGCTTCCACGCGCGCGGCGTAGTCGCGGAGTTCCTCTTGTACGGGGATCACGGTCACTTCTCCTCCGGAGAGAGATCGAACGGGACCTCGTCGTCGCCGCCGGAAAGCAGCGTGATCTTCTGCTCCGCGTCCTCCAGCAGTTTGGTGCAACGGGACGAGAGCGCGATCGCCCGCTCGTAGACCGAAAGCGTTTCGGAAAGCGGGAGTTTTCCGCTCTCGAGCTGTTCGACCAGTTTCTGCAGTTCGGCAAGCGCCTCCTCGAAGGTGGCGTTCTGTTCGTTCTTCTTTTCGCTCACGTCAGGTCTCCTTTCGGTTTTCGGGTCGGATCTCCCGGACGGTGGTCGAGAGCGTACCGTCGGGCAGGATGATATCGAGGGGATCGCCGACCTTGCGCTCCTTGACAGAGGCGATCGGTCTTCCCTCCGGGGTCTCGGCGAGCGCGTAGCCGCGCGACAGGGTGGCGAGGGGGTTCAGCGCCGCGAGCGTCGCAGCGGTGGCGGCGAAACGCTCTCGCTTTCCGAAGTAGGACGCGCGGGCGGCGGCGGAGGCGCGCTCCGTAAGCGACGAAACGCCGAGCATCCGATCGCGGAACAGGGTCTCGGGGCGCGTGAAGATCGGACGCCCCGTGACCGAGGCGAGTTTTTCGCGCCTCTGCGAAAGGTCGCGCGTCAGCGCGCGGCGAAGGCGCGCGGGCACGTCGGAGAGGTATCCGAGCAACTCCGCCCGGTCGGGCACCGCGAGTTCGGCGGCGGCGGACGGGGTGGCGGCGCGCAGGTCGGAAACGAAATCGCAGATGGTAAAGTCGGTCTCGTGCCCCACCGCCGAGATCACCGGGATCCTTGACGCGGCGATCGTCCGGGCGAGTTTTTCGTCGTTGAACGCGAACAGATCCTCGAACGATCCGCCGCCCCGCCCGATGATGATGAGGTCGATATCGTCGCGGCGGTTGAGCCGCTCGATCCCGGCGGTCAGCTCGGCGGGCGCGTCGGCGCCCTGTACGGCGGCGGGAACGATCAGCAGCTCCGCCGGGGGAAAACGCCGCCCGAGGATGCGGATCATATCGCGGATCGCCGCCCCGGTCGGGGAGGTGACCACGCCGATCTTTTTGGGATAGAGCGGCAGGGGCTTCTTGCGGTCTTGGTCGAACAGCCCCTCTCCGCCGAGTTTGGCGCGCAGGGCTTCAAACGCGAGCCAGAGAGAGCCGACCCCGTCGCGGGACAGGTTGGTGACGTAGAGTTGGTAGGCGCCGTCTTTCGGATAGAGCGTGACGCTCCCCCGCGCGACGACCGAAAGCCCGTCGGAGAGCGGGAACGCAACGGTCTGCGCCCTCGAGCGGAACATCACGCAGCGGATCAGTCCCTCTCCGTCTTTGAGCGAGAAGTAGAGGTGCCCCGATTTCGGCTGCGAGAAATTGGAGATCTCGCCGCGCACCGAGACCGACTGAAGAACGTCGTCCCCGTCCAGGAGCGACTTGACGTAGGTATTCAGTTGCGAGACCGAGAGGACGCCGTCGTTTTTCGGCGCGCTCCCGAACAGATCGCGTTCCGGGTACGTCAAGCGTTTTTCCTCCTTACGGGTGTTCGCGCCGATAGGCGCGGGCGGTCAAGGCGGCGATCCCGACCGCGTTGTCGGCGGAGAGCGCCGGTTCGGCAAACGACGCCGGATAGCGCTCCGTGATCGCGCGGCGCAGGATGACGGAACTCATCACCCCGCCGGCGCAGAGCAGATCGCGCGCGCCGTGTTTTTCCATCGCTTGCGCCGTCATCGCGAGGATCGCGTCGGACAGATGCGCGAACACGAAGGCGGCGACGAGCGCGGGATCGTTCGATTTGCGATACAGGTCAAGCGCCAGGTTTTCCAGCCCGGACAGATTGACGAAGCCGTCCGAGACGGCGGGTTTCCTTTTCGGGATCTTGCCCGCGTAGGACAGGGCGAGTTTTTCCAGCCCCGGTCCCGCCGGGAACGGTACGCCGAGGGCGACCCCGATACGGTCGATCACCTGCCCGGCGTTGAGGTCGCGGGTCCCCCCGACGATCTCGGACGAAAAGCCGTTTTCGGTACTCGAAACGGCGAGCAGTTCGGTGGTCCCGCCCGAAACGTGATAGGCGTAGAACGGACGTTCGAGCAGGTCGAAGCGGCGCGACGATACGATCGCCGCCATCAGGTGCCCCGACTGATGCGAGAAGCGGTAGAGCGGAAGTCCCGACACCGCCGCGGCGCTCTCGGCGGCGGAAACGCCGGCAAGAAAGCACGGCATATACGACCCGGCGCGGTCGCGCGGGCGTTCGGAAACGCCGACGGCAAGTACGGTTCGACCCGATATGATCGGGGCGAGGCGCTCTGCCACCTCGGGCAGGTTCTTCACGTGCTGAAAGACCGCGTCGGACTGACGGAGACCGTGCTCGCCGTCCGACACGGAGAGCGGCTGTTTCAGGTTCGCCGCCACGCGGTCTTCCCCGTCGACGACGGCGATCGACGTGGTGTAGTTACTGGTATCGAAACCGATAAAGCAGACGTCGTCCATCTCGGTCAGCCCCGTTCGACGGCGCGCACCTCCTCCGACTGCATGGCGCGGTTCAGCACGCCGTTGACGAAGGAGTAGGCGTTCTCGTCGTCGTATTTCTTCGAGAGTTCGACCGCCTCGTCAAGAGAAACGAGCGGCGGGATATCGGGACGGAACAGCATCTCGTAGCACGAAAGGCGCAGGATCGCGCGCGACACGCGCGAGATGCGCGCAAGCGACCATCCCACGGCGGACGACGCGATCAGGGCGTCGATCTCGGCAAGGTGCGCCAGCACCCCCTCCGTCGCCTCGGCGACGTAGGCGTCCTCCCGCCCACCGAAATCGCGGATGCGTTCGGCGTCCAGTTCCGGAGCGGATTTTTCGGGCGTATATTCGTGCGAAAAGAGGACCGATAAGATCGCCTCTCTCGCCTCTCTTCTCGTGATCGCTTTTTCTTCTGACATACCCAGGGGGTTCCTTTCTTTTGCCGATGATCGACGCAAAAAGCCGATCTTATTCATTGAATACACTATATTATACATTTAATATCGCGGTTTGTCAATGAATTCCGGATGAATTTCGCGTGAATAAAAGAAAAATCACGCGGATTTTTGAAAGCGGCTTGCAATCCCGCTCGCAATATGGTATCATAATACCGAAAAATGCGCGAAAAGCCGAAATGAAAGGATGCGCCATGTCCGTGAAAACGTTTATCCGCAAGACCCTCACGTCAAGCTGCGTCGTTTGCACCGTGATCTCGGTCGTCTTCTACTTCATCGCCGCGATCGTGAACGAGGTGGAGGAGTTGTTCAACGAAACGGCGGTCACGTTCCGCCAGTTCCTTCTGATCCTGCTCTTCTCGGTCCTCGTCGCGCTCGCCAACCGGCTGCTCGCTGTCAAGCGGCTGCACGTCGCGCTTCGGATCCTGATCCACTACGCTACCCTGCTCGCCGCGTTCCTCGTCGTATTCATCTGGGCGGGTAAACTGAAGATCAGCGGTCCCGCGTCGTTCTTTCTTGCCGTGATGATCTTTTCGGTCCTCTACCTCGTTTTCTTCCTGGTTTCGTACTTCACGCTCCGCTTCCTGAACGCTCCCGAAGAAAAGAAGAAAAACGAGAGTACCGAATACCGCTCCCGTTTTCACTGAAAAAGCAAACGAAAAAGCCGGACGGCGATCAGCCGTCCGGCTTTTGTTATCCGGTCTTAACGGACCCGGAGGAACTTGCGGAAAGACATTTCGGTGTTGTCGTTTGCCGTGAACGCGAGCATCAGCCAGAAGAACGAGATATCGAGGAACACGATATTCCCGAACACCGCGGCAAACAGGAGCAGCGCCGCCATCGCGAACCCGAATTTGCCGCGTCGGGTCGAAAGGAGCGCGAAGAGCGAGCCGATAAAGAGGATCAGCCCGATGAACCCGACCGACAGGAAGACGTAGCCGATCGCGTTCATGTGCGCCGGGAGTTCGATGCCGCAGGAGGCAAGGAACGCTTTTGCGTTCCCGACGCCGCAGCCGAGATAACGGACGACGGTGCCGTGGTCCCCCGCCTGCCCCGCCGCCTCGAAGCCCGAGATCAGCGCGTGGTCGCGGAGCATCCCCTTGAATGCGGCAAACAGTCGGGAAAACCGCCCTTTCCGTGCCAGGAGCGCGGCGGCGGTACCGACGGCGAGCAGCGGGAAAACGATCTGCAGCACGATGCGCGACGGTCTTTGATGCGTGAAGCGGTACATCCCGTCGTAGGGATGGACCACGAAGTAAGCGAGGATGGAGAACACGAACAGCCCCCAGACGATCGCGAGCGCCACGATGGTCTTGATGTCGCCGGTGAGCGCCAGCGCCGCCGAAACGACCACGGCGGAAATGAACTCACGCCCGTTGAAGCCGATGCGGTCCCACAGCAAGAGGAACGCGACGGCGGGCAGGCAGAAGAACGTAAAGCCGGAGGTCGTGGTAAAGAGCGAGGTCGGGGTCCCGGTCGCGCGGAACGCGTCGACGTATTCCCCGCCGAAAACGTAGTTTTCGCGGAAGATGGTCGGCAGGTAGATCCCCTTGATGCGGAAGACCAAAAACTGCACGATGAAATACGCCGCGAAGATCACGGCGAGCGTGGAGTAGACCGCCATCCCGAACCGCACGTTGAAAACGTCGCGCGAGGCGTAGAGGACGATCAGCCAGAAAAGGAGCATGATCCCGAGGTCAAGCAGCGCGCCGCTCCCGGAATAGTAGGACTTTCCGCGCGCCAGAACGGCGGAGAACGCAACGGCGAGCAAGAACAGGAAATAGCCCGAAAACCGGTACGTCTTGATCCGGAAGATCCCCTCCGTCGGGATCTTCAGCAGGCACCAGACGAGGGCAAACGGAAGCAGGACCAGGTAGCCGATCGAGAAGTGCGCCGTCAGGACCGGGACCTTTACCGGAAGTCCGAACTGACAGAGGAACGGGAAAAGAACGAGAAGTATCGTAAAAACTTTTCTCATCGTACGGACCGCTTTCATTGAATTCCCGGCGTGCGCCGGGTGATATATCTATACAAGTCTATTATAGTTCGCGCGAAAAACTTTGTCAAGGGCTTTTCGGTTTTTATCGGTCAGTCGATATCCTCTTTCACCGACGCGGGAGGCGCGTCGAGCAGGTCGGGATGGGAGAGGTACCGC
The DNA here is from genome assembly GCA_946404035.1 of uncultured Clostridia bacterium. GTDB lineage: Bacteria > Bacillota > Clostridia > Oscillospirales > CAG-272 > UBA1740. The sequence continues at coordinate 6,836 of CAMJCC010000010.1, read as the reverse complement.
TGCATGATCTTGAACGCGGAGGCGTAGTAGTAGCCGTCGCAGATCCGCTCGTCGGTCACGGCGCGCAGGTCGACGAAGCGGCGGGCGATCGCTTCCCCGTTTTCTCCGATCTCGCGCACCGTATATTTTTTCCCGTAGGCGAAAAAGAGGGGGACGTTGCCGAAATCGTAGAGATGGTGGTAGATCGCGTTGATCCCGAGCGAGCCCATACTGGTAATGACGAGCGACCCGTGAAAGGGGCTGACCTTGACCAGTCCGCGCGGCAGGATGCCGAAATAGTCGAGGAAACGGAGCAGCCCGATCACCCCGCGCAGGATCAGCCCGGGGATATGGCGGAGGAAGCCCGCCGTGTTGTCGAAATCGGTGTCGTCGGAGGTCGCCTTTTCCGCGACCTCGGTAAACTTCCGGTACACGTCGTCGGCGGTATCCGATGGGTCGAAGATCACCTTGATGACCGTATCTGGGCAGTCCAGCCCCATCTTTTTCTTGATGGTCATATTGGCGACGATATTGTTGCGGGCGTAAACGTGCTGCCCCGCGACGAACCGGTTGATGGCGGGACGCTCCGAGATGGTGCGGACGTAGGCGGCGAGGATGGCGTGCAGGGCGCCGAAACCGGATAGCCCCTGCGCCTGCTTCTTTGCGCAGTACGCGTCGAGGATATCCATATCGATCCGGTCCTCAAAGTGATTTTGCGCGTCGGAGCGGACCTTCATAATGTAGGGGATGACGTACTGCATCGGCGCGAGGGTGCGCAGCCGCCGTCCCTCGTAGCGGTCGCCGAAGTGCCGGCGGCGTTTTTTCTTTTGTTCCTTGGCGGGCGCGGAAGTCTGCTGCTCCGTCGCTTTCGTTTTTTTGCTCATGATCTGTCCTTTTCAATGATGTTATCGCGGTTTTGAAAACAGCCGCGGGGACCGGCGCGCCCGGGGCGGATCGGACGGCGTCCGTTTCCACCGAGGGAGCGACAGTCCCCTTTGCTATCGTCGGGTATTATTCGGCGTTCTTCTTCGCCTCGTCGATGATCTTCTGCGCGATGGGTCCCGGGACCTCCTCGTAGCGGACGACCTCGTAGTCGAAGCGGCCTCTGCCCTGCGTCATCGCGCGGAGCGAGATCACGTAGTCCGCCATCTCGGCTTTCGGCACCTCGGCAAGAACGACCTGGTAGCCGCTCTTGTCCGCCGCCTCGGTCCCCATGATGCGGCCGCGGCGTTTGGGCAGATCGCCGTAGACGTCGCCGACGTAATCGCCGGGGATCACGACGCGGAGCGTGCCGATCGGCTCGAGCAGAACGGGTTTCGCCAGCGGCAGGCCCGCGTTATACGCAAGACGCGCGGCGAGTTTGAACGAAATTTCGTTGGAGTCGACCTCGTGGTAGGAACCGTCGTAGAGCTCCGCCGCCAGGTTGACCATCGGATAGCCGGCGAGAACGCCGTGCTCCATGCACTCCTGAAGACCCTTTTCGACCGCCGGGAAGTACTGTTTCGGCACCGAGCCGCCGAAGACGCTCTCGGTAAACGTGAGACCCTCGTCCTCCCCGTGGGAGAAGCGGATCTTGACGTGACCGTACTGACCCGAACCGCCGGACTGCTTCTTGTGCTTCCCCTCGACGTCGGATTTGCCCTTGATGGTCTCGCGGTAGGCGATCTTCGGCTCGGTCAGGTCGACCGAGGTGCCGAAGCGCGCTTTCAGTTTCGCCGTCAGAACGTCGAGGTGCATATCTCCGAGCCCCGAAACGGTCAGCTGCTTGGTCTCGGGATTGTTCTCGTATTTCAGCGTGGGATCCTCTTCGAGCAGGCGGGCGATGCCCTGCGAGATCTTATCCTCGTCGCCCTTGGCTTTCGGAACGATCGCCATGGTCATATAGGCGGACGGGAAAACGATGGGCGCGTAGCGGAAATTCTCGGCTTTCGCCGTCAGGGTGTCGTTGGTGTTGGTGTTGACCAGTTTCGCCGTCACGCCGATGTCGCCGCACGAGAGGACGTCCACGTCGGTCTGCTTCTTGCCGCGCATCAGGTACAGACGGCCGAATTTCTCGACCTGTCCGTTGGTGGTGTTGCGGAGGGTCGCGTCTTTCTGCAGTTCCCCGTTCATCACCTTGAAGAACGACATCTTGCCGACGAACGGGTCGGCGACGGTCTTGAAGACGAAGAGGGAGGTCTCGCCCTCCGGCTCGATCGGGATCTCGATCGCCGTGCCGTCCTCCTTGAAGCCGTGCTCGACCTTGCGGGCGGTGGGACGCGGGAAACTGTCCGCGATGGTGTCGAGCAGGGTCTTGATGCCCCACATCTTGACGGCGGCGCCGCAGAAGACCGGGACGATATCGCCGTGGATGATGCCCTCGTGGATGGCTTCGACCGCCTCCTCGCGGGTGATCTCCTCTTCACCGAAGAACTTTTCCATCAGCTCGTCGCTGGTCTGCGCGATACTCTCGAAGAGCATCCCGCGGAATTCCTCGATGTAGTCGTTGTGCTTTTCGGGAATGTCAAGGCAGGTGTAGGACCCGCTCTTGCTGTCGAACATATACATCACGCGGTCGATCAGGTTGGCGAACCCGACGACCTCGGACCCGTCGATGACCGGGATCTGCACCGGGCAGACCGCGACGCCGAAGCGTTCGCGCAGGGCGTCGTAGACCTTTTTGAACCGCGCCTCGTTATCGTCGAAGCGGTTGATGAAGAACGCCTTGGGGATCTTCGCCTCGGTGGCGAGGTCCCAGGCAAGTTCGGTCCCGACCTGAATACCGGTCTTGCCGTCGACGACGATGATCGCGGCGTCGGCGACGCGGGTGCACTGACGCACCTCGCCCTCGAAATCGAAGTAACCGGGGGTGTCCATCAGATTGATCTTGATCCCGTTCCAGGTGATGGGAGCAAGAGATGCGGAAAGCGAAAAGCCGCGGCGGATCTCCTCGGGGTCGTAGTCGCAGACCGTGTTCCCCGCGGTCACCGATCCGAGACGGTCGGTATTCTTGGTGAGGTAGAGCATCGCCTCTGCGAGCGAGGTCTTACCGCTCCCTCCGTGTCCGAGTAAAGCGACGTTGCGAAGGTTCTTTGTGCTGACTTTTTCCATAATGAGAGCGCTCCTTCTTTTTTTCGGGATGCAAACGGCGAAACCGCCGCCACAGAAATATTATACAGAAAAATAAACTGAAAATCAATCCCGAAAACCGATGTTTTGTCTGTGGGAGTGTAGAATATTCCGCCTCTTTTTTGGCGTAAATGCACAAAAAGAGAGCCCGGACGGTCTTACCCGTCCGGGTCATGGAAGCCGCGATCCCTGCGTCCAGCCGTTTCGGTAGAGCAGCTCGTCGATCGCGTCGATCACCGCCAGTTTTCTCCGGCTCCACGCAGGGGCGAGCAGCCGGTCGGGCGCTCCGTCGCCGGTCAGCCGACCGACCACGCACGAGGGCGGCAGAAAAGTCAACTGTTCCGCGACGGTGGCAACGTAGTCCTCCCTTGTCATCGGGACGTACTCCCCGCGCCGGTAGAGTTCGGCGAGCGGCGTTCCCGAGAGGACGTGGAGCAGATGGATCTTCACCTCGTCGGCGCCCATCCGTCCGACGGTCAAAGCCGACGCAAGCATCTCGTCCCGTCCCTCTCCCGGCAGTCCGTCGATCAGGTGGACGCAGATCCGGGCGCGCGGGACTTCGCTTCGCAAAGAGCCAAAGCCGTCCTTGAATTCCGCGAAAGTATGGCATCTGTTGATGATCTTCGCCGTCTTGTCGGACGCCGTCTGCAAGCCAAGCTCGACGGTCAGGTCGGTCTTCTCGGAGAGAACGCGAAGCAGACGCAGGGCGTCGGGGGAAAGGCAGTCGGCGCGCGTGGCGATATGTACGGCGACCGCCCCGGGCAGATCCGGCAACCGGTCGTACAGGGGCGAGAGGACAGACGGCGGCGCGTAGGTGTTGGTGTGCGCCTGCAAATACGGGATATACCCGACGCAAGTCCACTTTTCCGAGATTTTCGCCTGTTGGGCAAGGTACTGTTCCAAGATGGGAAGATCGGGGGGCGGGGCGAAATCGCCGCTGCCCCTCTCCGAGCAGTAGATACAGCCGCCAACCCCTTTCGTCCCGTCGATATTCGGGCAGGTGAACCCGGCGTCCAACGGGATGACGGCGCACTTGCCGCCGTACTTCTTCCGCAGGTAGTAATCAAAGGTATGATAGCGCTTATTGGTGTCGCTGAACGGGAACGGATTGGTCTCGCGCTGGGTGGGGCGCTTCATTTCCCGTCTTCCCCGCCGTCCCGTTTGATCAGAAACGGCAGGACCTCGTAGAGCGAGGAGACCCCGACCAGCTTCACGCCGTCGGGAACGGTCACGTCTTTCCTCTTCTGGCGTTTCGGGATGACGACGGTGGTAAAGCCGAGCCGTACCGCCTCCTTGATGCGATACTCGGCGCGCGGGACGGCGCGCACCTCGCCCGAAAGCCCGACCTCACCGAACGCGATCAGGTCGTCGGGGAGCGCGCGGTCGGTGATCCCGGAGATCAGCGCCATCGCCACCGCGAGGTCCGCCGCCGGCTCGTCCAGCCGCAACCCCCCGGCGATATTCAGGTACACGTCGTTCTGCGAGAAGCGGAGCCCGAGGCGGCGTTCCAAAACAGCAAGGAGCAGTCCGAGCCGATTGTAGTCAAAGCCGTCGGAGGTGCGTTTCGGCACGGCGTAGACCGTCCCGGTCACCAGCGTCTGGATCTCGGTGATGAGTGGGCGGCTGCCCTCGAGGATACACCCGGCACAGCTCCCGCTGACGCTTTTCGGTCGCTCGGAGATCAAAACCTCCGAGGGGTTCGGGATCTCGATAAGACCCCGGTCGCTCATCTCGAACACGCCGATCTCGTTGGTGGAGCCGTAGCGGTTCTTGGTCGCCCGGATGATGCGGTACGCCTGGGTCCTCTCGCCCTCGAAATAGAGGACGGCGTCGACCATATGTTCGAGCATCTTGGGGCCCGAGATCCCGCCCTCCTTGTTGACGTGACCGACGAGGAACACGGCGGCTCCCTCGGTCTTGGCGTAGGTGATGAACGCGAGCGCGCCCTCCCGCACCTGCGTGACCGAACCGGGCGCCGACGAGAAGCGTTCGGAGTAGAGGGTCTGCACCGAGTCGATCACGATGACGTCGGGCGAGATGCGCTTGCATTCCCCGAGGATGGCGTCGGTATTGGTCTCGGTGAGCAGAAAGATCTCGTCCCCCTTGATCCCGAGGCGGTTATAGCGCAGCCGGATCTGCCCGCCGGACTCCTCGCCGGTCACGTAAAGGACGCGGCGCGACGCGGACAGGTGCGCGCTGATCTGCAAAAGGATGGTGGATTTCCCGATGCCGGGTTCACCCGAGATAAGGACGACCGACCCCTCGACAAGACCCCCGCCGAGAACGCGGTCGAGTTCGCCCATCCCGGTCCCGCTGCGGATGTAGGACGGAGTTTCAAGATCCGAGAGCCGGACGGCGGGCGTTCGGGGAGCCGGAGCCGCACCCGGTACGCCGCGCGAAGCGGGTTCGGGGGAAACCACCGTTTCCTCCATCGTATTCCATTCGCCGCACTCGGGGCACTTCCCCACCCAGCGCGAGGTCGTCGCGCCGCAGGAGGCGCAGACGAAGATCGGTTTCGGCGCTTTGTTCACAGCCATTTTCGCACTCCCCGGGTCCGGGAGATCAGCTCCCCGTCCCGTTTGTTTGATTGATCGTTTCCATTATAGCACAGAAAATCGAAAAAGACAATTCTCTTTGGTATTCCTCGGTGCACAATTTTTCGCACTCGGCGCGGTTGGAAAGAAAGCCGCACTCGACCAGCACCGCCGTGCAGTGCGCCGAATGGAGCAGACGGATCGATCCGTCCGCCCGTTTCGGCATCCGTTTGTTGTCCGGTTGGAGGTCGGATACGACGCGCCGCCGGATGGTCTCGGCAAGCGCGGCGCTCCCCGGCGTCCCGGCGTACCAGACCTGTAACCCGGCGTATTTTTCGACGGGAAACCAGTTCATGTGGATGCTGACGAACAGCGCGTCGGGATGGAGTTTGCCGAACGCGATGCGGTTGGTGACGTCCCACCGTTTCCGATGCCCCGAGCGGTCCTGCTCCTCCGTTACGGGGAGCGTATCGTCCGCGCGCGTCAAAACTACCTCGACCCCCTCTCCCCGGAGCAGGTCGGCGAGGAGCAAAACGACCGAGAGGTTCAGGTCTTTTTCGCTGACGCCGTTGATCCCGGTCGCCCCGCCGTCAGGTCCGCCGTGCCCCGCGTCGAGGATGACGGTCGGCGGCGGGGTCGCCGACACCTCGCGCGCGTTCTCCGTGCGCCCCCGCGCCGCGAACGGGAGCAGGAGCAGAACCGAGAGCGCCGCCGCCAGCGTGCGGCGGAACAACCATCCGTGCGACATAAAAAGGACCCCCGTATCCGTTTGGTACAGGATATGGGGGCTTTTTCTTTTCTATGCTTCAGTTGGTCTTGTTCGCTCCGTCGTTTTTGTTGGAGGGGATGATGCGCTTTTCGTTCAGCCCCATCCAGTAGGCAAACCCCGACACCGTGATCGCGGGCAGCGTGGAGGCAAGGAACAGCAGCGCGGCGACGAAGAAATAAGAGGACGACGTTTCCATCGACAGCCCGGTCATGGCGAGCAGAGGACGGATGATCCCTACGTACATCGTGGAAAGGAAGTAGTTTGCGGGAAGATAGCCGGAGACGAAGATCCGCGGGCCGACGACCGTCGCCCCGGCAAGGTTGACCACCCCGCCGATCAGCATCAGGATGATGAACAGGAAGTTCGGCGCCTCGGCAAAGAGCGCGAGCAGAAATCCCCCCCCCCCCCCCCCCCCCCCCCCCCCCCCCCCCCCCCCCCCCCCCCCC
>CAMJCC010000009.1 GCA_946404035.1 uncultured Clostridia bacterium | reverse complement strand
GGCTGCTCAAACCGAACAAGAAGACCGAATACGTGATCTACGCCGTTTCCGCCGTTATCCGCGGGGACGAATACCTCGACGAAAAAGGCACGCCGATCCTGGCGGGCGATAAGGTGATCTGCGCCTACACCGCCGACGGAGAGCAGGCGGTCGGTATGCTCGATCTTGCGGGGGCGCCCGGGGTTCTTTCCGATCTGCTCGTCGGGAAAACGGTCGGGACCTTCGACAGCGACGCGCGTCCGACGGCGACGGTCAATTTCTCGACCGCGGCGACCTTTGAGACCGCGCAGTTCCGGGTCGAGTCTGTCCAGGTGTACGCCCGCAGCGAGGCGGCGCTCAACAGCAACGCCATCGTTTGGGACAGCACCGACAAGACCTCGCTCCAGACCGTGACGCTCCCGAAGAGCGGCTCGCGCGGCTGGGTCGCCGCCACCTACTCGGTGAAGCAGGACGGCGTGCTCGCGGTCCGTCGGACCATCCTCTGCCTCGACGGCGGGAACACCACGCTGGCGGAGGACCTGATGGCGCAGGCGATCGTGAACTCCACCACCGAGACCGGGAAACTGGTGCTCGGGTACTATCCGCTCCCGACGACGGTCAAACTCCCCGCCGATCCGTTTACCGGCGTCTGGGTCTACCGCGATTTCAGGATCGAGGGGATCTATGGCACCGACGAGACCGTCGGCGTCCGGTACGTCAACGAGACCGAGCGCGACATCTTCCACGGCGGCAGCGCCTACGAGATCTTCGCCCCCGCCTCCCGCACGGTCTATTCGGTCAACAACGAGGCGCTGATGGATATTCTGCAGACCACGTTCGCCGAGGCGAAAGGGACCGAAACGGTCGCCGTCGGGCTGACCCGAGAGAACTTTGAAAAATACGGGCTCGACGCGCACGCGATCTACTTCGAGATGCCGGTCGGGATGAGTTATCGGGACGGGACCACGATGGACGTCGGGTTCCGCTACCGGGTGGGCTTCCATCTCTTTATCAGCGAACGGCAAAAAGGCAAGAACGGTGAGAGCGACTTCTACTACGCCGCCTCCGACCTCTACGGCATCGTGGTGAAAGCCCCGGTCTCGGACTGCGACTTCTCGTTCGTCGACTGGGAGTTCAAATCGTCGTGGGTCGACGACGATCTTCTGCTCCTGAAACTGACCAACGTCCGCGATATCACGTTCGATATCAACTACGGGGACTTAAAGGAAACGCACGGGTTCGCCGTGTCGGTCAACTCCGAATATCACACCTCGTCCTCGGACGACGTCACCTCCAAGATCTACGTCGACTACGTGCCGGGCGCCGCCCCGACCTACGACGTCAAGGAGGTCGCCGCCAAGGACGTCGAGACCGATAACCGCAACTACGAACAGCGCAACGCCGGCGGCAAATATTACCGCACCGACTACGGCGTGCAGCTGACCCGTCAGCAGAACGGGAAGTACGAGGTCCGCAGCGTGAATTCCGCGAACGCGATCGGGCTGGACGAACTCTACTCCGTGCGGCGCGGCGGCGCCGAGATCGAACGGTCGGGCGTGAACTACGAGGGGGTCGGCAACTTCACCAAGCTGATCACCCTGATCTACACCTCGGAATACAGCGGGGCGGTCGATCCCGCATCGCTCTCCGAGGCCGAGGCGGCGCGGGTCGGCGATCTTCTCGCGACCGACGCGGGCGGGAACTACGTCCTCTCGGACGACGATCCCGCGGCAAAGGACCGCGCGGTGTTTTCCATCACGCTCACGCTGGTCGACGGCCGGGTCTTCCGGCTCGCGTTCTATCCGATGTCCGACGGGCGCTATCTGCTCTCGTTCGAGGATCGGGCGGCGGGGATCGTCAGCCGCGAGTTCTATATGAACATGGGCGAGATCAAGAATATCGTCACCGCGGTCCGGACCATCGTCGCGGGCGGGACGGTCCGCTACGATCAGTCCTATCTCCCCGATCCCGACTGACCCGTCGGAGAGGGGGCGCGTTCCCCGCGTCCGGAAAGCGTTTTTTCGGCGCGGGGAAAAAATGTCCGGGAAAAAACAAAAAAAGATTGCATTTTGAAAAAAGTGTGCTATAATATTGAAGTACAATAGCCAAAATATCCACACGCAAGGGGTTTACAGTTTATGACGAAATCGAAAAAGATCCTCTGTATCGCGCTCGCGCTCCTGATGATCGCCGGCGCCGTATTCTTCGCCGTCTATAACAAAGTGGGGAAGAAATACGATTTCGGGAAGATCAAGGACTACTCCAAATATATCACGATCGGGGAGGTCGAGGGGCTGTCCTTCTCCGCTGACGACAGCGAGATCGAAAAGCCCGACGCGGACGACGTGGACGAGAAGATCGCCTCCGTTTTGCGCAACTATTTCAAGACCTATCCGACCGACGACGACGCGGAGAACGTCAAGGTGACCGACCCCGCCGCCGTGATCGGCGATTACGACGTGGTCTACGTCAACTTCTACGGCACCTACGTCGGAGAGGGCGACAAGCTGGTCTACTTCGTGACCGGTTCCCGGATGGATAAGGACGCGCCCGTCGCGCTCTACGTGAAGAGCGGCGCCAAGTCCGAACTGTTCGCAAACGACCTCAAGGGCAAGAGCCCCAATCCCGGCGACTACACGCTGAAAGCGACCGGGGCGGAGGGCGACGATACCGTGATCGGGGCGACCGACGTCGTCTACATCACCTATACCTGGGAGCGTTACAAGTACGCAGAGGACGGCGTGACGCCCGACGAGGACACGAAAGAGACCAATACCTCGGTCGACAGCACGCTCGTGACCAACGAGTTCCGGCTCGACCTTAACGACGTGCCCGATTATTTCCCCGCCGGTTTCGCCCAGAAGATCATCGACAAGGGGACCGCGGGCAAGATCGACGCCGAGAACCTCGTCTTCGATAACGTCGAGGTCGCCCTCGACGAGGGTCCCGTCAACTTCCAGTACAGGTACCAGGTCACGATCAACCGCGTGATCGGTACGTTCAACTTCATCGAGTTCGACTACACCTTTGCCGACGACGCGACCGACAAGGACGCGTACGGCAACGACCTGAAAGGGAAAGCCGTCAAGTTCTACGCCGTCATCTCCTACTTCAACGACGCGCCCGACCTGACCGCGACCTATCCGGCGTCCGACGAAGAGGGCGCGGAGGAGATCAGCATCATCCTGGCGGACGACAAGATCAATTTCGACAACACCTCCTACTACGCCGAAAAGGACGTGAAGAGCGAAAGCGACTGGCTCGCGCTGGAGGAGAACGCCGGCAAGACCAAAGCCGACTACAACGCCTACCTCGCCGAGCAGTACACGGCGTATATCCAGGACGATCTGAACCAGTCTTATGAGGACGAGCGCGAAAAAGCCGCCGCCAAACCGATGTGGGAGAAGCTCAAGGAGCAGATCACGGCGGTCGATCCTCCGAAGAGAGCGGTGAAACTGGCGAAGAACGACCTGCTCTCGCAGTTCAAGTACGTGTTCAACAACTCCACGTTCGAGAACGCGCAGGGCAAGACCGTTTCCTACCGTACCCAGTACGGCAGCTTCAAGAAGTTCATGGCGGCGTGCTACAGTGACGCCGACGTGATGGGGGCTTTGGGGCTGGACGCCAACGCCGCGTACAAAAAGGCGGTCGAGGACGGCAAGTCCTATAACGAGTGCCTTGACGCCGCGGTCAACGAGATCGTGACCACCAAGCTGCTGATCTACGCTCTCTACGACAAGTTCGGCGACGAGGTCAAGATCGACGAAGCCAACTTCGAGTATCAGAGAAGCATGATGTATATGTACTACTATTACGGTCTGTCGAAATCCATCCTGCCCGACTCCGCGCTCCGCGAGTCCATGATGTTCGACAGCGTGATGCAGTACGTTTACGACCACGCCAACGTGCAGTGGGAGAGCGACGGGGCGAACCCCTGATCCTCGATCTCCTATCGACCGTACCGCGCCGGGGGCGCGGTACGGTCCTTTTTTGAAAACGACGAAAGGAACGACGGGCAAATGAAGAAAGTCGAACTCTATACCGACGGCGCGTGCCGGGGCAATCCCGGGCCGGGCGGCTGGGGCGCGATCCTGGTGTACGGCAAGTACCGCCGCGAACTTTCGGGCGGGGAAGAGAGCACGACCAACAACCGCATGGAACTGACCGCCGCGATCGAGGGGCTGTCCGCCCTGAAAGAGCCCTGCGACGTCACCCTGACCTCCGACTCCCGGTATCTCGTCGACGCCGTGACGCAGGGGTGGCTTACCGAATGGCGGGCAAAGAACTGGCGCCTCAAATCCCGCGGCACGGTGAAAAACCCCGAACTGTGGGAAAAACTCGCGGGCTTGCTCGAGATCCACCGGGTCAGGTTCGTCTGGGTCAAGGGACACGACGGGCACCCCGAAAACGAACGGTGCGACGAGCTCGCCACGACCGAGGCGGACAAATACAGACCCGCGGCGCCCAAAGAAAACGACAACGACGGAGGAACGGTATGAAAACCAAACGCTTGATCTCCGCGCTGGCGCTGGCGCTCGTCTGCGCGACGCTGCTTTTGCTTGCGTCCTGCGGCTTTTCCTACGAAAAGAGCAACCTGAAAAAGTACGTTTCGATGTCGCGCGACGACTACTACGGGATCACCGTGAAGATCGACGCGATGAAAGAGGTGACCGAGGAGGATATCGACCTCGAGATCGACACGTTCCGGCTGGAACACAGGACGCTGGTCGCCGAGGGCGACAAGTCGCGGCACGCGCAGTGGGGCGACAACGTGAACCTCTACTACTATATCACGACCGAACAGGAGAGCGGCTGGTATCTGCCGCCGGAGGGTTTTTCCAATATGACGGCGGACGAGCCGGGACCCTTCGTTGTCGGCGGCGGCGTTCTGCCCGAACTGTTTGAAAGCGCGCTGATCGACCACGCCGCGACCGAAACGAGTTTCGCGCCCACCTTCGACGAGAACGAGACCGTTTCGGCGGGCGACGTCGTGTATCTTGACCTGACCTATCGCCTTGCGGACGGCGACCAAACGTTTTCCGGCACGCACGAGGGCGTGCGGATCGACCTTTCTTCTCCCGGATCGGCGGGGGATACGCTGGTAAGCTCGCTCGTCGGGCGGCATCCCGGCGAGGAGTTCGACTACGGGATGACGGAGGGCGAGGCGCTGGTCGCCGACTGGGACGGCGACGGTGAAAACGAGACCCTTTCGGTCTCGGGCGTCGTCCGGTGCATCTCGCGGAACGAAACGCTGAAACGGATCGAGGGGGATATCGACGCCGACTACTTCGACGCGACCATCGCCGGACGTCACGTCGTGATGCTCTGCGCGATCAGCTCGGTCGACGAGTATTCGGTCCCCGAGATCACCGAGGAACTGCTTGCCGAGCACGTTCCCGATTTCATCCCGCTGGGCGGGGATCTTATGGAGGAGTTCCGCGACTACGTTTATCAGCTGCTTGTAAACGAGGTGAGAAGAGAGTGGCACGCGACGATCGAGGAGAAGCTCTGGGAGCACCTCGACGCGCTCGACTGCGTGAAGAAATATCCGCGCAAGGCGATCCGGAACGAACTCGACGAGCAGGAAAAGCAGCTCGATGCGCTCTACGTCTACTACGGGCAACTCCTGGAGGAGAAGTACGGCGTCAATCCCTTTGAGAGCGTCGAGGAGTTCGGGTACGCGTACTACGAACTGGACGGGACGGAGTATGCCGACGTACACGAATACCTGAAAAAGAACACCGTGCCGCAGGTGGTCAGACAGAAACTGATCGTCTACTATATCGCGGGCAAAGAGGGCTGGATGATGACCGAGGAGGAGTACGAAGAGGCGCTCCCGCAGCAACTTTCCTACTACGCCGGGATCGACGGGATCACGACGGCGGAGGTGCTGAAAAAATACGGGGAAGACTTCTTCCGCCAGGCGATCCAGTACAACAAGGTGATGTCCAATCTCGTCAGCGTTACGAATATCGAGTAACGGGCGGGCGCCGTCGGAAAACCGACGGAAAAACAGAAGAAACGGGGACGGAAACCGCGTGCGGCGACCGTCCCCGCGCTTTGTCAGATCGCGCCCACTCCAAAAAAGCAACTTTTTTTCAGAATTGTTTAATTCGGTTGCTTTTTTGCTTCTCATAGTATATAATTATTTCAGGTAACAACACGTCGGCGCAGCCGACCGTCGGAACGGAGGGATACGGAATGAAAAGGAACCTGATCATCTGCGCTATGCTCCTGTGCCTGCTCCTTTGCGTCACCCTGCTTTCTTCGTGCGGAAAGGACAAGCCGTCCGAACACGAACACGCGTGGGACGACGGGCAAACGACCGCGCTCTCACCCTGCGAGGGCGAGACCGTCTACACCTGTACGATCTGCGGCGCGACCAAGACCGAGCCCTACGAACACCACGTCTGGAGCGAGGAAACGCGTCTTGTCACCCTGCCGACCGACAGCGCCGCCGGACAGTGCGAGCGCATCTGTACCGTTTGTAAAAAGACCGGAGGTATTGTTTCTATGAAGAACGCTGACTATGCGGCAAAGGTGCTCGGGCTGATCACGGAGATCAACTCGTTTGACACCAACGATTTCGGGGGGGCAAAGATCACGACCGACCTCGTCGCCGAGGCAAAAGCCGTGGCGAAAAAGGAGGGCAAGTCTTTCACGCCCTACGCCGCGCCGGAAAAGACCCCGCTCGCCGAGCATCCGCGCGTCCTCATCAACAAGAGCGATCTGGACGGGATCCGCGCCGCCTTAAAAGACGAGAGGAACCGGGAAGCCGCGGCGCTCTATTTCGAGGCGGTCGCCAACCCCACCGACGGGGATCTCGGCAAGGCGGTCTACCACGAAAAGGGCACGTTCTATTACATGAACGGCACCTATAACTACGACGAACAGGTGCTGGAAAACATCCAGGCGCTCGCCCTCGATTACCAGTTGACCGGGAACGAGATCTCGGGCTACGCGGCGATCCGCGCCATCGAGAACTACATCGTCACCCTCGACGTCGTGAACTTCTCGGCGTGCGGAGAGCGGCAGTACGGCTCGATCATGTACGTCGCCGCCTGCGTCTACGACTGGTGCCACGACCTGCTCAGCCCAATGGACTGTCTGCGGATCGTGTCGGGGATCGAACATAAGATCGTCGCCGGGAGCCACATGGAGGTCGGCTTCCCGCCCTACAAGCAGGGAAGCGTTTCGGGACACGGCTGCGAGTACCAGATCCTGCGCGACTATCTTGCCTTTGCCATCGCGATCTACGACGAGTATCCCGGCTGGTGGAATTTCGTCGGCGGACGGATCTATCAGGATTACGTTCCGGTCCGGCAGGAGTTCTATCACGCGGGCATGGTGCCGCAGGGCATCTCGCTCTACGTCCGTCCGCGCTACGCGTCCGACCTGTTCGCGGCGTGGCTGCTCAAAGCGGGCGTCGGGGAACTCCCCTACAACGCCGAAGAGATGAAGCAGGTCATGCGCACGGTTTACTCCTACGAGCTGCCGTACGACTACGGCTTTGCTTCGGGCGACGACCACGACGAGACGATCGACGGCAACTTCTTCAACTACGGATTGCCCGCCCTGATCTCCTCCTATCTGTTCAACGACGAGACCATGCGCGCGCAGCTCGAGAGCCGGGAGGCGTGCTTCACCAAGTTCTGGGACGAGAGGCAGGACTGCTTCGAGTACCCGAGCGTCACGGAATACCTGATCTGCTCCTCCTCCGGCGTCAAAGCCGCGGACGACGTCCACAAGGATATGGACCTGCTGCTCTACAACGGCGGCTGGCTCGGGCAGACCATCGCCCGCAACAACTGGGGAAAAGACCAGACGGCGGTCCTGATGAAGATCGGGGTCCGCACCGGGGCAAACCACGACCACAGCGACGCGGGACAGTTCCAGATCTGGTATAAGACCATGCTTGCCGGCGACACCGGCGTGTACGACAGTTACGGGGACACTCACTTCAGAAAATATCACCAGGCGACCATCGCCCACAACTGCATCCTGATCGGCACAAACGGGCAGAAACATCCGGGCGAGGTCTCCAACCTCAGATCCTGGACGAGCGGCAGCCACGAAACGGGCGTCGTGACCGGGCACGAAAACGGTTACGCGGACAACGCGAAGACCGTCCCGCTCTACGCCTATATCGCCGGCGACCTGACGAAAGCGTACGAGGAGGTCGCGTCCGGGGTCGAGCGTCGGATGCTGGCGGTCTTCGATACGAAAAACGAGGAGGTCCCGCTGTTCTTCTTCGTGTACGACAGCGTGACGGCGACCTCCGAGACCAACCAAAAGACGTTCCTGCTCCATACGAAAGCCGAGCCGACGGTCTTGGGCAACACCGTGACCGAGGAATGCAACGGCGCCAGACTTGTCCTGCAAAGCGTGTTCGGCGGCGACAAGATCGTCAAGGTCGGCGGCGGCGTGGGTAAGAACTATCTCATCGACGGTCGGCAGGTCGAACCGACCAGCAGCGACGACGGCTTCTGGGGCCGCGTCGAGATCAGCGCGAAGACCGGGAACAAAACCGACCGGATGCTGAACGTGATGTACGTGTGCGACGCGGACAAGTCCCCGATGGGCGTGCTCGCGACCTCGATCTCGACCGACGCCGTCAAGGGCGCCGCGATCGGGCAGATCGCCGCGGTCTTCGTGACGAACAAGACCCGCCGGACCGAGGCGTTCGATTTCTCGGTGACGAGAAACGGGGACGTGACCTACTACGTTTCGGGCGTCGCCGCCGGAAACTGGAACGTTTCGGTCGGCTCGTACAGCGCGACCGTGACGGCGACAGATGACGGAGGTCTTCTGGTCTTCACCGCTCCCGCGGGGACCGTTTCGCTCTCCCGCGCCAACTGACCGTTACCCGACAAATCTCCGGCGAAAAACACCTGCCGGAACCGAAAGAAAGGTACCGTTATGAAAAAGATCATCTTTGCGTTGCTCGCCGCTCTTTGTCTTGCGTGCGTCGCGGTCCTCTTCGCGTCGTGCGGGAAGACCCCCGTCGCCACGCACGACCACGTCTGGGACGAGGGGACCGTGACCGACCGGGGCGACTGTACAAACGGCGTCGAGGGCACGACCCTCTATACCTGCACGATCTGCGGCGAGACCAAGACCGAAAAGGGGCTGGTCCACGATTGGAAAGACGAGACCAAAGTGATCGCCGCCGCGACCTGCACGCACACGGGCGCGACGCTCTACGAATGCAAGAATTGCGGCAAGAAAGAAACGAAGGAGACCCCGATCGTCCCCACCGCGCACAAATACCGCGCGGACGACAAGGGGCGGATCGTCACGCCGCCGACCGAAACTACCGACGGTAAGAAAGGGAAGATCTGCACCGAGTGCGGAAAAGAGGTCCCCTACGCGACGGTCACCTACACCGAGTATATCAACCAGGTGAACACGCTCACGTCGCAGGTCGGCGCTTTCTCGACCTCCGATTTCGGCGGGGCGAACGTCACGACCAACCTCGGGAGCAAGTATCCCACCCCGTCGGTCAGTCCGACCAAGGGGCAGCACCCGCGCGTTCTGTTCAATCAGAGCGACCTCGCGGGGATCCGCGCGGAGATCACCAATTCGAGGAGTTCGAGGACGGTCCAGCAGTATCTTGCCTATATCCAGAAACCGACGACGGGTCAGCTCGGCGCCAAGTACACGCACGGCTCCGACACCGACAACTTCTCCACCGAAACGCTCTACAATATCCAGGCGCTGGCGTTGGAGTATCAGTTGACCGGGAACAAGATCGCGGGCTATCAGGCGATCCTTGCCATCAAAAACTACATCCTGACGCTCGATATCGAGAAGATCGAGGTCGACCAGGAGCGCAACTACGGCTACGTGATGTATATCGCCGCCTGCGTTTACGACTGGTGCTACGACCTTATGACGGCGACCGACCGGCTGCAGATCGTTTCGGGCGTCGAGCATAAGATCGTTTCGGGCAATAACAGCTACAGTGCGAAAATGGAGATCGGCTTCCCGCCGTCCAAACAGGGCGCCATCTCGGGGCACGGCACCGAGTTCCAGTTGCTCCGCGACTATCTCTCGTTTGCCATCGCGATTTACGACGAGTATCCCGGCTGGTGGAACTACATCGGCGGGCGCTTCTATTCCGAGTTCGTCCCGGTCAGAAACGAGTTCTATAAGGCGGGGATGTACCCGCAGGGCGTTTCGCTCTACGTGCGCGTCCGGTTCTCGGCGGACCTCTACTCGGCTTGGCTCATCAAGGCGATGACCGGGTCGATCCCCTACGAAGATCCCGAGGGGATGAAGCAGGTGATGCGGACCATATACTCCCACGAACTGCCGAACGGGCACGCCTTTGCGTCGGGCGACGACCACGCCGAAGACGACGAGTTCCAGGACTACGGGCGGCTGGCTCTGATCGCCTCCTACCTCTTCGACGACGCGGCGATCCGCGCCGAACTCGAAGCGCACGAAAAGAGTTATACCAAGTTCTCCGAGACCATCACGATGTCGGCGTCGGTGTCCGAATATCTGATCTGCAGCTCGAACGGCGTCGCGGCGTCAAAACGGCACGAGGATATGCCGCTGATCGTCTACAACGGCGGCTGGCTCGGGCAGATGATCGCCCGGACCGACTGGGGCAACGACCAGGCGGCGGTCCTGATGAAGATCGGGGTCCGCACCACGTCGAACCACGATCACGCCGACGCGGGACAGTTCCAGATCTGGTACAAGACCATGCTTGCCGGCGACACCGGGGTGTACGATACGTACGACCGATCCGGGAGCAAAGACCCGCACTTCTTCTCGTATCATCAGGCGACGGTCGCCCACAACTCGATCCTGATCGGCAGCTCCGGGCAGAAACAGCCCGGCGAGACCGGCAGTTTCAGCGACTGGCAGAGCGATACGTATAAGACCGGTACGGTCACGGGGTACGCCTTCGGCTACGCCGATCAGGCGGAGACCCAACCGACCTACGCCTATATCGCCGGGAACATCACGCCCGCCTACGACGGCGCGGGCGCAAGCGAGGTCACGCGCCGGATGCTGGCGGTCTACGACACGAAAAACGAGGACGTTCCGCTCTTCTTCTTCGTCTTCGACAATATCAAGACCACCTCGACGACAAAGGCAAAGACCTTCCTGCTCCACGTCCCGGCAGAGCCGACTATCGAGGGCAACAAGGTGACCGTCAAGAAAGACGGCGCGAAACTGGTCCTCCAGAGCGTGTTCGGCGGCGACACTATCACGCCGCTCGGCGGCGCGGGCAAGAACTATCTTGTGAACGGCGTCCAGAAAGTGCCGTCCAAGGGCAGCAACGACGGCTTCTGGGGCCGCGTTGAGATCAGCCCGAACAAGGGCAAGCAGACCGATCAGCTCCTGAACGTGATGTACGTCTGCGACGGCGCCAAGACCCCGGCGAACGTGACGGCGACGGCGATCTCGACCGACGTCGTCCGTGGCGCCGCGATCGGGCAGGTCGCCGCGGTCTTCGTCACTTCGGCGACCCGGCGCGCGACCGCGTTCAGCTTCTCGGTGACGAGGACCGGGGATGTGACCTACTACGTTTCGGGCGTCAAAGCGGGCAAGTGGAACGTTTCAATCGGCTCGTACAGCGAGACCGTGACGGCGACAAACGACGGCGGACTTCTGGTCTTCACCGCTCCCGCGGGCACCACGCTGACCCTGACCCCGGTACAATAAACGATAACCCAACCCGAAAGGAAACGAATATGAAGCTCCATTTTGACTTTGCGAAAACCAACGGAAAGATCAAGCCGATGCACGCCGTCGGTCAGCCGCCCGCAGATATCTGCGACGACGGGATCGAACATTCGCTGTTTCACTATCTGACCGAGGCAAATATCCCCTATTGCCGTATGCACGACACATGCGGAGAATACGGAGCGAACGTGTTCGTCGACGTTCCGAACCTCTTCCGCGATTTCGACGCGGACGAGAACGATCCCGCGTCCTACGATTTCGCGTTTACCGACGCGCTGTTTGAAAAGATGGTCGAGGCGAAACTGGAGCCCTACTTCCGTCTCGGCGTGACCATCGAGAACGCGCATATGATCAAGTCCTACCGCATCTTCCCGCCGAAGGACCCCGAGAAGTGGGCGCGGATCTGCGAGCATATCGTCCGCCACTACAACGAGGGGTGGGCGAACGGGTATCACTTCGGGATCACCTACTGGGAGATCTGGAACGAGCCGGACAACGAGGAAGAGATCGCCAAAAACAATATGTGGAAGGGCACGAAGGAGCAGTACTACGACCTCTACGCCGCGACGGCGAAGCGTCTGAAAGACTGCTTCGGCGACACGATCAAGGTCGGCGGTTTCGCGAACACCGGGCTTTACCTCGGCTACATGGAAAACGAGCCGAAATACCAAAAGCCGCACGAGGTCACCCACTGGGAGGCGCGCGCGATCTACCACACCGAGTTCACGCGCGGGTTTTTGCGCCGCATCAAGCGCGACAATCTGCCGATCGACTTCTTCTCGCACCACAGTTATATGGACGTCAAGCGCACCGAGCAGATCCAGGCGTACACCGAGCGTCTGCTTGCCGAGGAGGGCTTCCCGGATATCGAGATCCATATCAACGAGTGGAACACCGACCGCACGCGTGAGACGCGCGGCACGACCAAGGCGGCGGCGGACGTTTCCGCCATGATGATCGCGATGCAGAAGACCAAAATGTCACTGATGTGCTTCTACGACGCGCGCTTCAGTACCAGCGTGTACGCGGGGCTGTTCAGCCCCATGACCGAACAGCCGTTCTGCACCTACTACGCGTTCAAGGCGTTCGGTAAACTCTACGCTCTCGGGAACGCGGTCGAGCCCACGGGCGACGGCGACGGGGTCTACGCTCTGGCGGCGACCGACGGAAAAACGAAGGGCGTGCTCATCGCCAATATCAGCGGCGAGGAGAAGACCGTCGAGACCGATCTCGGACGGGGCTATACCGCCTACCGCATCGACGAAAAGCATATGATGACGAAGACGCGGATCACCACGAAGTCGATCAAACTCAAACAGTACGATACCCTGTATCTCGAAAAGAACGACTGAACCCGGACGCCGACGGCGCGGGAAAAAGGAAAAAACGATATGGAAACGAGCTTTCAAAACGGTAAGATCGTAGCGCGGGGCAAGTTTTGGGAGGACGCGGTCTACGACGCCTTCGCAAACGATCTGCGCGTCCGCTTCAACGGCAAGGGTGGGATCACCAACTATTCGGTCTGCAACCACCCGGGCAGTTACCTCCGGACAAGTTATCTCAACGTCTTCGTGAACGGGGTCAAGCTCGACGCGTTCACCGATAAGACCGTCGAGATGATCGGACGGACGCAGAAGATCGTGCTGGACGCCGTCGGCGGGAAGATCGAGGTCTTCCAGTTCATCCCGAAGCGCGGCAACGCCCTGTGCTGCGAGATCATAGCGGAGAAAGCCGCGAAGTACGATTTCGCTTTCGTTTTCGGGGATGCGTCGAAAACGTTCGCCTACGCCGCGGACGCCGAAAACGAGCACGTCCCCGAGAACCACTCGGTCTATCTGCACACGAACAAGAGCGCACGTTTCGTTTGCGCATTCGGCTCCGACGAGGAAAACTGCAAGGATATCCTCTCCCGCTTCGCCGCCCTGAAAAAGGAGGTCGAGGACGAGATCAGGAGCGTCAAGATCCCCGCGTCCGCCAAGACCGAAAAGGACAAGGCGCTCTACGTTTCGAGCATCTTCTGCGCTCTCGAAAACTACCAGGAGATCGGGGAGTACAAGGGTTTTTCCGCGGGATGCAACTACACGAACCCCATCCGCACCTATTTCCGGGACGCCTATTGGACTGTTCTCTCTATGTATCGCGATCACGCCGACCTCGTGCACAACGAGATCCTGACGCTGGCGCACGGGATCGACGAGAACGGGGACTGCCCGTCCGCCGTGACCTTTGAACTCAACCCGCACTGGCGCAACCATTACGACAGTCCGAGTTTCTTCGTTCTGATGGTTTACGACTATATCAACCGCACGGGCGATTTCTCGATCCTCGACGAAATCGCGGCGGGGAAGACGGTCTACGACCACTGCGCCCTCGTGATGGAGAAACTGGCGGCGTACGAGGACGACGCCCACCTGATCGTCAAGGAGGGACCCTACAACAAGCGCGACTGGGCGGACGAGGTCAACCGGATCGGCTACGTCACCTACCTCGAGCTGCTCTACGCCCGCGCGCTGTACTGTTTCTCCCGCATTGCCGGAAAACGCGACGCCGCGGCGGCGGCACGGTATCACGAAATGTTCCTCCGGACCAAAAAAGCGATCGACGATCTGCTCTGGGACGACCGGAAAGGGTACTATATCAACTACAAGAACGGCGATTTCGTCGAGGATAACTTCTCGGTCGATACCATCGTCGCGGTGCTGTTCGGTTTGTGCGACGAAAAGAAGACCGGGCGGCTGCTTGATAACGTCTCGAAACTGCTCGAAACGCGGAACAACAAGATCCAGCGCGCGGGGGACTTCGGCGTGATGTCGGTCTTCCCGTTCTACCGCGGGATCGACCGCTACCACAACAAGTCGAGCCAGGACTACGAGTACCACAACGGCGCGGTCTGGCCGTACCTCTCGGCTCTGGTCGCCTACGCCCAACTGATGAACGGGCGCGACTTCTCCTACGCCTTGACCTCCTCTTTCGACTGGAATATCGACCGCGGCAACTACACGCCGATCGAGTACTACTCCCCGATCCACCCCGACGGGTCGCTCCTGCAGGCGTGGAGCAGCGACGCCGCCCTGGTCTACGACTGGCAGGACGTCGACTTTTTCCGCGAGAACGAAGCCGTTTGGGAAAAGAACTGAAAACGGCGAACAACGAAAAGAGCCGGGCTCGTACGAGCCCGGCTCCCTTTTTCGTCTTCACTTTTTAAAGTCGTTTTTGAAATACTGATACAATACGCACGGGATCATCCCGTTGTAGAGTTTGCGGGTCTTGTCGGCACGCTTGCCGTAAAGCGTTTCGAAGTTCTTGACCGACGAGATGATATAGACCTGCCACGGGGAAAGCGAGCGGAAGTGCGCGCCCATCTCGCGGTAGAGTTTTTCGACTTCTTCTTCGTTCATCATCCGCTCGCCGTACGGCGGGTTGGTGACGACGGTCCCGCGCCGTCCGGGCGCCGAGATCTCCCGCGCGTCGGCGCGGAATACGCGGAGCAGGTCGGATACGCCCGCGCGCTTGGCGTTCTCCTGCGTGAGAGAAACCGCCTCCGGGTCGATATCCGAGGCAAAGACCTCGAACTTGGTCTTGACGATCCCCTCGCGCGCTTCTTCCCGCGCCGAGAGCCACACGCCGCGCGGGATGGCGGGGAAGCGTTCGGCGGCAAAGCGGCGGTCCATACCGGGCGCGATCTTTTTCATCTGCATCGCCGCCTCGATGGCGATGGTGCCGGAACCGCACATCGGGTCCCAGAACAAAACCTCTTCCCGCGGGCGGGAGATGGCGGCGATGGCGGCGGCGAGCGTTTCGCGGATAGGAGCGGCGTTTGCCGCGGGGCGGTATCCTCGCTTGTGGAGCGGGTCGCCCGAGGTGTCGATCATCAGGGTCGCTTCGTCTTTCAGAATGAAGAACTCGATCTGGTAGGTCACGCCGGTCTCGGGGAACCGCGTCAGCCCGTAGACCGAGGAGAGCCGGTCGACCACCGCCCGCTTCACGATCCGCTGACAGTCGGGGATCGAAAAGAGCTTGCTCTTGATCGAGTGTCCCTTGACCGGGAACGCGTCGTCCCGCCCGATCCAGTTTTCCCACGGCAGGGCTTTGGTCCCCTCGAAGAGATCGTCGAAGGTCTCGGCTGTAAACTTGCCGAGATTGATGAACACGCGCTCCGCGTAGCGGAGAAATACGTTCGAGAGGGCGACGGCCTCCTCGTCCCCGCGGTAGGTGATGCGCCCGTCGATGGTCTCGACCCGGTCGTAACCGAGCGTCTCGATCTCCTCGCCGAGCAGGTGTTCCAAGCCGAACAGGCAGGTCGCCGTCAGGGTGACGTTCATGCCTGCTTTTCCTCCCCGTCGGGGCGACCCGCGCCCTCGAAGATCACGCCGTCGAACACGCCCTTCGCTTTGGCGAGGTCGTCCTGGCTCTTGACCGTCCACGCGACGGCGGGCACGCCGTAAACGCGGAGCAGACGGAGGAACGAGCGGTCGTCCCGGTGCCCGACGCGGTAGGCGATAAAGTCGGGACGGGAACGGAAGTTCAGAAGAAAGTGCTGGAGGATAAAGTACTTGAACTTGCCCTTGTATTTATCCATCCGCAGGTACGCCTGCGCCAACTGCCCGCGCAGGATCTCCGGGCGGTTCTTGCGGAACCACGCGATGGCAAGCGGGTTGAACGACTCCACCCAGTATTCGCCGGGGTAGTTGTCCAGCAGTTCGGCGGCTTTGGCGCAGGTTTTGTCAAACGCGGGGTCCTCCCCCTTGATCTCGACCAAAATCGGCACGCGTCCGCCGATAACGTCCAAGACCTCGCGGAACGAGGGGATGCCGATCCCCTCCTGACCGAACAGGGGGGTGGTCGCCAGTTTTTCCAGCGGATAGTCCCGCGTGGAACCGGGAAGCCCGCACACGCGCTCCAGCGTCTGGTCGTGGAAGACCACCGGGATCCCGTCGGAGGAGAGCTGAACGTCCAGCTCGACCCCGTACCCCGCCTCGACGGCGGCGCGGAACGCGGGCAGCGAGTTTTCGGGCACGCTCGGGTTCTCGTGGAGACCCCGGTGGGCGAGCGTCAGCCCCTTGAACCGCTCGACCCCCGCCCGCCGCTTTGCCGGCGCGGTCAGATACCGTCGGAGCAGAAGCCCGAGAAGAAAGAGCAATACCAGCGCGCCGAGAACGGCGCCCAAAACGATCAGAGCAGTTTTCATGCCTGTTCCGCCTCCTGTGATTTGATCTCGCGGTTATCGCCCCGCTTGACGAAGATCATCGTCAAAAGGGCGCAGAAAATGCAGATGGACGCGTAGGGGAAGAGCGAGGTCATCCCGATCTTGTCCATAAAGAAGCCCGAGAGGATCGGGGTAAGGGTCTGCGCCGCCATCGACGCGGTGTAGTAGTAGCCGGTGTATTTTCCGACGTTGTCGGCGTTGCAGAGCTCGACCACCATCGGGAAACTGTTGACGTTGATCGCCGCCCAGCCGATGCCGGCGGTGCAGAACAGGACGTTGACCAAGATTGCCGGGCTGTTCTGGCGGAGGATGGAGCAGAAACCGAACGCGACCGTCATCATGATGACCCCGGCAAGGATGGTGCGCTTGCGCCCGACCTTTTCCGAGATGGTGCCGATCGGCAGAAACGCGAGGATGGTCACGCCCTGCGCCAAGAGAAGCGTCAGGTTGTAGTCCAGTCCCAAAATCGTCCCGGCGTAGACCGAGTATTTACTGGTCACGGCGTTGTAGCCCATGTACCAGAAGACCACCGACGCAAGGATCAGAAGCAGAGGGATCAGCGCGCCGGTCCCGCCGTGCTTTGCCGCCTCGCGCTTGGCTTCGTCCAGTTCGCTTTCGACCTCCGACGAGATCCCGAGCCGCTTGCTCTCTTCCTCCATCTCGCGGACGTAGCGCGGCTCGCGCACGAACGTAAGGAAGATCGCCAGCGAGATCGCCATCATCGCGGCGACGATCAGGAAGAAGACGCCGTAGTGCATCAGGGCGTTTTCGGGTTTGCCGGTCCCGAGGACCAGTCCGAGCGCGAGGGTCAGGATGCCGCCCAGCGCGCCCATCAGGTTGATGATCGCGTTGGCTTTCGAGCGAAGCGGCTTGACGGTCACGTCGGGCATCAGGGCGACCGCCGGAGAGCGGAAGACGGACATCGAAAGCAGGAGCAGGATCAGCGCGCCCATAAACAGGATCAGGGGCGCGGGGTTCTCCCTCGTCACGGCCTTGGCGTACGCCTGCCGCGCCGGGATCACGTAGTCGGTCTGCTGCTTGGAGAGGTCGCCGTTCTCGTCGGTCAGGGGGATGGAGGTGAACTCCTCTTTGGTCGTGAAATAGGATTGCAGACGGTGTTTACCGACGCCCCCTTTCGGGTCGGGGATCTCGGGGTCGGCGTCCCATACCTCGGAGAGCTGCGCCTCGCGGTCGGCGGGGTCGGCGTCCGAGAGGTTCTGAAGCTGCATCCGGTCGGCGATCGAGAGGGGAAGGATCAGCGCGATCGCCACGATGGTCCCGATCAGAATGAACGGCGTGCGCCGCCCCATCTTCGAGTGGCATTTGTCCGAGAGCGCGCCGAAGAGCGGGAGCATAAAGAGCGCGACGATATTGTCGAGCGCCATAATGACGCCCGACGCCGTCTGCGACATGCCGAACTTGTCGGTCAGGATCTTCGGGATCAGCGTGTCGTACGCCTGCCAGAACAGGCAGATCAGGAAAAAGGCGAAACCGACCAGCACGGTCTTCCTGTAGTTGAGTTTCATGGGGATCTCCTCCGGGGCAGCGCCCCTTGTCGTTTCTTCTCCTATTATACTATCTCTTTCCTCTCTTGTCAATTTGGATGAAGCGGAAAACCGCAGGTTTTTCACCGAAAAACAGAACGGGAGCGTCCTTGACGACCCGTTTTTGGAGCTGTTTTTCTTTTTGCTTTTCCGATCGGCGCGTAATCCGACGCCGCCCGATTGACAACCGGAGAAAGACGCGGTATAATATCATCGGAGTTTCGTCGGGTATCCGACGAGCAAATAAGGGAAAGGAGGGAACGCCGTGAAAGTGATCCGCATCCAGCCCGGCTGTCCTCCGCCCGACGCGGGCAGGACGGTCGCGGCGCTCGGCTTTTTCGACGGGGTGCATATCGGGCACCGCCGCCTGCTTGACAGGGCGGCGGAGATCGCCGCGTCGCGCTCCCTGATCCCCTCTGTCTTCACGTTCTCCGACGACGCGCTCTCGTTCAAACCCGACGCGGCGCGTCTGACCGATTTCTCCGAGAAAGTCGAACTCTTCCGTCTGGCAGGGATCGAGCGGGTCTACGCCGCCGATTTCCCCGACTTGTCGGGATTATCCCCCGAGCGGTTCGTATCCGAGATCCTGGTCGGGCAACTGAACGTTTCGGTCGCGGTCTGCGGCTTTAATTTCCGGTTCGGCGCCGGCGCCGCCGGGGACAGCGACGCGCTGGTCCGCCTGATGCGCGATTTGGGACGGGACGCCGAGGTGATCGCCCCGACCGTCCTTGACGGCACGGTCGTCAGTTCGTCCGCTATCCGCGCCGCTCTTTCGGAGGGCGACGTCGCGCTGGCGGAACAGATGCTCGGCAGACCTTTTTCTCTTTCCGGGCGGGTGGAGCACGGACGGGGCTACGGACACACCGAGGGCATCCCCACCGTCAACCTGCCGGTCGCGCCGCATCTCGCCGTTCCGCGCCGCGGAGTGTACCGCTCCCGCGCGGTGATCGACGGGGCGGGCTATCCCGCCGTGTCGAACGTCGGCACGCGCCCGACTTTCGGGGGGGCCGGGGTCAACTGTGAAAGCTATCTGCTCGATTATCACGGAAGCGACCTGTACGGTCGCGCCGTCCGGGTCGAGCTGCTCGGGTTCTTGCGCGACGAACGAAAGTTCGACACGCCCGAGGACCTGTACCGGCAGATCGCGCTGGATATTTCCGCGGCGAGGGGCTGAAAAGGGGAAACGATGGAACAACAGGCGGAATGGACCAAACTGACCGTGCGCAGTTCGCGCGAAAACCTTGACGTCGTGACGGCGGTGATGGGGATGCTCGACAACGGGCTGATGATCGAGGATTACAGCGACTTTCCCTTTGAAACGGGAATGTACGGGGACCTCGTCGACGAGAGCATCAAGAACGCCGATCCGACCCGGATCGCCGTGTCGATCTTCGTCGCGCGGGAAAAGAACCTCAGCGAATATATCGCGTTCCTCCGTGAACGCTTTTCTTTCGTCGGCATCGACTGGGAATACGAATGCGAGGGGCTGCGCGAGGAGGATTGGGCGGAGGCGTGGAAACAGTACTACCGCCCCATCCCGCTCGGCGGCGTCACCATCGTGCCGGCGTGGCAGGAATACCGGGCAAAGGACGGCGAGACCGTCGTCAGAATGGATCCCGGGATGGCGTTCGGCGCCGGAACGCACGAGACCACGCGGCTCGCCGTTCTTCTGCTCGAAGAAACGCTTGCCGGCGGTGAAACCGTGCTGGACGTCGGGACCGGGAGCGGGATCCTTTCGATCGTCGCCGAAAAACTGGGCGCGTCGCTCGTCCGCGGTTACGACATCGACCCCGTGGCGGTGCGCGTCGCGCGCGAAAACGCCGAAATGAACGGATCGGAGAATATCGCGTTCGGCACGTCCGATCTGCTCGCGTCGGTGGAGACCCCCGCGGGCGGCTACGACCTCGCGGTCGCTAACATCGTCGCCGACGTTCTGCTCCGGATGGCGCCCGATCTGCCCGCCTGCCTTCGTCCCGGGGCGCGCCTGATCTGCTCCGGGATCATCGAGCCGCGCCTGTCCGATCTTCGCGCGGGGATGACGGCGGTCGGGTTCAAAGAGGAAAAAGTGATCTCCGAAAACGACTGGTACGCGCTCCGCTTCGTTCTGGCGGAGTGACGGGGGAGGGAAGTATGCCGAGATTTTTCGTTGATGACGCAGCCGCCGCCGAGACCTCCGTTTGCGTGACGGGTCCCGACGCGCGCCACATCGCGCGCTCGCTCCGGATGGCGGTGGGCGACGAGATCACGGTCTGCACCCCGTCGGGGCGCGAACTTCTTTGCCGCCTGACCCGCATCCGCGACGACGCGTGCGAGGCACAGGTCTTATCCGCCCGCGAGGCGGCGGGCGAACCGCCGGCGGCGATCAGACTTTACGTCGCCTATCCCAAGGGGGATAAACTCGAGACCGTCGTGCAGAAAGCGACCGAACTCGGCGCGATCCGGGTCACTCCTTTCACCTCTTCATACGTTGTGCGGAAGCCCCGCCCCGAAAAGGTCCCGGCGGAGACCGAACGGCTCAACCGCATCGCCGCCGAGGCGGCGAAACAATGCCGCCGGGGCGTGATCCCGACCGTGACCCCGCCGCTTACCTTTGACGGGATGCTCGCGGAGGCGGGAGACGCCGATCTTGCGCTGTTTTGCTACGAGGGAGAGGGAACGACGCCGCTGCCCGCCGTCCTGCCGGACACCCCGCCGAGGACGATCTCGGTCGTGATCGGGTCGGAGGGCGGTTTCTCGGAGGCGGAGGCGGAAGAAGCGAAACGGGCGGGGTTTGCCCTCGTCGGGCTCGGGAAACGCATTTTGCGCTGCGAGACCGCGCCGCTTTTTGCCCTCTCCTGTCTTGCTTTTCGCTACGAACTCTGACCGGTCCATCGTCATATTGCTGAAAAAATTTTTGATTTTTTGTAACTTTTTTACCATAGACTATTGATATTTGACAAAAAAAGATGTAAAATATAAGTCAGAGTTGCCAATACATTGACACACGCAAAGGGGGAACGAATATGGCTAACCGTTTGTATCAGGGTGTGATCCATCAGATGAAGGACGCGATCAACCGCACCGTCGGCATCATCGACGAGGCGGGCGTGATCGTCGCCTGCAGCGATCCGCGCCTGGTCGGGGAATCCCGCCAGGGCATCCGCGAGGAACTCTCTTTCTCGAACGACGCGGCGGCATTCGACGGGTTCACCTATCGGTTCATTTCGGTCGGCGGTAAAAACGAGGGGATCGTTTTCGTCGAGGGCGACGACGCAGAGGCGGGTCGCTACGCGGCGATGCTCGCCGTTTCGCTCGGGAACATCAAGAGCCTCTACGACGAGAAATACGACAAGGGCTCGTTCATCAAGAACATTATGCTCGACAACATCCTGCCGAGCGACATCTACATCAAGAGCAAGGAACTGCACTTCTCGGGCGACGATCACCGCGTCGTCCTGATCATCAAGTTCTTCGGCTGGACCGACGTGCTTCCCTACGATATGGTGGCGGGGATGTTCCCCGACAAGAGCCGCGACTACGTCATCAACATCGGCGAGTCCGACGTCGTACTGGTGAAAGAGGTCGAAGAGGGGACCGACATCCGCGAGGTGGAGGAACTTGCCGCCGGGATCGCCGAGACCCTGAACGCCGAGTTCTTCACCAAGGTCAGCATCGGCATCAGTTCGGTGGTCGACGGACTTAAGGACCTGGCGCGCGCCTACAAGGAGGCGCGGATCTCGCTCGAGGTCGGCAAGGTCTTCGACACCGAAAAGAACATCGTCAGCTACGAGAACCTCGGCATCGGCCGCCTGATCTATCAGCTGCCCACCACGCTCTGCGAGATCTTCCTCGACGAGGTGTTCAAGCGCGGGTCGCTCGACTCCTTGGACCGCGAGACCCTGATGACCGTCCAGAGCTTCTTTGAAAACAACCTGAACGTCTCCGAAACGTCGAGAAAACTGTTCGTGCACCGCAACACGCTGGTCTACCGGCTGGAAAAGATCCGGAAACTGACCGGCCTTGACCTCCGCGAGTTCGAGCACGCCGTCACTTTCAAGGTGGCGCTGATGGTCAAGAAGTACCTGACCAGCAAACCGACCAAGTTCTGATCCGCTTTTTTGGCGGAAAGCATGACGGAAACGACACCCCGACGCCCGTTTTCACCGGGCGCCGGGGCTCCGTTGATTAAAGGAAGGATGGAAGTGCGTATGAGATACGACAAAACGTGCGTCCGGCGGTTTTCCGCCTGGCTTTTGCTTCTGATCCTTGCCCTCGTCTTTTCGGGGTGCGTCGGCGTCGCGACCAGGCCCGCCGAAACCACGGCAGCCGCGGAGGACGCCGCGCTGATCTCGCTGCTGTCGGATAACGAGGATATCCCCGCGTTCAACGAGGCGGTGCTCTTCAAAATGCACCGCTACTACTCGCTCTACTACATCGGCGAACTCGGCACCGACGAGGAGCTCGCGGCGTCGATCTCGGAATACTACGCCGAATACCGCGACCTGATCGACGAGAGCGACCCCGACGACGTGACCGACCTTCTCTGCGAATGCTATCTTGCCGCCGCGGGCGACAAGTACGCCTACTATATGAACCCCGAGGCGTACGCCGAGTACACCTCGGATATGTCGGGCAACTACGTCGGCATCGGCGTCCAGGTCACAAACGACGCGGTCGAGCGGATCATCACCGTCACCGCCGTCTTCCCGGATACGCCCGCCTTTGACGCGGGGGTGCTCGCGGGCGACACGATCGAGGCGGTGGGCGATACCCCCGCGTCGACCATCTCCTTTGCCGAACTGGTCAACCGCATCCGCGGCGAGGAGGGGACCGAAGTGACGGTCACGTTCGCCCGGAACGGCGAACAGTTCACCCGGACGATGACCCGCCGCACGGTCGTGCAGGTCACGGCGTCGGCGACGGTACGCGACGGCACGCCGAAGATCGGCGTCCTTTCCATCACCGAGTTCGACAATACGACCGAGCGCCAGTTCAAAGCCGCCCTCGACGGACTGCTTGCCGAGGGGGTCGACGGGATCGTGTTCGATCTCCGCAACAACCCCGGCGGCTACCTGTCCGCGGTCCTGTCGGTCCTCGACTATCTGGTGCCGAACGACACGCCGCTCGCCAGCTACCTCTACTTTGACGGAAGTTTGGAGACCGACAAGGCGAACAGCCAGACCTACGACGCCTCCGCCGTCGATCACGCGCTCCCCTCCGATCTTCCCGTCGCGGTGATCTGCAACGCGCACACCGCGTCGGCGGGCGAACTCTTCACCTGCGCCCTGCAGGACTACGGCGCGAGAGGGATCCTGAACGTTTCGGTCGTGGGGACCGTGACCTACGGAAAGGGGACTATGCAGACCCTGCTCTCCCTCGGGTCCGGGCGCGCGACCACCATCTCGTTCGCCCGCTACAATCCGCCCTATTCCAAGAACTACGAGGGGATCGGCGTGACCCCCGACGTCGCGGTCGAACTCGGCGAGGAGGCGCAGGGCAAGTCCATCTACGTCCTGACCGAAGAGGAGGACGTGCAGATGCAGGCGGCGATCGCGTCGGTCGCCTCGCGCATTGAGGCGGCGGGACAATGAACGATCAGAACCAACCGTTCGTTCCAAGCGGACCGCGGGCGGCGTGGCGCGTCCGGCATCCGCGTCTGTTCACGGCGCTGGCGTGTCTTGTCACCGGTCTGATCGTGTTTCTCGTCACTTTCTTCTCGATCGTGGGGCACTACCGCAACGAGATCGAGGACTACCGCGCCCACTACGTGAAAAGCTCGGACAAATACGACGCGGGACTGCTCGAAGCGGCGATCGGACTGCTCGACGCGAACGCGCTCTACGACCTGCCCGACCGGCGGGAGTTGACCGAAACGATGATCGAGGCGGCGATCGCGGCGATGGGCGACCGGTACGGGACCTTTTTCACCGACGCGGAATACGCCGAGTATTCGACGGGGCTTGCCGGCAATTTCGTCGGGATCGGCGTCACGGTCCAGCAGACGGACGGCGGGAACGCCCGGATCGTCCTGGTCCACGCCGGCTCGCCCGCCGAAGAGAGCGGACTGCTTGCCGGGGACGTGATCACGTCGGTCGGCGACCTGCGCTTTATCGACGGATACGACGAGGCGTTCGCCGCCATCGCCGGCGAGGCGGGGACCTCCGTCGACCTGACCGTTCTGCGCGGCGCGGGCACGATCACCGTGAACGTCACGCGCGCGGACGTCGTCAAGCAGACCGTGATCCGCCGGATCGAAAATTACGGCGGCAGCAAGATCGGTTACGTTTATATCAGCGGTTTCGACGGGCACACCTACGAACAGTTCCGGGACGCCGTTTCTTACCTTGAGACCGAGGGGGTCGACGCCCTGCTCTTCGACGTTCGCTCGAACGGCGGCGGGCTGCTCTCCGAGGTGGCGAAGGTGCTCGCCTACCTGCTCCCGGACGGCGTGATCGCCTACGTGGACTACCGATCCGACGCGCTCTCCGACTACGTCA
Organism: uncultured Clostridia bacterium; assembly: GCA_946404035.1. Taxonomy (GTDB): domain Bacteria; phylum Bacillota; class Clostridia; order Oscillospirales; family CAG-272; genus UBA1740. Next base: position 7,027 of record CAMJCC010000009.1, on the reverse strand, counting down.
TCTCGTCGCAGGACGGCTACGTCCGGATGGGCGCGGCGCTCCCCGAACTCTACTGCGAGGGCGGGCATCGGATCACCGTTCCCGTCGCCGTTCTCGTCAACGGCAAGACCGCCTCGGCGGCGGAACTCTTCACCTCCGCGCTCCGCGACTACGCGACGGCGGCGTTCGATAACGCCCTCGACGTGACGGTGGTCGGGACGACGACCTACGGCAAAGGGACGGTGCAGACCACCTACCCGATGAGCGGCGGGACCGCCCTCAAAATGACCATCGCGCACTACGATCCCCCGTCCCGCGTCAACTACGACGGAGAGGGGATCGCCCCCGACGAGGTCGTTGAACTGACGGCGGAAGAGGAGAAGATCAGCGTCTATCTCCGCACCAAAGAAAACGACCCCCAGCTCCTGGCGGCGCTTGCCCGCCTGGATCAAACAGTCGACCCTTAATTCGATATAGAAAGAAAACAAGGAGAACAAGTCACATGGATAAGCAGCAGATCATCACCCAAGCGTCGCTCGACTCCCTGAAAGCCCAGCTCGACGAGCTGAAAGCGCAGCGCGAGATCATCAAGAAAGACATCTCGACCGCCCGCAGCTACGGCGACCTCTCGGAGAACAGCGAATACGACGAGGCAAAGAACGAGCAGGCGAAGAACGCCATGCAGATCGCCGAACTCGAGGAAAAGATCAAGAACGCGCACGTCGTCGACGAGAGCGAGATCGACCACAACCTGGTCCACGTCGGCTCGATCGTGGTCGTGTATAACGAAAAGAAAAAGAAAGAGGTCACCTACCACATCGTGGACTCCTACGGCGCCGATCCCCTTTCGGGCAAGATCTCGGACGTCTCGCCCATCGGGCGGGCGCTCGTCGGTGCAAAGTCGGGCGAACGCGTGGTGGCGGAACTCCCCTCCGGCGAACAGGTCGGACTGAAAGTCAGAAAGATCACGCGCGCGCAGTAAGCGCATCCCGCCGCGGTGCGGCGGCATAGACAGAAAGGGACTATCAAAATGGCAGAAGTACAGAACAACAATCCGGGAAGCGAGTTGGCGGTCCGCCGCGAGAAACTGGCGGCGCTTGTTTCGGAGGGGAAGAACCCCTTTACCATCACCAAGTACGACGTAACGGCGCACGCCGCCGAGATCGTTTCGGACTTCGACCGCTTCGAGCATAACGAGGAAGCGGGAAAGGCGGGGATCCCCGTTTCGCTCGCGGGCAGAATGATGAGCCGCCGCGTGATGGGCAAAGCGGCGTTCGTCCACCTGATGGACGGATCGGGCAAGATCCAGCTTTACGTGAAGCGCGACGACGTGGGCGAGGACGCCTACGCGGCGTTTAAAAAATGGGACGTCGGGGACGTGGTCGGCGTGCACGGTTTCGTTTTCAAGACCCAGACCGGCGAGATCTCGGTGCATTGCGACGGGATCGTTCTGCTCGCCAAATCCCTGCTCCCCCTGCCCGAGAAGTTCCACGGGCTGACCAACACCGACCTCCGCTACCGGCAGCGCTACGTCGACCTCATCATGAACCCCGAGGTCAAGGACACTTTCGTCCGCCGGAGCAACATCCTCCGCGAGATCCGGGCGTACCTGGACGGCAAGGGATTTCTCGAGGTCGATACCCCGATCCTGACCCCGTTCGAGATCGGCGCGTCGGCGCGTCCTTTCTTCACGCACCACAACACGCTGAATATGGATATGGTCCTCCGCATCGAGACCGAACTCTACCTGAAACGGCTGATCGTCGGCGGGTTCGAGCGGGTCTACGAGGTGGGGCGTATCTTCCGCAACGAGGGGATGGACCCCAAGCACAACCCCGAGTTCACCTCGATCGAACTCTACCAGGCGTACACCGACTATAAGGGTATGATGGATCTGGTGGAGGAACTCTACACCCTGCTTGCCAAGAAGATCTGCGGCTCGACCGTGATCCCCTATCAGGGACAGATGATCGATATGGGTCACTGGGAACGGCTGACGATGGTCGAGGCGGTCAAGAAGTACGCCGGCGCTGACTACACGGCGTGGAAAACCGACGAGGATGCGCGTAAAGAGGCGGAGCGCCTGCACGTCCCGGTCCCCGCCGACGCGACCAAGGGCACGGTCCTGATCGAACTCTTCGACGCGTTCGTCGAGGAGAAACTGATCCAGCCGACCTTCATCTACGACTACCCCGTGGAGAACAGTCCGCTTGCCAAGCGTAAACCCTCCGATCCCGCGTTCACCGAGCGCTTCGAGTACTTCATCAACGCGACCGAGTTCGGCAACGCGTTCAGCGAACTGAACGACCCGATCGACCAGAAAGCGCGCTTCGTTTCGCAGGTCGAGGCAAGACGCCGCGAGGATCCGAATACCAAAGCACGGGTGGACGAGGACTACGTGACCGCGCTCGAATACGGTCTGCCCCCGACGGGCGGTCTGGGATTTGGGATCGACCGGCTGGTGATGCTGCTCACCGACAGCGCCTCGATCCGCGACGTCCTGCTCTTCCCGACGATGAAGCCGCTGGATCAGGATAAGACCGACGCCCCCGCCGAAACGCCCGCCGAAACCTCCGCCCCCGAGGTCATCGACTTCTCGAAGGTCGAGATCGAACCGCTCTTTGCCGGCGCGGTGGATTTCGAGACCTTCTCGAAATCGGATTTCCGCGCGGTGAAGGTGCTGGCGTGCGAAGCGGTGCCGAAATCCAAGAAGCTCCTGAAGTTCACCCTGAACGACGGGACCGGGACCGACCGCGTGATCCTCTCCGGGATCCACGCGTTCTACGAGCCCGAACAGCTGGTGGGGAAGACCCTGCTCGCCATCGTCAACCTCCCGCCCCGCGCGATGATGGGGATCAACTCCAACGGGATGCTGATCTCCGCCGTCCATACCGAGGAGGGCGAGGAAAAACTCCATCTCCTGATGCTCGACCCGCACATCCCCGCCGGCGCGAAGATGTATTGATGAAGAGGAAGGAGTGCAAACTGTGAAAAAATATAGAATTGCGACGGCGCTTTTACTATTGATCCTGTTTGCGCTCGTTCTGACTTCCTGCGAGGCCCACGTCGGGAACGACCGCTTTGACGTCAAATGGTACGTCATCGCCATTCCCGCGACTGTTTTCGTCGTCGCCTGCGTCGTGATCGCCGGTATCGTTCTGTCAAAGAACACGTACGTCTGCCCGGAGTGCGGAGAGCGTTTCCACCCCAAGTGGTGGCGCGCTATGTTCTCGCTGCACGACGGCTCGGACCGCGTCCTCAAATGCCCGCATTGCGGGCACAAGGGTTTTTGCCGGAAAGAGGACTAATACAACGCCTCCCCGCAGGTTTCTGCGGGGAGGCAATTCACGTTGCGAAGCAACAATTCACGCAAACGGAGTTTGCAATTCATGACGGCGGAGCCGTCAATTCATACGGGCTTGCAGAAATGCAAGCCCGCGTTTATTTGGTCTGTGCCGTATCTGCGCGTCGTCAGATCTTCGGGATATTGATCTCGACTTCCTTGCCGGCTTCCGCAGACTTCGCAATACCGTCCAGGATCGCCTGGTTGTAGATGATCTGGCTGGTCGGCACGGGGGACGGAGTGCCGTTCTTGCTCGCGTCGAGGAAGGAACGGATCTTCATATCGAAGAGGTCGAACTTTCTCTCGATCAGCGGGATCTCGGTGCAGACCTGCGCGCCCGCGACCTCGTGATAGATCTTCAGGGGCTTATCGAACGAACCGTTCCAGCACTCGGTGGAGGGGATACGGAGCGAGCCCTTGGTACCCATGATGATCGAGTCGCCCGAGGTGTCGAGGTTCATCGCCCACGCGATCCGGAAGTCGACGATGATCCCGCCCTCCAGCCGGATGAACGCGGCGGCGAAATCGTCGACCGAGAACTTCTTGGCGTATTCGGGATGACCGACCTTCAGGTAGTGGGAGTAGTTCGGATCCTTGCCGAAGAAATCGGACTTGTAGCCGGTAACGGTCAGGGGCTTCGGATAGCCGATCGCGTTCAGCACGCAATCAAGCGAGTAGCACCCGATGTCGCCCAGCGCCCCGAGACCCGCGGTCTTGTCCTCAATGAAGGTCGTGCCGTAGGGGAACGGGATGCCGCGACGGCGGCCGCCGCCGGTCTGGATGTAGTAGATCTGACCGAGTTCGCCCGACTGCACGATCTTCTTGATCATCTGCATGTTGGGGTCGAACCGGGGCTGGAAACCGATCGAGAGGACCTTGCCGCTCTTCTTCTCGGCGCGCATGATCTCGACCGCCTCGTCAAGCGTGACGCACATCGGCTTCTCGAGCAGGACGTTGACGCCCGCGTTGAGCGCGTCGATGGTGCAGACCGCGTGGGTGCGGTTGTAGGTGCAGACGCTGACGCAGTCGAGTTTCAGCGACTTGTCCGCGAGCATCGCTTTGTGATCGGCATAGTCGGTCTTCACGCCCTTGACGCCGTACTTCTCAAAGAAAGCGGCGGCTTTCCCGGGGATCAGGTCGCAACCCGCGACGATCTCGACGTCGGGCTGGTTCTTGTAACTCTCGATGTGCGAGCCGGCGATCCAGCCGCATCCGATGATACCGACGCGAACCTTTTTCGTGGCGTCGACCGCGGTCGATTCGGCGGTGTCCTTCTTGAAATCGTCAAGAGCAGAATTCTTTGCCATGATGTTTCCTCCGTTCAAAACTTCTTATGATACGGTTTTCACGCCCGCGGGACGGGCGTTCTTTACCGTCTATCATTATAACAGATGGGGCGGGGAAAGTAAACCCCTTTTTTCCAAAAATGCACTTTTTTCTTTGCCGGTGCGCGGCGTCAGATCAGCCCCGGATCCCCGTCGCCCTCCGACGGCGCGTCGTAACCCTCGCGGGCGGGGAAGCGGCGACCCTGCGGCGGCGCGAATTCCTCGGTCTCCCCGTTGATGCGCTCACCCTCGCTGACGTAGCGTTTCGCCTGCGTCGAGAAGAGTTCGTAGTACTTGCCGCGCTTCTCCATCAGCTCGGCGTGGGTGCCCTCCTCCACGACCTGACCGAACTCCAGGACCACGATCTTGGAGGCGACGGTCGCGCTCGAGAGCCGGTGGGACACGAAGATGGTGGTCTTGTCCCGACGGAGCTGATCGAAGGTGTTGAAGATCTCCTGCTCCGCGATCGCGTCGAGCGAGGCGGTCGGCTCGTCGAGGATCAGAATATCCGACGTGCTGTAAAAGGCGCGCGCGATGGCAAGTTTCTGCCACTGCCCGCCCGACAGTTCGGTGCCCTCGCGGTCAAAGATGCGCATCAGCGGGGTGTCGTACCCCTGCGGCAGACCCGAAATATATCCGTCCACGTTCGCCCGGATCGCCGCCTCGCGGATCTCCTCGGGGATCTCGGCGCGATGCACGTCGCCGAAATGGATGTTCTCCGAGACCGTGACGGCGTAGCGGCCGAAGTCCTGGAAGATGATGCCGAACATTTTGTAGAGTTCCGCCGTGTCGTAGCGTTTCAGGTCCTCGCCGTCGAGCAGGATCCGTCCCTCGGTCGGGTCGTAGAGCCGGGTCAGCAACTTGATCAGCGTGGTCTTGCCCGCGCCGTTCAGACCGACCAGGACCGCCGTCTCGCCCGGGCGGAGCGTCAGGTTGACGTCCCGGATGACGTTGCGCTCGGTGCCGGGGTAATGGAAACTGACGTGCTGGAACTCGATGATGTGCGGGATGCCGCGCTTGACGTGCAGCGGTTCTCCCTCCGGCACGATCTTCTGCTCTTCGCGCAAAAAGACAAGCAGGTTGTCGATGAAGAGCGTCCCCTCGTAGATGGACGCCGAGTTGTTGATGAGGTTCCCGACCTCGGTCGAGATCTGGTTCAGGGCGCCGGTATAGAGCGAGTAGTCACCGATCATGAACTGCCCGTTGAAAACGCCCCACGCGACGAAGCCGTAGCAGACGCAGTTGACGACCGACGAAACGACCGAGATCGAAACGTGCCAGACCCCCTCGTGGATGATCAGGCGGCGGAGCCCCGCGAAGTAGCGTTTGAACACCGACTGGTAGGCGTCGATGAACGCGCCCGACAGGTCGTAGAGCCGGATCTCCTTGACCAGATCCTTGTTCACCAGCACGTCGGAATAGTAGTTCATCTCGCGGCGGTCGCGCGAACGGAAGCGCATATACGCCCAGTTCTTGCGCCGGTAGATGAAGTTGACGATCGCGGAGGGGAAGGACACGACCAAGATCGCCGCGGCGGCGAGCGGAAGCGCCCGGGACAGGATCAGAATATAACCGACGAAACTGATGACCGTACTGATCATCGCGAAGAAGTTGGAGATGATCTCGATCGGGCGGTGCCCCGCCTCGCGGTTGGCGTTCTCGAGTTTCTCGTAGAACTCCGGCATATCAAAGGAGGCGTGGTCGATCTTCGCCGCCTTTTCCATAATGATGGTCTTGACGTGCCGCACGACCAACTCCCCGGCGATCCGGGTGGTGGCGGTGCTGATCCGCCCGATCACGTTGTTCAGGATGCGGTAGGTGAACAGGAAAATGAGCAGGAACATGACCGTCGAGCCCATAAAGGAGTTCGCCCACTTGGCAAATCCCTCGGCGGCGCCGTCCCGCGCCTGCTCGGCGATGATCTTCTGCAATTCGTTCAAGATCTCTTTCGAGAGCAGCGAGCCGACGATGGGCATCACGCCCTGGAACAGAGCGATGAACGATTTGACGATCAGGATCCACGGGCCCGTCTTCCACACCAGGGCGAAAATGTAGCCCAGACGCGAGAAGAACCCCCCGATCAGTTCGCCGAGGAACCGGGGTATGTCGGCGATGTTTTTCGGGGGCGGAACGCGCGGAACGTCGTCGCGCCGCATCGGCGGGGGCATCATCATCATAGACCGTTGGTTCTCCTTATGGAAAATCTTTTACTATAACTGCCATTATTATAGCACGCACGCGCGGGGAAGTCAAGGAAAATGCGCTCCGCCGTCGAGCGGGGCGCATTTCATGCCGCGCCCCTCGGGCGCGGCAATTCGCGACGCAAAGCGTTCCTTGGCTTCCCCTCGGAGGGGAAGCTGTCGCGGAGCGACTGATGAGG
>CAMJCC010000008.1 GCA_946404035.1 uncultured Clostridia bacterium | reverse complement strand
CGCCGCCCTGCGTGCTCCATTTCAGACTGCTGAGGTCGCGGAGACGGGTGAACTGTTCGGTTTTGGGATCGTAGGTCACGAGGCGGCCGTCGTTGATGGCGTAGACCGCGCCGTCCGTCAGAATGAACGGGGTCGTCACGTCCTCGAAGAAGCCGTCGAACTTGCCGTTGGTCGCCCGGACGGGGGCGTCCCAGCCGGCGCAGTTGTGCTTGCCCGCGTTGAAATGGGTATCGGAGGAGAGAAAGTAGTCGTGCGACACCTGCCCGTAGAGCCCCTTATCGTCCCGGTCGTCCCAGGTCACGTCCATGTGGTACCAACTGCCGCCGATCTTGACGATGTTCCACTCGTGGTTCAGTTCCCCGCAGGAAACGCACTCGCACTCGACGCCGAGTTGTTTCAGAAGATAGCGGGCGAGCAGGGAGTACGCCTGACAGACCCCGATCCCCTCTTTCAGCATCGCGTAGGCGTCGTAGATCGCTTGGTCTTTTTCTTCTTCGTTATTGGCCCTTTGGTCGTAGTCGTAGTGGAGCGCGATGTAGTCGTGGACGAACGCGATCTTCTCCCATTCGCTCCACGAGGGGTCGGCTTCGGCTACGATCGCGGCGGTCAGGGTCCGGAACTCGGCGAGTTTCGACGGGATCTCGGAGGCGTCGATTGTGTAAAGGGGAAGGATCTTGATAAACTCACCATTGCTTGACGCTTCGTGGTAACCGTTTCTGGAAAAAAACAGTTCCGCTTCGGAGTAGAACATCACGGTGAAGATCCGGGACACCTCGGCTTTGGTCAGCGTGAAATTTGCGGTCTTGACGTCGATCTCGGTCTCACCGTTCAGATAAGCGGAGAGAACGTACTGATACTTGTCGCTCTCGGTGAGCAGTCCGTCGCCGGGAGAGCCCGACAGGAGCGCGGGGACCGCGTTGTCGGTCGTTTTCGACGCGTCGCGGCGAGTGAACGGCGCGGCGATGGGGAAGACCAGAAAGATCGCAAGGAAGAGTGCCGCGAACCGGAGGAACGCGGACGGTTTGGCGGTTTGCATCATAACGGCTCCTTTCACAGAGGAGGAATATTCTCTCTCATTATAGCATCCCGGGGCGGATTTGTCAATCGAAAAGGCGCCCGCCCGTCGCGTGCGACGGGCGGGAAAAGTCATTTGCGTTTGGTGATCGACTGGAGCGTGACGCCCTCGGGCAGCTTGATCCCGCGCACGCCGTAGGTGCGCCGCCCGGTCACGGGGACGGGATCGCGGCGGATCTTTCTCTTGCCGTCCGAGAGGTTCAGGTCGATGCCGGTCGCGCCCGAAAGCAGTCCGGCGTAGATCAGCTTGTCGCCCTCGCGGAGCAGCGCCGCCTCGTACTTTTTCCGGTTGATCTTGTATTCGGAGAACGCCGAGCATTTCAGCATCCCGCGCTCGGTCGCGACCAGCGTGATCTCCTCGTCGGACAAGGTCGAGGGGAGCGCGCAGAGGAGGTAGTCGTCGGTGAAATCGCGGATCAGTTTCTCGGGGATGACGCCCTTGTCCTTTGCCGAGCGGCACTCGGGGACGTCCCCGGCGCAAAGTTGGTAGACCCCCGCCCGGTTGCCGAAGAGATAGAGCGTGACGTCGGTCCTCGTTTTGACGAAAAGCTCCTCGGGGGTGGTTGCTGATTTTTGCATATTTTCAAAGATTTTTTCGCTTACGCGGTGGAGGTTGCCCGCCTCGTCGATATAGACGACGGTGTCCTCCGCCTGCCGGAAATCGTCGAGCTTGACGGTCTCCTCCTCGACGACGGAGGTGAGTTCGGTGCGCCGCTCGGAGTGCAGAGCTTTTTTGACCTCTTTCAGCGAGGAGATGATCTCGCGGTCCATCTCAAGCGGGTCGGCGAGCAGACGTTCCCAGCCGGCGATGTTCTCGCGCACCTTGGCGAGTTCGTTTTCCAGCGTTTCGATCTCAAGCCCGGTCAGCCGGCGAAGCTTCATTTCGAGGATGGCTTCCGCCTGCCGCTCGGTGAGCTTGAATTCGGTGCAGAGCTGCGTCTTCGCCTCGGCGGGGGTCTTCGACCCGCGGATCACGGCGATGACGCGGTCGATGTTCAGCGCCGCGACGACGAGCCCCCCGAGGATCTCCTCGCGGTCGCGCGCGACCCTGAGGTCGTAGTTGATGCGCCGCCGCTCGATCTTGCGCCGGAACGCGACGTAGTAGTTCACCGCGTCGACAAGCGAGAGCTGCATCGGGCGCCCCTCGGCGATGGCGATCATATTGACGGCAAAGGTCTTTTGCAGGTCGGTGTAGCGGTAGAGGTAGGTCAGGAGTTTTTCGGCGTCGTAGCCGCGCTTGACCTCGATGACCGCGCGGATACCGGTCCTGTCGGACTCGTCGCGCACGTCCGCGATCTGCTGGATGATCTCGCGTTTTGCCTGCGCGTGCTCGAGCACCTTGGCGAGCAGCTCCGCCTTGTTCGACTGGAACGGGAACTCGGTCACGACGATATTCGAGCGTCCGTCGGAGAGCCGCTCGACCGTCGCCTTGGCGCGGACGTAGAGTTTGCCCTCTCCCGTTTTGTAGATCTGTTCGAGATCCTCGGGGTTGACGATGATGCCGCCGGTCGGGAAATCGGGTCCCTGGATGTGTTTCATCAGGGCGGCGAGCGTGATCTTCGGGTTTTTGACCGCGGCGATCACGCCGTCGATCACCTCGTCGGGGTTGTGGGGCGGGATATTGGTCGCCAGACCCACCGCGATGCCCGCCGAGCCGTTGATCAGCAGGTTGGGGAAGAGCGCGGGGAGCACGTCTGGCTCTCTTCTGGTATCGTCGAAGTTGAGCGAGGACGGCACGGTCTCCTTGGCGAGGTCGCGCATCATCAGGAGGGCGGCGGGCGCCATCCGCGCCTCGGTGTACCGGAACGCGGCGGCGGTGTCGCCGTCCATCGAACCGAAGTTGCCGTTCCCCTCGACGAGCGGGACGCGCATATTGAAGTCCTGCGCCATCCGGACCATCGTATCGTAGATCGAGCTGTCGCCGTGGGGATGGTATTTCGCCATGGTCTCCCCGACGATGTTCGCCGATTTGCGGAAAGGTTTGTCCGGGGTCAAGCCCGCCTCGTTCATCGCGAACAGCACGCGGCGCTGTACGGGTTTCAGCCCGTCCTCCACGCGCGGGACCGCCCGTTCGAGGATGACGTGCTCGGAATAGGGCATCATGGAGGCGTGCATCACGTCCTCCATATTGCGTTCGAGGATGACGGTATTGTCGACTGTCACCTTTTCGGTTTTAGACTGGCGGCCCACCTCTTACACCCTCACTTTCTTGGCAAACGTGTCCACTTTGTTGAAGTCGGCGTGCGCGAAGATATAGTCCTGCCGACGGGCGGCGTCGTCGCCCATCAGGATGGTCACCATATTCTCCGCCTCCGCCGCGTCCTCGATCCCGACGCGGATCAGCGTCCGGTGCGCGGGGTTCATCGTGGTCTCCCAGAGCAGTTCGGGGTTCATTTCGCCAAGCCCCTTGTAGCGGGAGATTGTATACGCGGAACTCTTTTCAAATTGAGCGGTGATCTTCTCGCACTCGGCGTCGTCGTAGGCGAACCAGACCTTGCCGTCGGACTTGCGCTCGATGCGGTAGAGCGGCGGCATCCCGATATAGACGTGACCCTCGAGGATCAATTCCTGCATATAGCGGTAGAAGAAAGTCAGGAGCAGCGCCCGGATGTGCGCGCCGTCCTGGTCCGCGTCCGCCAGGATGATCACCTTGTCGTAGCGGAGGTTGGCGATGTTGAAATCGCGCCCGACCCCGGTCCCGAGGGCGGTGATGATCGAGCGGATCTCCTCGTTTGCGAGCAGGGCTTCGAGGCGGCGTTTCTCGCTGTTGACCGGCTTGCCGCGCAGGGGAAGGATCGCCTGGAAGTTCCGGTCGCGCCCCTGTTTTGCCGAGCCGCCCGCACTGTCGCCCTCGACGATGAACATCTCGTTTTTCGAGAAGTCGCGCCCGATGCTGGCGGCGAACTTGCCGACCAGCGCCGTGACCTCCAGACTGTTCTTCTGGCGGGCGAGGTCGTTCGCTTTTTTGGTCGCCTCGCGCACGCCGCGCGCGGCTTTGGCTTTTTCGAGCGCCGCCTTGACGACGGTCTGGTTACTGCGGTTCTGCGTGTAGCGCCCGAGCTGTTCGGTCACGATGGTCTCGACCGCCGTGCGCGCCGAGATATTGCCCAGTTTGGTCTTGGTCTGTCCCTCGAACTGCGCCTCTTTCATCTTGACCAACAGGATGACGGTGATCCCCTCGCGAAGATCCTCGCCGATATAGTTGTCGTCCTTGTCCCTCAGCACGCCGAGTTCGCGCGCCGCGGTGTTGAAGACCTTGGTCAGGGCGGTCTTGAAACCGGTCTCGTGCGTGCCGCCCTCGGTGGTGCGGATGTTGTTGACGTAGGAGAGGATGGTCTCGTTGTAGCCGTCGGTGTGCTGGATCGCCGCCGTCAGCCGGATGCCCTCGCTCTCCCCGGAGATCAGGATGGGCTCCTCGTAGAGGACCTTCTTCCCCTGGTGGAAGAACTTCATATAGTCGATCAACCCGTTCTTGTAGCTGTAGACGAAGAAGTTCTCGCCGTCGGTCTTGCGTTCGTCCTTGAACGTCATGGTCAGCCCCGCGTTCAGAAACGCCAGTTCGCGGAGCTTGTTCTGGATGGTGTTGAAATCGAAGCGCACGGTGTTGAAGACCCGGTCGTCGGGCATGAACGTGACCGAGGAGCCGTGTCCCGGCACGTCGCGGCCGACGGTGCGGAGTTTGCGCTTGATGACCCCGGAGCGGACGTTCCCCTCCTCGTCCTCGGGGCTCTCGAACTCGATGCGGTAGCGTTTGCCGTCGCGGATCACCTCGGCGACAAGCCAACGCGACAGGGCGTTGACGACAGACGCGCCCACGCCGTGAAGACCGCCCGCGTAGGAATAGCTCTTTCCGTCAAACTTTCCGCCCGCGTGCAGTTTGGTAAAGATCAGTTCCACGCCCGGCACCTGCTGTCCCGGGTGGATGTCGACCGGCATCCCGCGCCCGTTGTCGGTGACGGTCAGCGATCCGTCCTGGTGGATCGTCACGTCTATCTTATCGGCGTATCCGTTCGCCGCCTCGTCGACCGCGTTGTCGACGATCTCCCAGACCATGTGATGCAATCCCCTGACGTCGGTGTCCCCGATGTACATGCCCGGGCGCCGTCTGACCGGTTCCAGACCCTCAAGTACCGTGATGGAACTTGCATTGTATTCGTTTTTTGCCATGAAGCCCAGTCCCCTCCCGTTTTTACCGGATTTTGTTCCAAGATATTATTATACAGTTTTTCTCGCCCGGTGTCAAGCGGTTTTGCCACAGGTTGTTGCTTTCTTCCGCTTTTCGTCCATATATAGTTGTCGAATTCGCCGAAACCGAGATTTTGCATAAAAAGCGGGCGCCCCGGGAAAGGGGCGCCCGCCGCGGAACGGTTTGCGAATGGATCAATCGGTCCCGAGAGAGTTTGACGTGTAGTCGCGCAGGAACGTTTCGACGTCGTCCGCCGTGACGTCCTCGCCGTTCTTCAGCTTTTCGCCGAAGCCGTCGTTCAGAATGTCGGAGAGCAGTTCTTTCGAGAGTTCCACCATACCGCTGTTGACGTCGTAGTTCTGGAGCGCCGTATGGAGCTGATCGGCGTACGCCGTGCCCTCGAGCAACTGGGTCGGATCGTCGAAGAACGCCTGCCGCTGTTCGTCGGAAAGACCGTTCAGGGCGTTCGCGACGTCCTCGGTCATATCGTGGAATTCCGCGTACTGGGGCGAGCCCTGTTCGGGGATCGACACGACCGACGAGATCACCGCGCGTTCCATCGCGTCGCAGACCGGCTTGAACCGTTCGTTGGATCTCAGCTTGGTGCGGATCTCGGGGAACAGGGTCGGGTCGGTCGCCAGTTTGGTCTGCAGGGCGTCGGAGTCGTCGATGATCGGGAAGATGCCGTGCTTTTCCAGGATATCGAACAGGTCGACCATAGTCTGCAGGTCCGCCGCGATGACTTTCTTGGCGTTCGGCTCGTCGCTGACCGGATCGGAACTGGTGGTCGCCATGACCTTGAAGAGTTCGATCAGAACGTCGTCAAACTTGCTGTCGGTCTGGGGCGCTTTGATCGAGAGGAAAGTGCCGCCGCCCTCGTTATTCGGACCCAGCCAGCCGTTGCCCGCGGCGTTCAGCACCTTGGTGATCAGGAGCGGGAAGAGTTCGGAGCGGTCGAGGTCGCCCACGACGTTTCCGAGCGCCTGGACCTGATCCTGCTTATAGTTCTTCAGCTCGGTGCCCATCAGCGGGAAGATATGCGCGTAGAGCCGCGCGACGTTGTCGGTCTCTTCCTTGATATTGACCTCTTTGCCGTCGACGGTGTAGCGCATCAGGGAGGAGCAGATCGGGGTGCCGGCGTACTTGTCCACCAGTTGGTAGATCGGCGCGTCGGTGATGGCGATCATTTGCTGCTTGTAGTCGGAGAGTTGCTCGATCGCCGCGACGTTGTAGTTTTCGTTCTTCTCCTCCTCGATGGTGTCGATCGCCGAGACCGCGTTGGTGAGAAGACCGCAGAGCGGGACCATGATCGCCACGGTGAAGACGGCGCCCTGTACCGCGCCGATCACGCCGCCGAGCAGATGGAAGCTGTGCTTCGGACCGGCAAAGAAGCCGATGATCATCGACACGATCTCAAGCACGAACGCGGCGACAAGGAACAGGAGCGTGAAGAAGATGGGGGAGAGGATCGCCACCGGCAGCCCGATCAGAAGATCGTAGGCGTCGGGGACCTGCTCCTTCAGCTGGTCGAGGAACGTGACCTTCATCATGACCAGCAGTTTTTGCGTCCAAGGGTGGTTCAGCACCTTTTCGGTGTTCGAGAGGAAATACTTGCAGGCGAAGAGAGAACCGAAGAACGCGACCAGAACGGTCAGAAACCGGATGAACGCCCGCTTGAACCCGCGAAGCAGACCGAGCAGAGCCCCGATCACGATCAGGACGCCCGCCAGGATCAGGAGGATCGTGGGGCCGTTGTTCAGGATCATATCCATATTATGTACCTCCGTAAAAACGTTCGGAAATCGATTTGATCAAAGCAGTCCGCGCTCGACCATAAGGCACACGCGCCCGATCGCCGCCTGCGTTTTCCCGTCCGTGATCCTGCCCGCGAGCATCGCGTCGGCAAGGTCTGAGAGCGGGACCCGGCGGACCGAGAGGAACTCGTCGTCGTCCAGGTCGCGTTCGCCCTCGGAAAGATCGGTGGCGAGGTAGAGCGTGATGCGCTCGTCGACGATGGCGGGGGAGCCGTAGTAGTCGCCGAGGCAGGTCAGTTTCCCGGCGATAAGCCCCGTCTCCTCGCGGAGCTCGCGCTTCGCCGCCTCCTCACGGTCCTCGTCGGGGGCGTCGAGTTTGCCCGCCGGGATCTCGATCAGGATCTTGTCCACGGCGTAGCGGTACTGCTCCTCGACGGCCACGGTATGGTCGGGAAAGACCGGGATGACGGCGACGGCGCCCTTGTGCCGGATGAGTTCGCGGGTAGAGGGTTTGCCGTTCGGGAGCGCGACGCGGTCGACCTCCAGATCGAACACCGCGCCCGTGAAGAGGCGGCGGCTCTCGAGTTTGCGCTCGGTCAGTTCCGCCGGGTCGGTCTGAAACAGACCGTTTGGCTTGTCCGCATCGGCGTTCTTCATAGCGCCCTCCCGTACCTTGATACACGAAGAGTATAGCACAAAGCGGGAGCGCTGTCAAGACCGAAAAAGGTCGTCCCGCCCCTATTCCTGTCCGGTATACGGGGCGCGTCGCCGCCGCGCGGCGCGCGCAAAGAACAGGCAGAACGGCAGCGAGAGCAGACACCAGAGCAGCGCGTAGGGGAGGCAGATCTGCCCGAGCAGGGAGAGGGGCAGGTCCGAGTAGTCCCAGACCTCCATCCCGAGGGCGAGGTTGAAGACCACGCCGAAGAGCAGCTCGGTCAGGGTGATCGCCGCGCCCGAGGCAAGGAGCCGCAGGAAAAGAGAGCCGCGGGCAAGGCGCCGGTTGATGCCGGCGAGCAGAACGGCGCCGAGCCCTCCCGCCAGCGCCATCGTCGGGTGGGTGTATCCGCGCCAGAGGATCTCGAGCGCGGGGTAGCCGAGCGCTCCGAATAAAAAGACCGACGCGTCGGCGCGCAATTCGTCCATAAAAACCTCCGCCGGTACGTGTCCCGGCGAGGGATAGGATGCCCCCGGGGGCGGGGATTATGCGGGCGCACGCGTACGAGAAAGAAAAAAGGATGGCGACCCCCTTGCAAATCGGCGGGCAAACGGGTATAATAGAAGCGAAAAACAATAAAAAGGAGAATTATTCCTATGAAACTCGGCGTTCTGACCAACCTGTTCGGCAAAATGTCGCTGGAAGAGGCGCTCACCAAGTTCGAGGCGCTCGGCATCGAGGCGGCGGAGATCGGCTGCGGCGGTTATCCCGGCAAGGCGCACTGCGACCCGAAAGTCCTGCTCAACGACAAGAAGGCGCTGGACGAATTCAAGGCGACGCTTGCCCGTCACCATATCGAACTCTCCAACCTGTCGGCGCACGGCAACCCCGTCCACCCCGACAAGAAGATCGCCAAGGCGTTCCACGACGACTTTATCGACGCGGTCCTGCTCGCCGAGAAACTCGGCGTGGATACCGTCGTTACCTTCTCGGGCTGCCCCGGCGGTTCTCCCGAGGACAAGACCCCGAACTGGGCGACCTGCGCCTGGCCGGACGATTTCCTCTCCGTCCTTGACTACCAGTGGAACGACGTGCTGATCCCCTACTGGAAGAAGACCGCGGAGTTCGCAAGAAACCACGGCGTGACCAAGATCGCGTTCGAGATGCACCCCGGCTTCTGCGTCTACAACCCCGAGACCATGCTCCGCATCCGCGAAGCGGTCGGCGAGACGCTCGGCGCCAACTTCGATCCCTCGCACCTGATCTGGCAGGGCATCGACCCCGTCGCCGCGATCAAGGCGCTGGAGGGCGCGATCTACCACTTCCACGCCAAGGATACCAAACTCGATAAGTACAACGTCGCCAAGTTCGGCGTGCTGGACACCAAGCATTACAGCGACGAAGCCCACCGCTCCTGGATCTTCCGTTCGGTCGGCTACGGCAACGGGCTGGACTACTGGCGCGACATCATCTCGGCGCTCCGCCTCGTCGGCTACGACAAGGTGATGAGCATCGAGCACGAGGACAGCTTGATGACGCCGGAAGAGGGGTTGCGCCACGCGGTCGAGTTCCTCAAACAGTCGATCATCAAGGATCCGAAGCCCTCGACCATTTCCTGGGCTTGATCCAAGGAACAACCCAAAGAGCGCTTGTGAAAACAGGCGCTTTTTGCGTGTCGGCACACGCGTGAAAAACATTCTTGATTTTATGCAAAGAATGTATTATAATGGAAACGTATGAGACCCATCAAACACAAAAGAGGACGAGCCGATG
Source organism: uncultured Clostridia bacterium (assembly GCA_946404035.1). Classification (GTDB taxonomy): domain Bacteria; phylum Bacillota; class Clostridia; order Oscillospirales; family CAG-272; genus UBA1740. Next base: position 24,196 of record CAMJCC010000008.1, on the reverse strand, counting down.
AAAAAAATCCGCATTTTTGCCCTTGCTCTTTTGCTCCTGCTCCTCGCGTTGGCGTTTGCGTCGTGCGAATTCGAGACCGCATCGCCCACCCCCGGGAACGACGCCGCGGCGACCACGAACACGACGACCGCAACGACCGCGACGACCACGACGACTGCAACGACCGATACGGAGGAGAGCGATCCGATCCCGAAAAACCAAGAAGCAAAACTCGTTTCCGCAGAGGGGTTCACGGTCAACGAAAACACGTTGTCCCTGTCCGTTCCAAACGCGACCGCGTCGTATTCTTTTTTGAACAAGATCACGGTCAGCGAGGGCGCGACTTGGTCCGTTTGCCTTGACGAATTCGGTCTTCAGCACAGTTTGACGAAAACCGTTCCGTTGGAGATAGGGGACAACACGTTTTATCTGATCGTTTCGGCGAAAAACGATGAAACGATCTCGGTTTATCTCGTTTCGATCCGGCGCAGACCGATTTACACCGTTACCTTTAACACCGCCGGCGGAAACGCCGTGGACCCCGCACAAGTGGAAGAGGACGGAGTGATCGTTCCGCCCGTCGATCCAACCCGTACGTGTCACGCTTTCGCCGGATGGGACGTCGATCTTGCCCTGCCCGTTACGGGCGATCTAACCGTGACAGCCAACTGGACGGCTGAACATACTTGGTCGACCGAATATACGGTCGACAGAGAGCAGACCTGTACCGTCCCCGGTTCTAAATCGTATCACTGTACCAGGTGCGGCGCAAAGGATCCCACTTCGGTGACCGAGATCCCGGCAAGTCACGTTTGGGGCGACGTCGTCGTCGACACGAAACCTACCTGCTCCTCTTTCGGTTCTCAATCCCGATACTGCACCAGGTGCCACGCACAGGATCCTATGTCTGTAACCAGGATCTCTAAACTTCCGCACACTCCGGCAGACAACTATACGATCGATCTGAAGCCGAACTGCACGGAAGTCGGTTACAAGTCCAAGCACTGCACGGTCTGCGGCGCGATCTGCACCGAGACCATCGAGGTCATCGACGCGGATCCGAGCCGTCACGTCGTTGAGGAGTGGACCGTGACCACCCCCGTCACGATGTTCAACCAGACCGGCGCCCGGACCGGCGAATGCACGGTCTGCCACGACCCGGTAAACGAAGTGCTTACGTTCGAGCCGACCGTTCTGGTCTGCACCGATACGACCAGTTCGGCTTATGCGACCGAGGGCGTTGCTTTCGCGGATATTCTTGGCGACAAGCACTTTTATCCGACCAACGAGGATCCCACGGGCAACGACCTCCTGATCGAGTACTCGGTCCTCTTCAACGAAACGATGCTTGATCTCTATGAGGACACAAACAACGCCCCCTATATCACCGCCCGCCTTTTCCGGTCGGAACCGATCCTGTACTGGTCGCCTGCGAACAACATCGGTTACAGCGACTGTAAATACGCCGGCGGCTTTGAGTGGATGGGCAACTTCTCGACCCCTATCTCCGACGCCGAAGTGACCACTCCCGCGACGATGTGCGGCGTCAATCCCAACTACTCCGACTATCCGAATATCGGCGGCGCCGATCCGGATAACCCCGAGTGGGGCTGGCACCGCATCCAGATCCGCGTTCATCAGGCGCTGAAAGATGAGGCGGCAGTGAAGTCCGGCGTTGCCGGCGGCACCTATGCGTCAGACTACGTTGCGACCGTCACCGTCTATATCGACGGTACCGCGGCGTTCAAACTTTCCACCGGCACCAAGGGTCTGCAGAATATCGAAAACAACCTCTTCCTGGCTGAGGCCGACGGCAACGGCGGCATCACCTACACGGACGGAAACGCTTCGGTCATCGCGTTCCATATCAACAGAACGAGAGCCATGCCGGAAAAGACCGCCTACATTGTGCTCGCGGACATCAACGTGACCTGCGGCAAGGACTTCGTGCAGAGAGTTGAAAAAGTGGCAGATCCCGAAGAGGTCCTCTTCGAGGTTGAAGACGGCGTTGAAATCCCTGCGCCGATCTACTACCGACTTGTCGAGAACTGACGATCAAGTCTTTCACACACAAAACAAGGGCGCCGGAGCGATCCGGCGCCCTTATATTGTGCGGGCGCGCAGATTTGCGCGCCCGCTTTTGTGATCAAAGGTTTGCGATGTCGTCTTCGGAGACGAGCTTGACGCCCTTGGAGGCGAGGATCCCGGCGGCTTTGTCGTTGTCCGCGACGCGGAGGACGACGTAGGCGTTGTGTCCGCGGCTGGTGAGAAACGCGTACATATACTCGATGTTGACGCCGTTCTCGGAGAGAATGTGCATCACGTCGTTGAGCGCCCCCGGACGGTCGGAGACCGCGACGGCGACGACCTCGGTGATCGAAACGACGCAGCCGATCTCGCGTACCGCCTGTTTGGTCTTTTCGGCGTCGCTGACGATCAGGCGGAGGATGCCGAAGTCCTGCGTATCGGCGATGGACATGGCGCGGATATCGACGCCGGCGGCGCCGATGGCGTCGGTGATCGCAACGAGCGTACCCGGTTTGTTTTCAACGAAGATGGAGACCTGTTTGATTGCCATTCTTGTGTTCCTCTCTTTCTTGTCGTTCGGTTAGTGGAGTTTACGGTGGTCGATGACGCGTTTTGCCTTGCCGGTGGAGCGTTCGATGGAGCCGGGGCTGACGAGGATCACCTTGACGGCGACGCCGATCAGCGACTTGATGGCTTCGGCGAGGGCGCGTTCGCGCTGCGAGATCTCCGAGACGGTATCCGAGAAGGTCGCCTCGTTCATCTCGACGCGGACGGCGATGGTGTCCAGGTTGTTGACCCGGTCGACCTCGATCTGATAGTTCGGGGAGTGCCCGGTCTTCAGCAGCACGGTCTCGATCTGGGACGGGAAGACGTTGACGCCGCGGATGATCAGCATATCGTCGGTCCTGCCCATCGGTTTCGACATCCGGACGAAGGTGCGGCCGCAGGCGCACTTTTCGTGCGTGACAGCACCGATATCCTTGGTGCGGTAGCGGAGGATCGGGAACGCCTCTTTGGTGATGCAGGAGAAGACGATCTCGCCCTTTTCGCCGTCTTTGACGGGAAGCCCGGTCTCGGTATCGAGCACCTCGATGATGAAGTGGTCCTCGTTGACGTGCATCCCCGCCTGGCATTCGCACTCGTAGGCGACGCCGGGACCCATGATCTCGGTCAGCCCGTAGATGTCGTACGCCTTGATGTCGAGTTTCTGTTCGATCTGCCGCCGCATTTCCTCGGTCCAGGGTTCCGCGCCGAAGACGCCGCAGCGGAGCGGGAGTTTCTTGGCGTCGACGCCCATCTTTTCCATCGTTTCGGCAATGTACATCGCGTAGGACGGGGTGCAGGCGATACAGGCAGGTTCAAAATCCTGCAGGATGGTGATCTGCCGCTCGGTGTTGCCCGAGGAGACCGGGATGATGGTCGCGCCCATCCGGCGCGCGCCCTCGAAGATGCCGAGACCGCCGGTGAACAGTCCGAAGCCGTAGGAGATGTGCACTTTGTCGCGCGGAGAAAGACCGATGGCGGTCAGCTGCCGCGCCACGATGTCGCCCCAGATATCCAGGTCGTTCTGCGTGTAGCCGACGACGATCTGTTTCCCGGTCGTGCCGCTGGAGGCGTGGAGCCGGGCGATCTGCTCCATCGGGACGGCGAAGAGCCCGAAGGGGTAAAAGTCGCGGAGGTCCTGTTTGGTGGTGAACGGAAGTTTGCGAATATCGTCGACGCTCTTAATGTCTTCGGGTCTGACGCCCGCCGCGTCCATCCGGTCGCGGTAGGGGGCGACGTTCTGATACACCCGTTTGACCGTCGAGACCAGGCGTTCGCTCTGCCACGCGGTGATCTGATCCCGCGAGGCGGTCTCGGCTTCGGGCTGCCAGTAGCGTTTGGGGTCGGACATAGAAATATTCTCCTTATAAGAAATACGGTGGGACGGGGGTCAGTCGAGCGCGAAACCGAGCTCGAAAGCGCGGAGGTTGACGTCGACGAACTTGGGCTTGACCGACGACCTGATCGCGTCGAGCCACGCCTCTTTCGGGACGGCGGGGAGAGAGCGGGCGAGCCGACCGAGCAACACGACGTTGACCGCCTTGGCGGTCCCCGCCTGCTCGGCGAGCGAGAGGGCGTCGATCGCGTCGATCGTCACGTCCTTGCACTCGAGTTCGTTCAGGACGTGGGAGGGGTAGACCGCCTTGCCCACGATGACCGGCATCGGGTCGATCTCCTGCGTGTTGACGATGATCCTGCCGTTCGGGGACAGGTATTCGGCGTAGCGCGCCGCCTCGAGTTTTTCAAACGAGAGGATGAAGTCGCTCTCGCCGAGGTCGATGATCGGGGAGGCGACCCTGTCGCCGAAGCGGACGTAGGTGACGACCGATCCGCCGCGCTGGCTCATGCCGTGCACCTCGGAGACCTTGACGTCGTAGCCCGCGTCGAGCAGCACCCGACCGAGCAGTTTGCTGGCGAGGAGGGAGCCCTGTCCCCCGACGCCGACGATCATGATATTGACGGTTTTCATCCCTTGACCTCCTTATCGCCGATGGCGTGGAACGGGCAGAGCCCGGCGCAGACGCCGCACCCGGTGCAGAGCGTGTCGTTGACCGTCGCGTGCCCATCGCGGAAACTGATCGCGGGGCAACCGAGCGAAAGACACTTCTTGCAGCTCCGGCAGAGGTCGACCTTGACCTCGAGCGGCGGGTTGGTCTTGACCCGTTTGAGCAGGACGCAGGGACGGCGCGAGATGATGACCGACGGCTCGTCTGCCGCCAGTTCCTCTTTTACCGCCGCATCGGTCGCGGCGAGGTCGTAGGGGTCGACCACGCGGATGCGTTTGATCCCCATCGCGCGGCAGAGCGCCTCGAGGTCGATCTTGCCGGCGGGGTCGCCGTGGATGTTGTAGCCGGTGGTCGGGTTCTCCTGATGCCCCGTCATGCCGGTGATCGAGTTGTCGAGCACCACGACGATCGAGTTGGAACCGTTATAGGCGACGTCGGCAAGTCCCGTCATGCCCGAATGTACGAACGTGGAGTCCCCGATGACGCAGGCGGTCTTCATCGTCCGGTCGGTCGCGGCAAGTCCGCACTTGAAGCCGTGGAGGCCCGACACCGACGCGCCCATACAGAGCGTGCTGTCGATGGCGGCAAGCGGCGGCTGTGCGCCGAGGGTGTAGCAGCCGATATCCCCGAGGACGGTCACGCCATTCTTTTTCAGGGTGTAGAACATCCCGCGGTGCGGGCAGCCCGCGCACATCATCGGGGGACGCGCGGGAATGGGATTTTCAAGCACGACGTGGGGCTTGGGTTCGACGCCGAACGCCGCGGCGATCACCGACTGGCTGTACTCTCCGACGGGCGAGAAGATGGATTTGCCGTCGACCTTGACGCCGATATTGCGGCAGTGATCCTCAATGAACCCGTCGAGTTCCTCGATCACGACCACGCGCTCGACCGAGGCGGCGAACGACTTGATCAGCTCGACCGGAAGCGGCCAGACCATCCCGAGTTTCAGGATGCTGACCTCGTCCCCGAGCGCCTCGCGGACGTACTGGTAGCAGGTGCCGGAGGTGATGATCCCGACGTGCTTGCCGCCCGCCTCGACACGGTTCAGGGGGGTGGTCTCGGCAAAGGCGGTCAGCTTCGCGAACCGCTCCTCGACGACGGGATGCCGCTTCTTGGCGTTGCCCGGCATCATGATGAACTTTTCGCCCTTGCGCTCGTAGGGGATGGGGGCGGGGACGACCCGCTCGCCGGTCTCGACCACGCTCTGCGAGTGCGCGATGCGGGTGCAGAGCCGGAACAGGACCGGGGTGTCGAAACTTTCGGAGATCTTGAACGCTTCTTTAGCGAACGCGTAGCACTCCGCCGAGTCCGCCGGCTCGAGCATCGGGACCTTCGCCGCCTTTGCGTAGTGGCGGGAGTCCTGCTCGTTCTGGGAGGAATGCATGGCGGGGTCGTCCGCGACGCAGATCACCATCCCGCCGTTGACGCCGGTATAGGAGAGGGTGAAGAGCGGGTCGGCGGCGACGTTCAGCCCGACGTGCTTCATACAGGTCGCGGAGCGCACGCCCGAAAGCGACGCGCCGAAAGCGACCTCGGTCGCGACCTTTTCGTTCGGCGCCCATTCGGTGTAGATATCACGGTATTCCGAGAGGAATTCGGTGATCTCGGTGGAGGGGGTGCCGGGATAACTCGATACGACCGTCACGCCGCCCTCGTAGAGACCGCGCGCGACCGCTTCGTTCCCGATCATCAGTCGTTTCATATTCGTTTCCTTTCGTTTAATCGGGATTTTCGTTCCGGCGGTCGATGATCCGCTTGGCTTTGCCCTCGTAGCGTTTCAGAGAGGAGGGCGCGGCGAGCGTGACTTTCGCCTTGATGCCGAGGACGGTCTGGAGTTTTGCCACCACCGTCTGACGGAGACCGTCGAGGGCGGCGTAGTTTTCAAGCAGCGAGGCGTCGGTCAGCTCGACCCGCACCTCGAGGTAGTCGGTGTAGTTCTGCCGGGTCAGGATCAGTTCGTAGTGCGGCGCGATCCCGTTGATCGCCGCGATGACGCTCTCGATCTGGGACGGGAAGACGTTGACGCCGCGGATCTTCAGCATATCGTCCGAGCGGCCGCGCACCTTGTCCATCCGGGCAAAGGTCCGTCCGCAGGCGCAGGGCTCGTAGTTGAGCCGGGTCAGGTCCTTGGTGCGGTAACGCAGGAGCGGGATGCCCTCTTTGGTCAGCGTGGTGACGACCAGCTCGCCGCTCTCGCCCCGTTCTCTCGGTTCGCCGGTCTCGGGGTCGATGATCTCGGGCAGGAAGTGGTCCTCGTTGACGTGCAGACCGCAGCGCAGGTGGCATTCGCCCGAAACGCCGGGGCCCATCAGTTCGCTCATCCCGTAGTTGTCGGTCGAGAACAGACCGAAGCCCTGTTCGATCTTGTCGCGGAGCGCGTCGGTGCAGCCCTCCGAGCCGAAGAGCCCGATGCGGAGCTTGAGCTCGTCGCGGGTGATGCCCATCCCCTTCGCGACCTCGCTCATATACATGGCGTAGGACGGCGTGCTGATGAGGACCGTGGTGCCGAAGTCTTTGAGCAGCATCGCCTGTTTTTCGGTGTTGCCCGAGGAGACCGGGATGACGGCGCACCCGACCTTTTCCAGACCGTAGTGAAGCCCGAGCGCCCCGGTGAACAGCCCGTAGCCGAACGACACCTGCGCGATATCCCCGTCGTCGACGCCGACGGCGCGGATCAGACGCGCCACGCAGTCCGACCAGTTGTCGAGGTCGTTTCTGGTGTAGCCGACGACGGTCGGTTTCCCGGTCGTGCCGCTCGAGGCGTGGATGCGGACGATCTCTTTCATCGGGACGGCGAACAGCCCGTAGGGGTAGTTGTCGCGGATATCCGCCTTGGTGGTCAGCGGGATGTACTTGACGTCGGAGAGGGTCTTGATCTTCTCCGCCGTCACGCCCGCCTCGGCAAGACGCTTAGCGTAGAACGGAACGTTTCTGGCGCAGTAGTCGACCTGATGACGCAGGCGCTCCAGCTGCAGCCGCTCCAGTTCCTTTCTCGGCATGGTTTCGATCTCTTTTTGAAAAAACATAACTGTCCTCCTGCCCGAATTATTCCCGGGAGCACTTGATTTTTTTGGTCGGATACGGTATACTGATTGATGATTTCACAAGGCGCGCGGCGCCGTGAGGGAGCAATGGAACTGATCGATCTTCACACCCACGTTTACCCCGATAAGATCGCGGACGCGACGGTCCGTTATCTTGCCGCGGCGGGGGGTACCTCGCCCGAGGGCGGGACGGGAACGCTCGACGATCTTGAAAAGGTCGCGGAACGCGCCGGGGTGACCGTCGCCGTCAATCTGCCGGTCGCGACCCGCCCCGAACAGGCGGCGTCGATCAACCGGTTCGCCAAAGAGATCAACCGGCGCGGGGGTCGGGTGATGAGTTTTGGCGCGATCCATCCCCGCACCGCCGAACCCGAGCGCGAGCTTGAGGAGTTGGCGAGGGACGGGTTCAAGGGGATCAAACTGCACCCCGATTACCAGGGGTGCTACGCCGACGACCCCGGGGTGATCCGGGTGGTGCGCGAAGCCAAGCGCCTGGGACTGCATACCGTGTTCCACGGCGGGGTGGATATCGCGTTCCCGAACGACGTGCACGCGACGCCGAGGCGGCTTGCGCGGCTGCTCTCCTCGCTCGGCGAGGGGGACGGTCGGGTGATCGTCGCGCACATCGGGGGCTACCGCCTTTGGGACGAGGTGGAAGAGATGTTGGTCGGCGGGGACGCCTGCTTCGATCTCTCCTACGGCATCCGCGATCTGCCGAAAGAACAGTTGTATCGGATCATTTCGCGCCACGGCGCGGAGAAGATCGTGTTCGGTTCCGATTACCCGTGGCGGGATCCCGCCGACGTCGACCGGGCGCTTTCCGAACTGCCCCTGACGGAGGAGCAATTCGCCCTGATCCGCTCGGGCAACGCCCGGCGGCTGCTCGGGCTTACGTACGCTGAATAAATAGTCAGCCGAATGAATAACTTAGCTACTATTTTAACATTGTGATAGTAGTTTGTCAATAAGAAAAATCACGATTTATCGGTCAAACAGGCGGCTTTTTTGCAAAACACACCCAAATAGCGCCACGGAGGAAAACGGATGAACGAAACGGCGGAGGGAGGACGGCGCGATCTACGGATCGGGTTCGTCGGAACGGGAAAGATCAGCCGACAGTTTGCGGCGGCGGTCCGGGCGACCCCGGGCGTGCTCCCGCAGGCGGTCTTTTCGCGCGATCTTGGGACCGGAGAGCGGTACGCCGCCGAGTGCGGGGTGGCTTCCGCGGCCGCTTCCTGGGAGGGGTTTCTGTCCGATCCCCTTGTCGACGCGGTGTATATTGCCACGCCGAACAGCGTCCATTTCCGTCAGGCGCTCGACGCGCTCCGGGCGGGCAAACACGTTCTGTGCGAGAAACCGCTGACGTCCGACACGGCGCGCTTCGACGTTCTTGCCGCCGAGGCGAGGGCGCGCGGACTGGTTTTGATGGAGGGGATGCGCATCCTGCACGATCCGGTCTTTGCTTTGATCCGGAAAGAGATGGACCGCATCGGACGGATCAAACGCGCCGACCTCATCTACTGCCAGTACTCCTCCCGCTACGACAAGTTCAAGGAGGGGATCGTCCTGAACGCGTTCGACCCCTCGCTCTCCAACGCCGCGGTGATGGATATCGGCGTGTATCCCGTCGCCCTGAACGTCGCGCTCTTCGGCACGACCGAAAAGATCGCGGCGTCAAGTACGTTTTTACACAACGGGTTCGAGGGCGCCGGAACCGCGACGCTTGACTACGACGGCTTTTCGTCCAATCTGGTTTGGTCGAAGATCGCCGACGCGACCTCCCCGAGCGTCATCACGGGCGAGAACGGGACGATCTTGATCGACCGGCTCTCGGGCACGACCCGGCTGGACGTCGCGGCGGCGGACGGAAAGATCGAGACCGTGCCCTATATCCCGGCGGAAAACAACATGATCTTCGAGACGGCGGACTTCCGCGACGCGATCCGGGGGGAACTCGACCCCGCGCCGTTCCTTGCGATCAGCCGGCAGACCGCCCTCACGCTCGACGCCATCCGACGCGCCGCCGGGATCGTCTTTCCCTCGGACGAAGAGCCGATCGGCTGATCCGCAGCCGAAGCCGCTGCAGGATGTAAAGAATTCTTTACGCCCGTGCTTTCGGGCGCCGGGAACGGGGAGAGACGTTCGGTTTGCAAACGAAAAGCGACCCGCGGACGGCTCCGCGGGTCGCTTGACAGGATCGTATCGGTCTTATTTCGCCGCCTCTTCCCGCCGCTTGCGGTCAAGCCAGCTTTGCAGGATGAGCTCGGCGGAGAGCGCGTCGACCTTTTCTTTCCGCTTTTTGCCGAAGGTCTCGGTCGCGGTGAGGAACCGGTTGGCTTCCATCGTGGTCATGCGCTCGTCTTCAAAGAAGATCGGAAGATCGGTCTCGGCCTTGAGCAGGTCGACGAAAGCGCGCACCACGTCGGCGCGCGGACCCTCGCTGCCGTCCATATTCTTCGGGAGCCCCACGACGATCCCGACGGCGTTCTGCTCTTTCGCGATGCGGGCGACCTCTTGCGCGGTGTTGCGCATTCCGCCCGGCTTGATCGCGCCGACAGCCGACGCCATCATCCCGAGCACGTCGCACGAGGCGATGCCCGTCCGGACGTCGCCGTAATCCACGCCGATCATTTTTCCGTTCATTTTGGATACCGCTTTCTTGATTTCTCCGGGTCTCCCCGGGTAAGGAGGCAACGATGCGCGATCTTTCGCTTTTTGATTGGGTCTATCCCGTTCTGACCTGCCCCGTTTGCGGCGCGGGTCTGTCACGCTTTGGCGGGACGGTGCGCTGTCCCGCGGGGCACAGTTTCGATCTCTCGGCAAAGGGGACCCTGAACCTGTCGCCCGCCGCCGGGAAAAAACACGGGGACGACGCGGAGATGATCGCGTCGCGCCGCCGTTTTCTGTCCCTCGGGCACTACGCGCCGCTCTGCGAGGCGCTCTCAAACGAGGTGGGGCGCCGACTGCCCGCGGGAGGCGTACTGCTCGACGCGGGGTGCGGCGAGGGGTACTACACCGCCGCCGTCGCCAAACTGCCGTCAGTCCGTCTGGTCGCGCTCGACCTGTCCCCCGAGGCGGTGAGAGCGTGCGCGGGGCGTGAGGAGGCGCGGGAGGGCAGGATCTTTCCGCTGGTGGCGGGGGTCTACCGTCTGCCGCTCTCGGACGGGTCGCTCGACGGAGTGATCTCGGCGTTCTCGCCCTACGCGGGCGAGGAGTTTCTCCGCGTGCTGCGTCCGGGCGGGTACCTGTTCCGGGCGATCCCCGACCGCAGGCACCTCTATGCTCTGAAAGAGGTCTTGTACGATCAGCCCTACGAGAACGAGGTCGCGCCGTTTGACGCGGACGGGTTCGAGTTTTGCGGCGCGGAGGAGATCAGGACCACGTTTGCCTTGAAAACCCCCTCCGAGATCGCGGATCTGTTCCACATGACCCCGTACGGCTACCGCACCCCGCCCGCGGGCAAGGCGCGGCTCGCCGCGCTGTCCGAGTTGACCATCGGGGCGGAATTCCTGCTTCTTACCTATCGGAAGATCTGACCTCGTCGGGGAGAGTGACGGTAAAGGTCGCGCCCTCGCCGGGGCTCGACGTTACGTCGCAGCGCCCGCCGTGCAGATCGACGATCCGCTTGACAAGAGGCAGCCCCAGTCCGTTCCCCTCCGCCTTGTGGGAGGTGTCGCCCTGGTAGAACGCCTCGAAGATATGCTTTTTCGTTTCCTCGTTCATCCCGGAGCCGTTGTCCGAGATCACGACCTGCACCCCCCCGTCAAGACGGCGGCAGGCGACCCGGACGACCCCGCCGCTTCGGGGGCAGAACTTGATCGCGTTCCCGAGCAGGTTCTCCCAGACGTGGAAGAGCATTTCGGGGTTGGAGGAATAGGTGACCGTTTCGTCGAGATCGAGCGAAAGTTCGATCTCTTTTTTCGTCCACTCCCTCTCCAGCATCAAGATCGCGTCGCGGAGCTGCTCGGTCAGGTCGAACTCCTCGCGGTCGGAGATGAAGCGCTGGTTCTCGAGTTTGGAGAGCAGAAGGATCGCGGTGGTCATCCCGGTCAGGCGGTCGCACGCCTCGGTGATGATCCGGATGTACTCGGCGCGCTCGGCGTCCGAGAGCGCGGGGTCGGAGAGTTCGCGGACGTAGCCGCGGATGGCGTTTAAGGGCGTTTTGAACTCGTGCGAAACGTTCCCGATAAAGTCCTTGCGGAAGATTTCGATCCCCGACAGCTCGCGCTCCATTTCGTTGAACGACGTGATGAGCTGGCTGAACTGGTTTTTCCGGAAGCGGACCGGGACCGGGGTCGAGAAATCGCCCCGCGCGATCCGTTCGGTCGCGCGGATCAGGTCGTCGACCGGGCGCAGGATCTGCTTGGAAACGACGATCGAGAAGACGGTGCCGAGCAGGACGCTGACCGGCAGCGCGATCAAAACGAGCAGGATGGGCGTATAGCGCGTGAACCCGCCCGGGTTGGCGTTGTAGAGCGCCGAGGTGATGCCCCCGGCGATGATCCCGGAGGTCAGCATGATCAGGAAGACCGAGCCGATCATCGTGAAGCGGAAAGAGTGCAGGATCGCGCCGATCCGCCGCTTCAGCCCGGAGAAGAAGCCGCCGACCGTCATTTCTTGTCCTCCCCCGTCAGGTTGGCGCGGTAGCCCAGCCCGCGGATGGTCACGATCTCAAAATCCCGGCAGTCCGGGAACCGGTCGCGCAGCCGCTTGATATGCACGTCCACCGTCCGCTCGTCGGTGTCGGACTCCATGCCCCAGAGCTCGTCCATCAACTGACGGCGGGTGAAGATCTTGCCGGGGTAGGAGAGCAGCTTGAACAGGAGCAGAAACTCTTTCTGCGGCAGGATCTGTTCGTTCCCGGCGGCGTCGGACACCGAGAGCGCGTCGTAGTTGAGCGTGTACGCCCCGACCGTCAGCCGCCGCTCGGTGGCGATCTTTGCGCGCCGGAGCAGGGCGGAAACGCGGAGCAGCAGTTCCTCCTCGTCGATGGGCTTGACCATATAGTCGTCGGCGCCCGCGCGGAACGCCTCGCGCTTGTCGGAGAGCGACCCTTTCGCCGTGGTCATCAGGATCGGGGTCTCGAACCGGCTCCCGCGTACGGTGCGGATGAACTCGAAGCCGTCGATCCCCGGCATCATGATGTCGAGCAGGAACAGGTCGACGTGGTAGCGGTCCATCAGCTCGAGCGCCTCAGCCCCGTCGGAGGCGGGGATGGGGTCGTATCCGCCGCGGCGCAGCACCTGACACATCAGGCGGCGCGTGACCGCGTCGTCCTCAACGACCATTACAGCAAACATCGGTCTTCCTCCCCTTATTTATTGGCAGGTTTTGCCGTCCCGGCATAGAATACAAACGGAAAAAGCGACGAGTTCCACAAATCGTTAAAAAAGAATTCCAAGTATATTCACACTCAATTCATATATTACTGCTACAATTCGTTTCATTCCTAACGGGGCGGACAGCCCCGGGAAGCGGAAGGAGATCCGTCAGAAATGGAAATGATCGGTCAGATCGTCACACATAAAACGCTGGGCGAGGGAACGGTGGAGAAAGCCGAGGGCAGATATCTGTCCATCCGGTTCGGATGCGGGGTCAAGACCTTCGTTTATCCCGACACGTTCGGCAAGTTTTTGACCGCCTCGGATCCCGCGTTCGCCAAGCAGGTCGAGATCGACCTTGACGCGGGGAGATGCGAAAAAGAAAAGTCCGACGCGCGCCGCCGCGAGGAGGCAAAGTGCTTCAGCCACGGGATCGTGATCCCGGGACGCGCCGCACAGTCCGAGGACGAGGGGCAGAGCGCATACATCAAGGACGAGGACGACGACGCCTGACAGGGGGACCGCCGTATTCGGCGCAGAACGCCGCACCGTTTGGTGCGGCGTTCTTTTTCGTTCCGCCGCTTTGTTTCATTTTATCACAGCAGGCGAAAAAAATCAAGTTCCGGTGGACATTTCGGGAAATGTGTGATACAATAGACAAAAACGGGAAAGGGGGATCGGAATGGGTATTCTCAGCCGCTACGATACGCTGGTCTGGGACTTCAACGGGACGCTGCTCGACGACGTCGATCTCGGCATCGAATGCGCGAACGTGATGCTCTCCCGGCGCGGTCTGCCCCTGATCCCCGACCGGGATCGCTATTTTGAGATCTTCGGCTTCCCGATCGAGGGCTATTACCGCCGGCTCGGGTTCGATTTTTCGCGCGAGCCCTACGAGGTGCTGGCGCACGAATGGATCGCGGAATACCGGGCAAGAGAGCGGAACGTCCCGCTCCGCGACGGCGCCGTCGACCTGCTCGCCGCGGTGAGAGAAGCGGGGGTCCGCCAGGCGATCCTCTCCGCGACCGAGGCGGGGATGCTCCGCGAGCAACTCCGTGATCTCGGCATCCTCGGCTATTTCGACGAGGTGGCGGGGAGAGGGGATATCTACGCCCCCGACAAGACCGCGCTCGCCCGCCGCTGGGCGGAGGAAAAGAAGCCGGGGCGGTGTCTTCTTGTCGGTGACACCGAACACGACCTTGCCTGTGCCGAAGCCGCCGGGTTCGACTGCCTGCTCGTTCGGGGCGGGCATACCTCCGACGGCGACCTTGACAAACTCGATTGCCGCGTGCTTTCCGACCTGTTTGCGGTGAAGGAGGTGCTGTTCGGTGCTGAAACTTGACCGCGAGGGCGAGGAGTTCGTATTCGAAAACGACTGGGACGTCCTGATCCCCGTCGAATGGTCGGTCACTCCCGAGCGGGGGCTTTCCGTGACGGTGATCCCCCGGCTTCAAACCGTGGGCAAACGGTTTTTGAAACTCTTTTCCGACCGCCCGTTCTCGGACGAGGCGATCGGGTGGCTCTGGGGCGAGATCGCGCCGACGGGCGAGGCGTGGGGATACCTGCGCACGCGCTATTCGACCCGGCACTGCCGCATCCTCCGGTTCCCGGAGGGACAAACGCCGACGCCGCCGCTCCCCGGCGGGCGGGAACTGACCGCCGCCGACGAAAAGTACAACCAAACGACCTTTGATATCGTCGCGAGCGTCGAAGACGGGCGGCTTTGTTTCGGGCAGATCGACGGCGGACGGGTCGTATCGGTCGCCGTGACCCACGCGTCGCCCGACGAACGCGATCCGGGCGGGACGCTCGAGATCGGGGTGGAGACGATCCCCGCGGCGCGCCGCCGCGGCTACGCCGCGTCGTGTTTGTCCGGGGTGACCGAAATGATCCTTGCACACGGGCTGATCCCCGAATACCGCTGCACCTACTCGAACGCCGCGTCGGCGAGGACCGCGCGGGCGGCGGGATACGTACAGGTCGGGGAGGCGTGCTCGCTTTTGCTGCGCAAACGCGGTCGGTGATCCGACCGTATCCGGCGGAAAGTAAACAAAACTTTACATAAAGAACGAGGCAGAAAGGAGGGGACGTTATGGCGTACGACGCGGGGATGCTCCGCGCGGTGCTCCGGGAGATCAATTTATCGATCGGGGACGGCGCGAAACTGGAAAAGATCTATCAGCCGGCGCGGGACGAGGTGACCTTGACCCTCCGGCTGGGGAAAGCGATCCGTCGGCTGGTCATCAACGCCGGGACCTCCTCTCCGCGGGTCTGCCTCTCCGATCTGACGCGCGAAAATCCGGCGGTCGCGCCGATGTTCTGCATGCTGCTCCGCAAGCATCTTGCCGGGGCGCGCCTGCTCCGCTGCGAGCAGATCGGGTTCGAGCGCGCGGCGAAGTTCGTTTTCGCCGGGTACGACGAGATGGGCTACGCCGTTGAAAAGACCCTGGTCGCCGAGGTGATGGGGAAGTACAGCAACCTGATGCTCCTGGACGCCGAGGATAAGATCACGGCGGTGTTGCGCCCGGTCGATTTCACGACCAGCCGGGTGCGGCAGGTGTTGCCGGGGATGAAGTACGAACTGCCGCCCCCGCAGGATAAGGCGTCGCCCTTGACCGAAACGCGGGAGGGGTTTTTTAAGAAATTCGGGGAATACCCCCCGGAACTGCCGCTCGATAAGTTCATCCTCTCGACCTATCTCGGTACGTCGCGCCAGGCGGCGCAGGAGATCGCGTACCGGGCGGGGGGCGCCGGCGCGCTCTGCCGCGACGTTGCCGCCGACGCGCTGTGGGAGGTCTTTTCCGGGTGGTTTGCCGACCTTGACGCGGGGCGGGTGACCCCGACCCTGGTGACGGGTCCCGACGGGACGCCGGTGGATTTCGCCTATACCGCCGAGACCTATCGCGGCGCGGGGTACGGGAACCGGGTCTATCCCGATTTTGCCGGGTTGTTCGACGCGTTCTTTGCCGAGCGCGACCGGGTGGAGCGCACGCGGCAGCGGGCGCAGGACCTGATCCGCTTGCTCTCCGCGGCGAAGGGGCGGCTGATGCGGAAACTCGACGCGCAGACCGAAGAACTCGCCGACACCGAACGCGGCGAGGAGTACCGCCGCACGGGGGACCTGATCATCGCGAACCTGTACCGACTGCGGCGCGGGGATCGGGTGGTTTCTCTGATCGACTATACCGCCGATCCGCCGCTTGAGGTGACGGTCGAACTCGACCCGCGGCTCTCGCCCGCGGACAACGCGGAGCGGTTCTACAAACACTACCGCAAGGCGAAGACGGCGAAGACGATCCTCACCGAGCAGATCGCGCACTGCCGCGACGAACTCGCGTATCTTGACACGGTGGAGAGCTTCCTCGACCGCGCCGAGACCGAGCAGGACTTGACCGACCTGCGCGACGAGCTGTATCGCGCGGGGTACGCCTCGCGGATGAAGAACTACGCGCCCGCAAAGCAGAGCAAGCCGTCGCGCCCGACCGAAACGGTGACGCCGGGCGGGTACCGGGTGCTGATCGGGCGGAACAATCTGCAAAACGATCATCTGACCTTCCGGGTCGCGGCGAAGAACGATCTGTGGTTCCACGCGAAGGGGGTGCCGGGGTCTCACGTGATCCTGCTCTGCGACGGGGCGGAACCCTCCGCCGAGGACTACACCTTTGCGGCGTCGCTCGCGGCGGGGTACTCGAAAGCCAACGCCGCCGGGGGCGCGACGGTGCCGGTGGATTATACGCGCGTGTGCAACGTGAAGAAGCCCGCGGGCGCGCGGCCGGGGTTCGTGATCTACAAGACCAATTATACGGCGTACGTTCAGCCGGAAAGGATCGGGGAATGGCAAAAGGGTTAAATCATATGGTGGATCTTCTGGAACTCCAGAAGCGGTTTATCCTCGCGCATCTCTGCCCCGGCGACGTGGCGGTGGACTGCACGATGGGGAACGGGAACGATACCGCGTTCCTGTCACAGACCGTCGGTCCGACGGGGCGCGTGTACGCCTTTGATATCCAGGAGGCGGCGGTCGCATCGACCTGCGCGCACCTGCAAGCCGTCGGATGTCCCGAAAACTATACGCTGATCCACGCCTCGCATCACCTTATTAAAGAATACGTACACGAGGCGCCGAAAGCCGTGATGTTCAACCTCGGCTATCTGCCGGGGAGCGGGAAGAAGCAGGTGACCACGATGCGGGAAACCACGATGGAGGCGGTTTTTGGCGCGGTGGAGCTGCTCGCAAACGACGGGATCCTTCTGGTCGCGGTGTATCCCGGGCACGAGGAGGGACGGCTGGAGGGCGAGATGCTGAAAGAGTATTTTGCCACCCTCGACCGCCGCTTGATCTGCTGCTCGTGTTTTCAGATCGTCAATTCGCCGACGTCGCCGTATTTCTTCATCGTGGAGAAGAAGTAGGGGGAGAACGAGGGGTGCGCCCGCTTTCTTGTAAGAAAGCGGGGCAAAGAACTTCATCATTTTTTGAAAAAAGGTTCACTATCTGAAAACAATTCGCATTGTTTGAGAGGGCGCACGATCGTGATCGTGCGCCCTCTCGGTTTTTTGATCGGCACGGCTCGCTCCGCGCTCCGCCGCGCCTTGGTTCTATAGCCCTGCCTTCAACAGTTCTCCCCGCCTTTTGTAAAACAAAACGTTGACCGCGCCGAAAGGAGCGGTCAACACTTCACTTTTGCCGTCCGCTTGCGGACGGTAAAAACATCACTGCTCCGAAAGAGCAACATCACGTTGCGCCCGGCGCAACACATCACAGCGTACCGTGCCTTTTTGCTCGACCGGAGCAATTTTTCATCTTTATATAAAAAACCTCTTGACAAATCCGGCACGGTACGCTATAATACTGCTCGTTCCTAAGACAGCAGGTTACAGTAAAAGCGAAAGCCACCCTGCCGAGGAGAGAAGAATTGACCCTAACGAAAACTGCGTTTTCGGTTTATTCGTCCTTTCCCGTCTTGTGGGGAAAGGAT
Source organism: uncultured Clostridia bacterium (assembly GCA_946404035.1). Classification (GTDB taxonomy): domain Bacteria; phylum Bacillota; class Clostridia; order Oscillospirales; family CAG-272; genus UBA1740. Next base: position 6,296 of record CAMJCC010000008.1, on the reverse strand, counting down.
TTTTTCTTTTCTTCCGCCTCTTAGCGAATAATCTTTACGGAGGTGAACTCAATGCCCAGTCAGAAGATCCTGGAATCCAAGCAGGAGATCGTCCGTAATCTTGCCGAGAAGATCCGCGGCAGCGCCGCCGGCGTTCTTGTCAAGTACGAGGGGATCACGGTTGAGGATGACACGAAACTCCGTGCCGCTCTCCGCGCCGCAGGCGTGGAATACTGCGTCATGAAGAACTCGCTCACCGGCCGCGCCTGCGAGGAAGTGGGATACGGCGACCTGAAGCAGTATCTCAGCGGGATGACCGCCATCGCGCTTTCCGCGAAAGACCCGGTCGCGCCCGCAAAAATCATCAAGGAGTATGCCGACAAGATCGAAACCTTTGAAATCAAAGCGGGTTTCGTGGACGGCGGACTGCTTGATGCGGCAGGGGTCGATACCCTTGCAAGCATCCCGTCGAAGGAAACGCTGATCGCGAAGATGCTCGGATCCATGATGGCTCCGCTCTACTCGTTCGCACGCGTCCTTCAGGCGAAGATCGACAAAGACGGCGGCGCGCCCGCCGAAGCCGCGGCAGAGGCTTGATCTGCTCGACAAAACCACATTTTGAAAAGAAAGAAAACGGAGGAATTTATCAATGGCTACCGAAAAGACCACTCAGATCCTTGACCTTGTGAAAGGTCTCACCATTCTCGAACTTGCCGACCTCGTGAAGGCGCTTGAAGAGGAGTTCGGCGTTTCCGCCGCTCCCGTCGCCGTTGCCGGCGCCGCCGGCGCTGCTCCCGCAGCCGCCGCTGCCGAAGAGAAGACCGAGTTCGACGTCATCCTCGCCAACTTCGGCGACAAGAAGCTCGACGTCATCAAGGCCGTCCGCGGCATCACCGGTCTTGGCCTGAAAGAGGCGAAGGACCTCGTCGAGGCTGCTCCGAAGGCTATCAAAGAGGGCGTTTCCAAAGAGGAAGCCGACAAGATCGCCGAAGAGCTCAAGGCTGCCGGCGCTACCGTCGAGATCAAGTAATTTGCCGCAAGGCAAAAAGAAAGACAGGGTACACAAGAGCCCTGTCTTTTCTTTTTTTGTTCCGCCGCGGCGTTCTCCACGCCCCGTCACGTTTGCCGCTCGCGGCAAACGCTTCACGGCGCTTGCACCGCCTTCATTAGGCAGCGCGGAATGCGCTGCCGACTTCATTAGCCGCGCTTGCGCGGCGACTTCATTCCTTCGTTCTACTCCGGGGGGGCGGTGCATAGAATATACCAAAATACCGAAGGAGAGACGCTATGGAAAAGGAACTATATACGGGTTTTCACGGGGTAAAGGACGTATCTCCCGAGCAGGTGCGCGGGGAGTGCGTGATCGACGTCACGCTGCCCGACTATCAGCCCGAGATCAGACGGATCTATTCGGCGTCGGCAAACGTGCGGCCGAGCGGGAAGTACGTGTCGGGCGGCAAGGCGGAGTTCGCCGGGACGGTCGTTCACACCGTGCTGTGCGGCAACGCCGACGGGGGCGTGTCGGTTTTGTCGCTCCCCGGGGATTATCTGCTCTCGTTCCCCTGTCCTGATGGGTGCGACCCGGTCCTCTTCCCGGTGGTCGCGGACGTCCCGGTCTGCCGGCTGACGGGGCCGCGCCGGATCCAGATCAAAACGCCGCTTTCGGCGTCCGCCCGGTGCTACCGGGCGCGGGAGAGTTCCCCCGCGCTCCCGACCCTTTCCGCCGACCCCGACGCCGTCCTCCTGATCCATCCGGTCAAGGGGCACGTCGCAGAGGTCCTCTCGCTCCGCGACGTGCGGATCGGGGACGTGATCCGGACCGAGGGGGCGGAAAAGGTGCTTGCCGCCGAGGCGACGGCGTGCGTGCGGGAGGCGACGGTCACGCCCGCCGGGGTGGATCTGCGCGGCGAGGCGGAGGTCGTTCTGAAACTCGACCGCGGGGACGGCGTGCCGAGGACGCATCGGCGGAGGATCCCGTTTTCCGAGGTGATCCCGTACGAAGGCGAACCCCTGACCGGGGGCAGCGCGGCGGGTTGGGCGACGGTCTCGGCGCTCGACGTCACGGAAAAGGATGGCGACGCGGGGGACGGGATCGCGCTGGACTTGACCTTGGATCTCTTCGCCGAGGCGACCGCCCCCGACGAGGCGGCGGCGCTGGTCGATATGCTTTCGATCAAGGAACCGACCGCGGTCAGGACCGAAAAGATCGGCGTGACCGACGTCTGTTTCTGCGGGGGCGGGGTCTTTGCGCTCGAGGGCGACGCCGAGCGGAGCGAGTGTAACTGCGAGGACGCGATGACGGTCCTCGGGGAGAGCGCCGCCGTTTCGGTCTTCGGCGCCTCCGTCGGGGACGACGGGGCGACGGTCACGGGGGAGTGTCGGGTGACGGCGACGGTCGGTTCCCCCTCCGGAGAGCCCGACGGAGGAACCGTCTACTCCGCCGTGAACTTCCGTTTTCCGTTCTCGGTCACGCTCCCGGTCCCCGCCGCGTGTCGGGGAGAGGGGCGCGCCGACATTTCGGCGATCCCGCTGTCGGTTTCGGTGCGGCTGGACCCCTCGCGCCTGCTCGCGTCGGTCGAAACGGCGATCACCGTCCGGATAGCGAAAGAGAACGAGGTGACGGTGGTGGAGAGCGTCGAACGCGGGGAGGGGGAGTTGCCCGCCCGCGCGCCCGGGGAGATCGTCGCGGTCTATCCCGAGGGGGGCGAAACGCTCTGGGATATCGCCAAACGGTACGGCGTATCGCCCGAGACCGTCGCCCGGCAAAACGACCTGCCCGACGGGGCGAAGGACGCGTCCGACGCGCCGAATTCGCTGGACGGCGTGGTCAGACTTCTGATCTCTTGATCCGCGTGCAAAAAAGTCTGCAAGGGGAGTGATTTTCCCCTTGCATTTCTTTTTGACATATTGTATAATTGTATTATGAAATAGAATGCGCGTACTATACGCTCGCGGGCGTGGGGCGCAAAAAATATAAGGAGGGCGGCCATGGAACGGATCTACACCATCCCGGTCAACGAGGCGTTTGACGACTCGCGGGATCATCGTGACGTCGGCTGTCCTCTCTGCACGCTCTACCGCAAACTTGAGGAGGACGAGTTGTCCCTGATCCTCGGGGCGTCGATGATGGAACCCGACGTCCGCGTCCGCACCAACCGCGAGGGGTTCTGCCCCACGCACTTTACCGCGATGCTGAAACGCAAGAACCGTCTGGGGCTGGCTCTGATGCTCGAAAGTCACCTCGCCGAACTTGCCCCCGCGCTCTTCCCCCACGGGCTCGCCGCCCTCGGGGGACGCGAGAAGACGGTCTCGCGGCTCGCGGAACTGGAGGGGGACTGCTACGTCTGCTCGCGGATCGAGTTCAGTTTGTCCCGGATGGCGGAGACCGTGGTGCTCCTCTACGAAGAGGACGCGTCGTTCCGCGAAAAGTTCCGGGCGCAACCCCATTTCTGCCTGCCGCATTACCGCCGGCTGCTCGCCGTCGCGCGCGACCGACTGGGGAAAAAGATGCGGGCGGAGTTCAACCGCGATATCGGAGAGGTCGAAGAAAGGTGGTTCTCGTCGCTCTCCGGCGACGTGTCGGCGTTCTGCCGCTCGTTTGATTACCGCGCCGAAGAACCCCTGACCGAGGAGCAGAAGACCGCCGTCGAGCGCGCCGTCAAAGGATTATCCGGACTGGAGGGAAGAGAGGTCAAACCGTGCTGATACTGGAAGTCAAAGTCAAACACTTCGGTCTGCTTGACTATTTCGAGGTCAAGTTCGGCGACAAGTTGAACGTCATCGAGGGCTCGAACGAGTCCGGGAAGAGTACGCTTGCCGCCTTTATCCGGTTTATGCTTTACGGCTTCACCCCCGACCCCGCCGGGCTGGAGGAGCGGCGCAAGCGGACGAGCTGGGAGACCGGGACCGCCGAGGGCGAAATGACCGTCCTCGTCAAAGGAAAACGCTACCGCATCGACCGCTATTCCGCGATCGTCGAAGAGAACGGGCACGAGGTCTTCCGCGACCGGACCCGCGTCGTCAACCTCGAGGAGGGAAGTCTGGTCACCGAAGAGAACGCCGGGGAGTATTTTCTCGGCGTGCCGTCCGACGTCTTCACGTCCTCCGCGTACATCAGCCAGATGGACGATACCCACGTCGGCGAGGAGAAGATGCGCGAGACCATCTCGAACCTGCTTTTCTCGGGGAACGAACAGCTGTCGGTGGACAAGGCGGCGTCCGCCATCAACGCCCGCCGCGTCGCCGAGACCGAGGAACACGGGGTCGGCTCGCGCACGCTGCTCGCGCGCGCGGAGGAACTGCTCGCTGAGGAACGGCGGTCGGTCGAGATCACCGAGACCCTGCTCGACCGCGAGAGCGAACTGGTAAAGAACCAAAAGGAACGCGAGAAGATCGAGGGCGAGATCGCCAAACTCGAAAAACTGAAAGGCAGTTTCCGCGCCATCGCCCTGCTCAACAGTTTCGATAAACTGCACACGCTCGAACAGGAGGAACGCATCCTGCACGCCGAAGAGGCGGAGTTCCGGATGAAGCACACCGGCAACGGCTTCCTGCCCGACAATTCCTACCGCACCGAACTGACCATCAACCTCCGCGTGACGGCGGACGCCTACCGCACCTATCGCGGGGCGGAGGAGGAATGGAAAAAATTAAAAGAAAAGATCGAAAACGAGCGCGAGGAGGAAAAACTGCTGCACCGGATCGACCGGCACGGCGGCGACGCCGTGGTGACCCGCGAAGTGCGCGACGCGCGCAAGAGCGGGATGCAGGCCCTCTTGCTGATGATCCTTGCTTTCGGGCTTGCGGTCTTTCTGCCCATCCTCGGGGCGATCGTCGGCTGGAAGCCCGCCGCGGCGCTCTACTGGATCCTGGCGGGGGTCGCGCTGATCGGGGGCGGCGTGCTCGCCCTGATCTACCGGGGACGGTTTTTGCACGCGCGCTCGCTCGCCGCGGAATACGATTTCAAGACGGCGGCGGCGTTCGCCGCGTTCCTTGCCGGAAACGCCGAGCGGCGGGCGGCGATCGTCGAACGCGAACAGGCGCTCCGCCACGCGGACGACGTGGTCGACAGGACCAAGAAGACCTATCTCGCGACCTACTCCTCGCTGTCCGCGACTGCCGCCCGTTGGGGTCGCACCCTGCCCGAGGGCGGGGTCGTCGCCGCGATCGACAAGATGGTCGAGGAGATCGACGCGATCCTTGCCGCCGAGGCGGAATTTGCCGAACACGAAAAGACGCTGGAAGCCGAACTGAACGCTCTGCGCGGGAAACTGTCGGGCGAGAACGAGGAGCATCTGCGCCACTCGCTGTCTCCCGAGCTGCAGAACGCGCTCTGCGATATGTCCTTTGAAGACCTGCTCGAGGGGATCAATCTGCGCAACCAGAAGAAGCAGGACCTTGAAAAGCATCGGCTCGACCTTGAGGACGAGATCGCCGGACTGCGGCAGGGGGCGTCCAACCCCGTCGAGATCCGCGAGAAGATCGAGATCCTCCGCAACCGGATCCGCGCGGCAAGCGAACTGAAGCACGCGCTGGATCTGGCGTACTCCGCCGTGTCTGGCGCGGAGGGCAACCTCCGGCGCGAGATCACGCCGCGTCTGTCGGCTTACGCCGGGCGCCTGATGTCCGCGATGACCGACGGCAAATACGGTCAGCTCGGGGTCAACCAGGATCTGTTTCTGGATTTTGCCCGCGAGGAGGGCGACCGCTATTCCGCCGAGTATCTGTCGGGCGGTACGCGCGACCTTGCCTACATAGCCCTGCGGCTTGCGTATATCGACCTGCTCTACAAGAACGAGAAGCCGCCGCTCTGCTTCGACGAGAGTTTTGCGCACCAGGATAACTTCCGGGCGACCTGCACGATGCGCGCCCTGCGCGAACTGGCGGAGGACGGGGTGCAGAGTTTGATCTTCACCTGCCGGAGCCGCGAGTCCACCATCGCGCGCGAGGTGGACCGGAAGTATCACCATATCAAGATCGAAAAACTCCGCGCCGACCAGGCGCTTGCCCAGATCGAGGAGGAGCGCGCCCGGCGTGAAGCCGAGGAGGAGCGCCGCCGCGCCAGGGCGGAGGCGGCAAGAGAAGCCGCGAACGCACAGCAACAGCAACCTGCTCCGACCACGCTTCTGCCCGGGATCGATTATCCCGAAACGGAGGAGGAACACCGCGCGGCGGAGGACGCCAAGCGAGCGGAGGAGGAACGGCTGTCCGGGATGGACGAACTGTTCGGGGAGGAGCCGACCGCTCCGACCGAAGCGGAACAGCCGGATCAGATCGCAGAGCAAGAACAAGAGTATGAGGACGGCGATCTGACCGCC
>CAMJCC010000007.1 GCA_946404035.1 uncultured Clostridia bacterium | reverse complement strand
GGTCGTACTTGCGGTACCCGGTCTTGTACTCGCTCATTTCGGCGTCGTAGGTCAGGTTGCCGAACGCTTTGTTGACAAGACCCGTGAAATGGCCGAGGATCCGAAGCAGCCAGCCGCAGCCACGGACCAGCCGGATCTTTTTCCCGTTGGCTTCCCCGATCAGTTTGACCAGTTCACAGGTGTTCGAGTATTCGGCGTTCTGGGGGAAGAAGACGCCGCTCTCCCCGTTGTCGATCATCAGCCGGACGAACTCGACCAGATTGCCGATATACAGCATGGACCGTTCGTTCTTGACGTACGGGAAGAACCTGAGTTTCCGGGCGAACTTCTCCAACTGGGGGAAATTGCCCTTGCTCCCCCTGCCGTAGATCATCGGGGGACGCAGGACGCAGACCCGGAACGCGTCGTCCGAGAGCGGCAGGATGCCGCGCTCCGCCTGCAGCTTGGAGTCGCCGTAGCAGTTGGCGGGGGCGGGCTCGGTCTCTTTCGTGATGATCTTCGGCCGCCCGATCTTTCCGCTCTCGCCGTAGACGATGGCGCTGGACATAAAGATGAACTGCCCGACGCCCTCGGCTTTGGCTTTCTTTGCGGTCTCGATCGTCAGGTCGGTGTTGACCGACCGATACAGCTTCTCTTTTTCCGGGGGGATCTTGCCGTTATCCGAATGGGCGATCCCGGCGACGTGATACACGACGTCGTATCCCGCAAAACTTTTCTCTTTCCAGGCGGGGTCGATCATATCGACGACGTCGACCCGGTAGTCGTCGGGGAAATTGTCCTTAAGATAGTTCTCGAACGAAGTCCCGATATAGGAACCCGCCCCGGTGATCAAGATCTTTTTCATTGCTTCTCCGACGTGTCGTTCTTATGCAGTTCCCCGGTCCCGCCCTCGACGACGCCCTCGTGACGGAACACGGAGAACACCGTCCTGAACAGGAGCCCGATATCGTAGAAGAAGCCCCGCTTTTCGACGTATTCGCCGTCGAACTTTGCCTTGACGGGGATCTCCAGTTCGTCCCTGCCGCTGATCTGCGCCAGCCCGGTCAGCCCCGGTTTCACGTCGTTGGCGTGGTACCGGTCGCGTTCGGCGATCAGGTCGTCCTGGTTCCAGAGAGCCGGTCTCGGACCGACGAAACTCATTTGCCCGGCGAAGATGTTGAAGAGCTGGGGCAGTTCGTCGATCGAGGTTTTCCGAATGAACTTGCCGACCTTGGTGATGTGCGCGTTCGCGTGATCGAGTTGATGCGTCGGGGCGTTGGGGTCGGTGTCGACGTACATGGAACGGAATTTCAGGATCTTGAAGATCTTTTTGTTTTTCCCCACCCGGTCCTGTTTGAAGAACACGGGACCCTTGCTGTCGAGTTTGACTGCGAGCGCCACGATCAGCATCGGGAGGGCAAGGAGGATGATCGCAAGAAACGAGCAGAACAGATCGAACGCTCTTTTGAAGAAGGAATAGATCGGCTTTTTCTTCATGTGCTGAAACCTCTGATGATCAATCGTCTTTTTTCAGGATCTGCCCGTACTGCAGGTGCGTTCCCGCGGGCACGGTCACGTCGGCGCCGACGACGGCGTTGCAGTCGATATGGCACCCCGGCTCGACCGCCACGTTGTGATTGATGACGGCGCCGGAGGAAACGATGGAGCCCCGCCCGATGGCGGCGCCGGTGTGGATGACCGCCATGGGCTCGACGATGCAGCCGGAGCCAAGTTCCGCCGACGGCGAAACGAACGCGCGGTCGCTGACGACGGTCGGGAGGCGGTAGCCGGCTTGCTCCAGTTTGTCGAGCCAGGCAAGACGGATCTCGCTGTTCCCCACGGCGACCACCGCGTCGCGGTACCGACCGAAAAGCTCTTTGTAGTCGTCCAGTTTTCCGATGGCGACGTCGCTGTTGTCGTCGAGAAAATCGACGGTCGAATATTTCGTTTGCGCCAGTTCTTTGACCAGTTTTCCGTATTCCCCGGCGCCCAGTATCAAGAGTTTCATGAAGTCACCTTTGCTTTTTCACCCGATCGGCGATCGCCCGCCGATCACCGTTTCCCAATTCACGCGAGATAAAATTATAATAGTATTTTAGCATATATAGCGGCAAAAGTCAATGTTTTTTCGACATTATATGCGCGCATATGCAGGCGCGTGCATAAGGGGGTTCAAGCGAAGAGACCGTATTTCGATCTGAGGCGGTCGGTCTTGCGGAGGATGGGACGGGTGAGCAGAAGCAAAAACAGGACGTTCGACGCGGCATAAAGCAGGGTGAACGGAAAGCCGGAGATCAGAAACGTCAGGTAGGCGGCGGGAAGAAAGGTCCCGGTCGCGGCGACGGTGGTCCAGACGTCGGTCAGCGCCGAGAAGAGCGCGCCCCCGATCGCCCCGAGCAAAACAAGGAGCACCGGGTTGCGGCGGAAGCGGGTGCGGGAGAACAGCCCGGCAAGGAGACCGACCGCGCCCCACGCGAGCATCTGGAACGCCGTCCAGGGTCCCTGCCCGAAGAAGAAGTTGGAGAGGAGCGCCGTCGCCGCACCGGTCATAAAGCCGGCGAGCGGTCCGAACGAGAGCCCGGTCAGGATCACGACGGCGGAGACCGGCTTGAACCCGGGGAGCGGGGCGAACAGCACCCGCCCGACGACCGAGAGCCCGGTCATCACGGCGATGGCGGCAAGTTCGCGCGCGCCGCTTTTTCTCCACTCGAAGACGATGAGAGCGGGGAGCGTCAAACAGAAAGCAAGCAGGGGAATGGCGAGCCGATACTGCCCCCGGAACCACAAAAACGCGTCGAAAAGGGCGAGGACCCCCCCGAAAAGGAGCAAAAAGACGCGGGGTCTGAACGACGTCATACCGTTTTACCCCCTCTCCGTTTCAGGGCGGAGACCGCATCGTCCGCCGTCACGGCGACAGAAAGACGGTCGCGCGTCAGGCGCGCCGCCTGGGTGGTGTAGAACCGGTTGGCGGAGAAGAAGCGGCGCGTCTCGGCAGAGAAAGTCAGTTTGGAGTTGAAGAACATCGCGCTGCGGTCGGCGGTCTCCGACGCGAAAGCAAGGTCGTGGGTGGCGATCAGACCGGCGCACCCCGTAGCCGAGAGTTCCCGGAGGATCGCGCGGAGTTCCCCGCGGGCGACCGGGTCCAGCCCCGCCGTCGGCTCGTCGAGGAGCAGGACGCGCGGGGAGAGCAGGAGCAGTTTGGCGATCGCCAGCCGGGTCTGTTCCCCTCCGCTGATATCGTAGGGGTGCGCGTCGAGGAGGTCGCCGAGCGACAGTCGCGAAACGACGTCCGCGATCTTGTCTTCTTTATCCGCCAAGCCGGGCGTCATCTCGTCGAGTTCTTCCCGGACGGTATCGTGGGCGAAGAGGAGCGCCGGGTTCTGGGGGAGGTAGGCGACACCTCCGCGACCCGCTTTGGGCAGGTCCTTTTTCCCCTCAAAGCGGACCGTACCCGCGACCGGGCGCAGGATGCCGGCGAGCAGTTTTATGAGCGTGGTCTTCCCCGTCCCGTTCGGTCCGAGGACAGCCAGGATCTCGCCGGGGGAGAGAGTACAGGTCAGATCCGCGACCACGTCGGGCTCGTTCCGCCCGTAGCGGAACCAGACGTCCTTTGCCGAAAGGAGAGGTGCGGCGGATCCAGTTTCGGTCGGGACGTTTTCGGGCTCGGTCGCGGCGTCCGTCCCGACGAGCGACGCGAGCCACGCGCGTCCCTCGCGCACCGAGAGCGGCGCTTCGCCGTTCCCGTCGGAGAGGCGCCAGACGCGCGGGACGGTGGGCAGGAACGGAAGCGCGGCGTGATCCGCCGCTTTGACGAACTCGCGCGGCGGCAACACCGAAACGATCCGCCCGCCGTCCATAAAGGCGACCCGGTCGACCAAGGGGAACAGTTCCTCGGTATCGTGTCCCGCGAGGATCACGGTCACGCCCGCCTCCTCGTTGACGCGGCGGACTGCCGAAAGAAAGCGGAGTTTTGCCGGGGGATCCAGCCGCGTGACCGGCTCGTCGAGCAGGAGCAGGCGCGGGCGGAGCGCCAGAGCCGAGGCGAGGTTGACGAGCTGCTTTTCGCCGCCCGACAGTTCGGAGATCTTCCTCGGCGCAAGATGCGAGATCCCGAGAAAGTCCGCCGTTTCGGCGACCCGCCCGGCGATCAGTTCGCCGTCCTCGCCCACGCTCTCCAGCCCGAACGCGATCTCGGCGAAAACCGTGTCGCACACCGTCTGCCGCTCGGGATCCTGCCCGACGAAACCGATCAGGGTCGCCGCGTCGCGCGGGGTCAGTTGATCGAGCGGCGTGCCGTCGAGCAAAACCTCGCCCGTCCGCTCCCCGTAGGGGGCGAGCGCGGGTTTGAGAGAGCGGAGCAGGGTCGTTTTGCCGCATCCGCTCCGCCCGACGACAAGGAGGAACTCCCCCTCCCCGACCGAAAGCGAACATCCGGCGAGCGCGGGGGTCTTTGCGGCGTGATAGGTAAAGGTCAGATCCGAGACCGTAAGATATGCCATTTCAGCGTTTCCTTTCCTTCGAGGATGGCGGGCAGGACGGCGATCGCGGCGCCTGCGGCAAACGAGAGAGCGAGCAGAAGATCGGGGGCGAGGGCGGCGGGGTCGAGCGGATACCAGTTCCACTCGCCGCGCCCGGAAAAGAGCGGGAAGAGTGCCGGGATCAGCAGCAGGACCAAAGCGGCAGAGAGCCACGCGTCCTTTTTCGACCGGGGTTCGGTCACCGCCCGCGTCGCGCCGGGCAGACCGTAGCCCCGCGCGCGCATCCCGTCCGCCTGATCCATCGCTTCCTCAAGCGTCAGGGTCAGGAGGATCGAGAGGTCGGTAAGCCGGGCGCGGATCTTTTGGATCGCACCGCGCTCCGAGGTCAGTCCGAGCGCGCCGCGCGCGTCGGTGATCTCGCGGTAGCGCGTGCGGAAGCGGGGGACGAAACCGAGCGTCATCCGGAGCAAAAGCGCCAGCCGCGGCAGGCGCCGTCCGATGAGCGACACCATCCGGTCGCCGGAGAGCGAGCGCGAGAGGCAGGCGCAGAAGAGGATGACCGAGAGGATCATCACCCCCGACGATACCCCTGCCAATCCCGCCTCGAGCGTGACGGGTTTTCCGTAGAGAAAGAACAGGATCTTCGCGCCGCGGTGGACCAGCAGCAGGTTGATCGCGGTCACGGTCAGGATCAGGAGCAGGGCGAGCGGCAGACCCGAGATCGCCTTTTTCATCCCGACCTGCACGCAGGTGAGCAGAACGGCGCAGAAGAACAGCGGGAGCAGCGCCGCGGGATGGGTCGCGGTCATGGTCAGAACGAGGATCGCTATATAGTAGAGAAAAACCGTCAGCGGATGCAGTCGGTCGGCGTAGGTCACGGCGTTATCTTCCCCCTTTCTTTGCTGATAATCAAACGCTGCCGCGGGCTGAGCCCGCGGCAGCTCAGAACGGCGAGGCGGTGTAGAGGAGCGCGTCGTCGGCGGAGAGCGCGATGAAATCGATCTTCTGTGCCGCGGCGCGGAACGCGACCTCCCCGTCCGCCACGGTGCAGAAAGTCGAGAACGTGTCGTTGTCCATTCCGCTGACGTAGGCGTAATACTCGTTTTCGAGCAGCAGAGCGCGGCGCACGGTCGCGTAGGTGAAGCCGACCTTTTTCGCCGCGCGGTCGTACGCCTCTTCGGTATCCACCTCGTATTGCAGGACGCGGCGATACGTGTTCTCGATCTCCTCGGCGACCTTGCCGCCGAACCCCGCGTCGTCGTCCTCAAAGAACGCGGCGGCGAATACGATCCGGCGGATCCAGTTGTCCGCCTCGGCGCGTACCTCCTCGGCGCGCGTGACGCCCGCGTCTGTCTTCTCGTTCCAGAAAACGAACGTGTCGGCGGCGGTGGGATCGATCTGTTTCACCGACGAGAGGTAAGCGTACTTGTACGCCGAGAGCCAGTAGACGTAGAGGTCGCGCCGGACGGTCACGGCGCCGTAGGAGATCACGACCTCCCCCCGCGACCGGAAGATACCGAGCGGGACGAAGACCGCCGCCAGGATCATCGCCAAAAGGACCGCGAGGACGACGACCGTGAAGATACGGCTTCCCACGTGCGGACGCGCTTCGCTCTTCGCTTCATTCCATCTTGCCATCGGTTTTCTCCTTTTCTTCCCCGGCGGGGTAGACTTCTTTGCGTTTTTCTTCGTAGAGGAGCAGGACGCGGGCGGCTTCCTCCGCCTCGTCCTCGCCCCGTTTCAGACGCAGGAACACGCCCGCGTCGCGCCCGCCGCCGAAGCGAAGCCCCGGACGCTCGGAAAAGACGACCGCCCACACGGCAAGGTCGCCGGCGCCCCGGGTCGCAAAGCGCACGTCGCTGCCCCGGAACTCGACCTTGGACAGGCCTATGCGCGACGCCGCGGCGCGGAGCAGCGAAAGCCAGAGCAGTCGCCGCGTTTCCTTTGGCGGTTCGCCGAACCGCTCGCGGAACTCGGACAAGACGTCGTTCAAGTCTTCTTCGGTCAGAATGAGCGAGATCTTCTTATACATTTCCATCCGGTGCGCCGAGAGCGAGATATAGGACGCGGGGATGTTCGCGGAGTTCGGATACTCGATCTTCGCCTCGCTGATCTCTTTTGAGACCTTGCCCTGTTCCTCGAGGATCGCCTCGTTCAGCAACCGGATATAGAGGTCGTAGCCGACCGTGTCGATATGCCCGTGCTGTTCCGCGCCGAGCAGGTTCCCCGCCCCGCGGATCTCGAGGTCGCGGAGCGCGATCTTGAACCCCGCGCCGAATTCGGCGTACTCGCGGATGGCGGACAGCCGCTTGATCGCGATCTCGGAGAGCGCCTTGCCGGGTCGGAACGTGAAGTAGGCGTAGGCGTGGCGGCTGCTCCGTCCGACGCGTCCCCGGATCTGGTGGAGCTGCGAGAGCCCCATCCGGTCGGCGTTCTCAATGATGAGCGTGTTGGCGTTGGGGAGGTCGACCCCGGTCTCGATGATGGTGGTGCAGACCAGAACGTCGATCTCGCCGCGGACGAGCGACTGCCAGATATCTTCCAGTTCTTCCTTATCCATCCGCCCGTGGGCGTAGGCGACCCGCGCCTCGGGGAGCGCACGCTTGACGCGCCCCGCGACGAGGTCGATATCGTCGATCTTGTTGTAGAGGTAGAGCACCTGCCCGCCCCGCGCGATCTCCCGCCGCATCGCCTCTCCGATCACGACGTCGTCGTGCGCCAAGACGAATGTCTCGACGGGGTGACGGTCGCCCGGCGCTTCGTCGAGGATGGACATATCGCGGATGCCGCTCATCGCCATATTCAGGGTGCGCGGGATGGGCGTAGCGGTCAGGGTCAGGACGTCGACGTCGGCGGCGAGTTGTTTCAGTTTTTCTTTCTGCGCGACGCCGAACCGCTGCTCCTCGTCGACGATGAGCAGTCCGAGATCGCGGAACGACACCGTCGCCCCGAGCAGGGCGTGGGTCCCGACGATGAGGTCGATCTCGCCGCGTTTGAGCCGACGGCGGATCGCCGCCGCCTCCTTCGGAGAGCGGAAGCGAGAGAGCATCTCGACGGTCACGGGGAACCCCCGCATCCGGGAGAGCGCGGTCTGATAGTGCTGCAGGGCGAGGATGGTGGTCGGGACCAGGATCGCGACCTGTTTGCCCGACACGATCGCCTTGAACGCCGCCCGGAGCGCGACCTCGGTCTTCCCGTATCCGACGTCCCCGCAGAGCAGGCGGTCCATCGGGACGGGACGCAGCATATCGGATTTGATCTCTTTGATCGCCTCGGTCTGGGAGAAGGTCTCCTCGAACTCGAACGCGTCGTCGAACTCGCGCTCCATCTCGCCGTCGGGAGCAAACGAAAAACCGGGTCGGCGCTGACGGCGGGCGTACAGTTCGATCAGTTCCTTTGCCATCTCGCGCGCCGCGCTCTTCGCCCGCGCCTTGGCTTTTCCCCATTCGGGTCCGCCCAGCCGCGAGAGTTTGACCGTCCCGTCCTCGGCTTTCGCGCCGATGTAGCGGGAGATCATCTCCAGCCGCTCGGCGGGCAGAAACAGTTTGTCGGTCCCGGCGTAACGGATGGCGATATAGTCGCGGGTCGCCCCGGCGACGGTCATGGTCTCGATCCCCTCGAAAATACCGATACCGTAGTTGGCGTGGACGACGTAGTCGCCCTCAGAGAGATCGGCGTAGGAAAGGATGCGCTTGCCCGCCGCGACCTTGTGGCGGGACTTCTGCTGCCGGCGGCGGACTGCCTCGGAGCGCTCCTCGTCGGTGCGTGTGGTCAGGACCGCGATCCGGGCGTTCAAGAGTTCGTAACCCGAACTGACGACCCCGACCCCGACCGTGATCGACCCGGCGGGGACCGTCCCGGCGTCAGGGACGGCGTCCGACGGCGCCCTGTGGGCGGGCAGATCGCGTTCGCGGAGCGCGTCGGAGAGCGCCTCCGCTTCGGCGTCGGATCCGGCAAGCAAAAGGATGCGGTACCCGCCGGCAAGGAAGGAGCCCGCCTCCTCGGAGAGCATCTCGAACCGCCCGGCGTAGGAAACGGTGCGGCGGCAACGGAAGCCGAACAGCCCCGCGAGCCGCGTGTTCCCGATCCCGCCCCCGAAGGGGTTGACGTGGACGGCGACCGTCCCGGAAAGCAGACGGTCAAGGTTTGCAGAAGTCGGCGGCGAAACGGCGTATTTCCCGATCAGGACCCCCGCGTCCAGGAGGTTCTTTATGGTCTCGACGACCAGCGCCGACTGCCCGTCAAACCGTTCGCGCACCTCGTTTGTCCCGAGGAGGAACACGAGGGGGTTGCCGGTGCCGGGCAGAAAGTCGGTCAGGGTCGATGCGTCGGGGGAAACGAGCGGAAAGTATTTGTCAAGGAAAGAAAGGTCGGTCCCGCCGTCCAGCGCCGCCAGTTCAGCGGCGTAGACCTCGCGGGCGTGCGCCTTGGCGTCGGCGGTCTCGTCGGCGACGAACGCCTTGCTCCGTCCCGTGCGGGCGGGAGGCGCGGGCAATTTGGCAAGTTCGGCGGAAACGATCTCCCGCACCCGGGCAAGCGCCTCTTTGGTCGGGACGATCTCGCGCGCCGGGAGCAGGGTGATTTGGTCGGAGAGCGTCTCGGTGATCCGTTGGGTGATGGGGTCGAAGCGGCAGATCCGGTCGATCTCGTCGCCGAAGAAATCAAGCCGCAGAGGTAACGGTTCCCCGCCCGGGAACACGTCGACGATCCCGCCGCGCCGGGCGTACTGCCCCGCGCTCTCGACGGTGTCGACGCGTCGGTAGCCGTTCTCGGACAACAGGCGGACCAGGGCGTCGGGGGACAGGGCGGCGCCGGGGGATAAGACCGTTCCCGCCGCGGCGAGCCGCTCGGCGGATACCGTCGGCTGGAGGGCGGCGAAAGGTGTGGTGACGACCGCGTCAAAGTCCCCGGAGAGCGCCCGATACAACACAGAAAGCCGCTCACGCTCCAGGTCGTGAGAGGCGGTCATATGATGGAGGCAGAATTCGCGCGCGGGGTAGACGGCGGCAGAGAGCCCGGTGTCGGAGAGCATCGCCGCGACCCGGATCGCTTCGCTCTCGTCCCGCGTGAACACCAGAGCGGGACGGTGCGAGGGATCGGCGCGGTGATCCCGGATCGCCTCGGCTATAAAGGCGTCCGCCGCCCCGCCGGACAGACCGTTGACGACGACGGGAAGCGGCGAGCGCCCCCCGACCGTCTCGCGGATGGTGAGCGTCGCCGAGCGAAACTCCCTGTCCAGGCGGATCGGATTGGTGATCTTTTGCATGGGTCGTCCTTTATCTTCAGTGGGAATAGCGGTTCATTGCCTGTTCGATGTTGCCCGAAACGATCAGGGTAGCAGCGTCGAAAAGATCGGCGGCTTTGTCGGTGATCTTCTTCATATCCTCGTCGGTCAGTTTGCCGAGCACCCAGTCGATCAGGTCGTAATCGGGGCGGGGTTTTCGTCCCACGCCGATCTTGATCCTCGGAAACGCCTCGCTCCCGAGTTGCTCGACGATGTTGCGAAGCCCGTTGTGTCCGCCGTGCGAACCGTTCCGCCGGATGCGGATGAACCCCGGGTCGAACGACACGTCGTCGCAGAGGATCAGGATATGCTCTGGCGGGATCTTGTAGAACGCCGCGGCGTCGCGGATGGCTTCGCCGGAACCGTTCATATAGGTCTCGGGTTTCAAAAACAGCACGCCGTGCCCGCCGAGCGCGCCCCGCCCGGTCAGCCCCTTGTGGGCGGCGCGGTCGATCTTGACACCCGCCTTTTCGGCGATGAGGTCGATCGCGGCGTAGCCGACGTTGTGCCGCGTTCCCCGGTATTTGGTCCCGGGGTTGCCCAGCCCGACGATCAGCCATTCGACCGGGGGCCGGGGCTCCTCTTTCCGTCCGGCGAACACGCGCCGGAACAGTTCGTTCAGATCGGTCATATCGCTCCTTTACCGTCCGCCGAGTTCGGCGTACCGTCGGTCAAGATCGGAGATCCACGCCGCGCTCTCCGCGTCGCTCGGCATCGCATATCCGCCGCGCGGGGAGAGCGAGAGCGAACCGATCTTGGGTCCGTCCGCCAAACAGGAACGCTTGAACTGTTGGGAGAAGAAGCGGCGGAAAAAGGTCTTTTCCCATTTGTAGATCTCGTCGACCGTGTAGTCGGGGCCAAACGCCCGGGCTGCAAGACGCAGGATCTTGCCCGGCGCAAAACCGCACCTCACCGCGTACCAGAGGAAGAAGTCGTGCAGTTCGTAGGGACCGACGATCCCCTCGGTCTTCTGCGCGATCTCGCCGTTTTCGGGCGGGAGCAGTTCGGGGCTGACCGGGGTGTCGAGCACGTCCCGGAGCACCTTTGCAACGGCGGTCTCGCCCTTGGCGGCGTAACCGTCGGCAACGCAGGCGACGAGGTGACGCATCAGGGTTTTCGGCACGCCGGCGTTGACCCCGTACATCGACATATGGTCGCCGTTATAGGTCGCCCAGCCCAGCGCGAGTTCGGAAAGGTCGCCGGTCCCGACGACGAGCCCGCCCTCTCCGTTGGCGAGGTCCATCAGCACCTGCGTGCGCTCGCGCGCCTGTGCGTTCTCATAAACGGCGTTGGTGTTCTTCGGGTCGTGCCCGATATCGGAAAAGTGCTGTTCGACCGCTTTCTTGATATCGACGACAGAGAACGTCGCGCCCAGCGCCTCGGCAAGTTTTTCGGCGTTGCCGCGCGTGCGACCCGTGGTGCCGAAGCCCGGCATCGTGACGGCGTGGACCGCCGTCCGGGGCAGACCGGACAGGTCGGCGGCGGCGACCGCCACCAGCAGGGCGAGCGTGGAGTCCAGCCCGCCGGACACGCCGACGACGGCGAAACTCGCGTGCGCGCGCTCCATCCGACCCGCAAGCGCGCGGGACTGGATCGAAAGGATCAGGTCGCAGCGCCGTTTCAGTTCGGCTTCGTCCTCCGGGACGAAGGGGAGCCGGGGGACGGCGGGGGTGGGAACGGCGCTCTCGTGGAGATCGAACTCCACCTTATCGTAGAGCGGCGCGTCGGGGACGGGACCCGGGACGCGGAGCCGCTCGGAGAGAACGAGATCGAGGTCGACCGTCCCGGAAAGGACGGGAACGTCGGAAAAGGGTCCGGCTTCCGCTACCATCTTGCCCGCCGCGGCGATCATGCCGTGACCCGAGAAGACCAGGTCGGTACCGCTCTCGCCCTTCCCCGCCCCGGCGTAAACGGTCGCCGCGCAAATGCGGGAGGAGTGGAGCAGAACGAGATCCCGGCGGAACTTTGCCCGCCCGACGGTCTCGGGGTCGGCGGCAAGGTCGACGATCAGCGTCGCGCCCGCCGCGGCGTGAAAGACCGAGGGAGGGATCGGGGAGAGCAGATCGTCCCCGATCTCACAGGCGACGGTCACGCGCGGCGCGCCCGCGCAGGTGAAGAGCTGGCGCGCGCCGAAAAGACAGGTGTACCCGGCGTAGGAGACCACCCGGTTCTCCGCCGGCGCGGGGGCGAATACCCCGCGTCCGACGGTCTTCGGCACAAGGCCGATCAGCCGCCCGCGAAACGCGACGGCGGCGGCGTTATAAAGTTTTCCGTCCAGGGCGACGGGCAGACCGACGAAAGAGAGCAGATCGAGCTCCGCCGTTTCGTCAAGGTAGACCCGGAGCGCCTCCTCGACCGAAGAGGCGAGGCAGGACGAGAGGTAGAGATCGCCCGCCGTCGCGGTCGTCAGGGCAAGTTCCGGCGTCGCCAGAACCGAGACCCCCGTCTCCGCCGCTTTGGCGGCAAGGGCGGCGAGTTCCCGCGCGTTTGCCGCGGGGTCGCCCACGCGCGCGTTCGGGATCAGCGCGCCGACGATGAGAAAACCGTCTTTCATTTCGGGTTCATCCTTTCCCTTTCACTTGGGATGGCAAAGTCAGTTGTCGTTTTCCTCGCGCACCAGGATCAGTTCGTTTGCGTACGGCAGCGCCTTGATCGCGTCGCAGAGGACGTGCCACTCGTTCAGTTTGTGCGAGCGACGGGCGTAATACATATTGATCAGCACCTCGTAGTTGAGGGTGACCGTCCGGAGCTGATTGTAGCTTTCGGGGAGGAGCTGGATCATATCCAACCAGTCCTGCTTATCCTTGGTCTCGACGAAACGCAGGCGCGCCGCTTCGAGATAGGCGATGACGTCGTCCAGCACGGCAAGCCCCGCCCGGCTCATCCCGTCGCAGGAGAAGTCCTCGCGCCCGAACGGTTTGGCGTGGATCTTGTGCATGGTACTGGTCGAGTTGGCGACGGTGCCGACCTTGTAAGTGTCGAACTCTTTCCACCAGTAAAGCGGGCCCGTGATATCCATCGACACCAGGACCTGCCGTAAAAACTTCCGGTGGTCCGACCCCGCCTTTGCGAGCCGGCGGGCGAGCGAAAGGTCGTTCTCCCCGAGGACAAACGTCCCGTCGGGCTCGGTATGGCTGTCGTACCGGTCCCAACTGTTCAGGGGGTTGCGCGCCCCGCGGATGGCGTTCTCGAAGTTCATGACCGAGATCTTTTCGACTTTCAGCATAGTATCCTCCGTTCCCCGGGGCATTCCCCGGGTGCTTTTTTGATCGTGTTTGGTTCAGACGCGGGTCAGATGACAGACCGCGGCGTCGAAATCGCGCATCTTCTTCCACTCAAGGGGCAATCCGACGGCGGCGAGCGTGTCGCCGTGGAAAACGGCGCCGGTCTCCTCGACCCGGTACGCGGCGGCGGGGTCAAGACCCGGCAGCGGGACGACGGGGCGCTCGGAGTTGGTCTCGTTCAACAGTTTCACCAGCGTGAACGCCGCCTTGGTTTTATCCTTTGCGACGAGCAGGAACCCGAACGCGTTGCCGGCAAAGGGATCCGCGACCCGGTAGAGGTCGCCCGAAAGCACCAGATCCTCGTCGCGGCGGTAGCGCTCGTTCTGCTCCCGGATCTGCGCCCTCTCCTCGGGGGGCAGTTTCGAGAGGTCGAGTTCGTAGCCCGTCGGTCCGAGATGCGCGACGGCGCACCGGGTGGCGAAGGGGGTCGTGCGCCCGTTCTGGTGATTGGGGCAGACCGAAACGTGGCAGGACCCGGTAGACGGCGGGTAGGCGTAGGAGGTGCCGTACTGGATCAGGCAGCGCATCCCGGCGTCGGTATCGTCCGACGTCCAGATCTGCGGGAAGTATGCGAGCATCCCGAGGTCGAACCGCGCGCCGCCGCCCGAACATCCCTCGAAGAAGACCCCGGGATTGGCGAAGATGATCCGGCGGAACAGATCGTAGAGACCGAGGGCGTATTCGTGCGCAAAACATTCGCGGTCGTTCTCGTCTGCCGCATCCGAGAACAGTTCGGTCACGTTGCGGTTGCTGTCCCATTTGACGTAGTCGATGGCGTTCTCTTTCAAAACGCGGTTGACCGCCGAAACGATATGGTCGCGCACCTCCGGGCGGGTGATATCCAATACCAACTGCCGACGCGAGAGCAGCGGCTCGTAGCCGGGACACGAGATCGCCCAGTCGGGGTGGGCGCGGTAGAGGTCGGAGTTGGGGTTGACCATCTCGGGCTCGAACCAAAGACCGAATTTCAGTCCCCTGGCGTGGCAGCGCTCGATGATGGGCGTCAGCCCCTCGGGAAGTTTATTCAGATTGACCGTCCAGTCGCCCAGCCCGGCGCTGTCGTCGTTGCGCGCGCCGAACCAACCGTCGTCGAGGACGAAGGTGTCGATCCCGGTCCCCTCTGCGGCGTCGATGATGGAAAACAGCCGCCCGTAATCAAAGTCGAAGTAGGTCGCCTCCCAGTTGTTGACCACGATGGGACGCGGCGTTTTGGCGAACGCGGGGGGCGCGATATGCTCCCGGACCAGATCGTGGAACGCGCGGGAAAGCCCTCCGATCCCGTCAGACGAGAAAGCGAAGACCGCCTCGGGAGTATCGAACGTCTCGCCGGGGGCGAGGGTCTTGGAAAACGCGAAATCGTTGATCCCGCCGAGCAGTCGGACGGTCCCGTTCTGCGCCCCCTCGCAGGAGATCTTCCACGAGGAGGAGTAGACCAGCGCCATCCCGTAAGCGCGGCCCGCCGTTTCGGTCGCGTTCTTTTCGACCAGGGCGGCGAAGGGGTTCTGGGCGGCGGAACTGCTGACGCGTTTGGCGTCGACGGAGGTCACGCCGTGCCGGACGGGGGTGCGCTCGGGCATCCGCTCGCGCGTCCAAGCGCCGTAGAGCGTGATGAGGTCATAGCCGTTGTCGGGCAGATCGAGCGCCGCGGAATAAGCGCGCACGATCTTGAGTTTTCCCTCCCCGGTATTGGTGATCCGGGCAGAGCGCGCGATCGCGGGAACGTCGTCGAACACGGTGTAGAAGAGCTCGACCGAAACGCCGCGGACCGGGTCGGAAAGGGTGACCGCGAGGGTCTCTTTCCCACGGCAGGACGGCATCCCGTCGAGTTCGTGATCCGATACGATCCGGTGCCCCGCGTACTTGAGGTCGACCGTCGTTTCTCCCGCCTCGCCGCGGAAAACCAGCATCGGCTCGCGGAAATCTCCCCGCCCGTACGCCGGCGCCTCGGAGAGGATCTGGTTTTGGCTGACCGTGCCGGGCAGGCGCGCTTCAAAAGACGCCGCCGCCTCGCCCCGGAAGAGCGAAAGGTCGTCGTCACAGTGGATCGGCGCGCCGAAATAGCGGTGCTCCAGCACGCCGTCGGTGACGCCCATGGAATAGACGGCGCCCTTGGACGTAAGGGTGAACGTCGCGGACTTTTCGTCAAAACAGATCATAGTCGTTCCTTTCTCGGATCAATTCAGCAGTTCCGGGGGCAACACGTCGCCGTAATAAACGGTATATCTCCATTCGACCACGTCGCCGGGCGAGAGTTTGACCGCCGACGCGCTCCGGTCGATGAAAACGCCGTTGACAAGCACGATCCAGCCCGACGAGTTCCCCGCGGAGAACTCGGCGAGGTCGTTGATCGACGAAACGTAGTAGTTCCCCGCCATGCCGGAGTACGCGATGCGCAGGCGCGCCGGGCGCTCCGCGCGCAGAAGAAGATCGAACGCCGTCATCCCCTCCCGGTATAAAAACCGGGTCGCGGGCAGATAGACCAGCCCGTCGGGCAGCGCGTTCCGCACGCCGGACGGCAGTTCGTCAAGGTCGTTTTCAAGGGCGAGGCAGTCGACCGAAAGCATCACGGTATCCGCGCCCTCGGGGATCTCCTCCGGGCTGTACAGATAGTGTTCGTCGACCGTTTCGGGGTGCCCGAAGAGCAGGACGCATCCGACGACGAGAAGCAGCAAAAGGTACCCCGCCGCAACGGTCCACCAGGTTCGTTTCATCGGTCCCGCCTTTCCTTATCAGCGGCTGCTGTCGTAGTAGGGATATTTGATCGGTTCGGTGCTGATCTTGCGCCAGTTCGCGAAATCGTTGGCGTCGCCGACGATCTCGTAGATGATGAGGTTGCAGTCGCGGGAGGAGGTGGAGCGGTTGGCTTTCGCCCCGCTCATGTAGAAATAGCGCACGACCTCTTCGTCCTCCCCGATATCGTTGATCGAGCGACCGACC
Organism: uncultured Clostridia bacterium; assembly: GCA_946404035.1. Classification (GTDB taxonomy): domain Bacteria; phylum Bacillota; class Clostridia; order Oscillospirales; family CAG-272; genus UBA1740. The sequence goes on along the minus strand of CAMJCC010000007.1, from coordinate 18,617 downwards.
GCGGTATGGTCGACGCCGAGCGCCTCGAGGATGGTCGGGCAGAGGTTCTCGTGGGAGAGCTGTTTCTGCGAGCGTTTCAGCGGGACGGTCGTATCGGCGCCCGCCGGTTTGACCATCAGGGTCGGGACGCGCTCGCCGGTGTCGGGTTCGCCGGTCAGGATATCGTCGATCTCGCCGGCGTGTTCCAGGTCGGTGATGGTCCCGGTCCTGCCGTGGTCGGCGGTCACGATCAGGGTCGTCTTGTCGTACAGCCCCTTTTCTTTCAGCATGTCGATATAGATCAGGAGCGTGCCGATATCGCCCCTCGTCTGCTGGAGCAGTCCCTCGCGCTTCCCCTCCTGATCGGACGCGAAGTACGCGCGGTTGCCGTTGGCGTCCATATAGTAGGGTTCGTGCGAGCCGGACAGATGGTAGAAGAGGTACGTCGCGGCGTTGTCCTTGACGGTCAGCCCCCGTTGGACGAGGTCGGCGCGGAAGCGGACGTCGTCGCTGGAATACACGTCGTATTTGGCGTCGGGGTCGTCGTAGATGTAGTTGTAGTAGTCGTTGGTGTAGTAGTGGAAGTAGGGTTTCAGCGCCTCGGGCGTCCAGCGGTAGGCGGAGAGGATCATCATCGCCGAGAGGATGCGTCCTTTCGGGGGCAGTTCCATCGGCGGCGCGGCATTGTCCACCGTGCCGATCAGCCACTCGGCGTTCCCGATCGTGTAGGGGACGTCGGTATAGAAGCGCGTCTCGACGTCGCTCTCGCGGAGGGCTTTCAGAAACGGCGAGGTCGCGAACGCGTTTTCGAGGTATTCGCGCGGCTTGACCGAGTAGTCGGTGCGGACCCCGGTGAACAGGTAGGCGACCGAGGGATAGGTACGCGAATAGCTGCCGACGAAGTTCTCGTAGAACGTGAAGCCGCCGAGTTTGGTCTCAAGCGTCGGGTCGGACGAGAGGATCGCGTCGGCGTACCTGTTGTCGAACCGGTCGAGCAGGAAGACCACGACGTTATTGTTCTCCGACACGTCGTAGATGCCCTCCCGCGTGAGATAGCCGTTCTCGGAGTTGTCGTAGAGCGAGTCGGCGGTCAGGAGCATGACGATCAGGGCGACCGTCTGCATCACGATAAGCAGTCCGGCAAGCGCGCGGACCGCGATCTTCCAGATCTTCGGGAGCAGGTAGTGGAGCAGGAACGGGAGCAGGATCAGCGCCACCCAGAAGACCAGGTTCCAGATCGCCTGGATCCTGTAATCGTGCCACGCGACGTCGGCGCCGTCGAGGGTGCCGTGGTCGACGTTCAGCAGATTGGTCTGCAGATAACCGGAGATGAGGAAGCCGACCGAGAGCGAGACCAGGGCGTTATGTACCTTGCCCCGCACCAGGGTCAGGATCGCGGCGAGCACGGCGAACACCCCGAGAGAGAGGAAGATCAGGGGCGGGGTCAGCGTCTTGATACCGAACGGCAGGAAGCTGTTGTTCTTGACGAAGACCTCGAGCGGCTGGAAAAGGAAAAAGGTATAGGCAAGCGCAAACGACACAGGGAGCGCGTTGAAGAGCCGCTGCTTCCAGTTCCGTTTGTCGTGCCAGAGAAAGGCGAGTTTCTCTCCCGCCGTCGCCTTGCGTTTCTTTTTCTCGGGGGCGGGGGGAGTATTGTTGTGAGCGACGTTTTCATCCATATCCACGATGTCCTCGTTTAACTTTATTCTTGAATATTATACCATTGTTCGCGCGAAAAGTAAAGAGAGAAACCGAAAAAAGGACAAAATGAAACGGCGGCGCGGATGACCGCGGGGAGAAAACTGGGGGGCGGTCTAAAAAAACGAAGCGCCGACCGGGTCGTCCGGTCGGCGCAACAGCGGGTAAAAACGGTCAGAGGGCGGCGGTGATCGCCGCGAGGAATTCGGGAAACTCCTCGAACGCGGGGAGATCGGGGTTGTCCGCCTTGATCTTTTCGGTCGAGCGGAACAGGAAGCCGGCTTTGCTCGCGCGGATCATCCCGAGGTCGTTGAAACTGTCGCCCGCGGCGATGGTCTCGAACCCGATGGACTGCAGGGCGCGGACAGTCGAAAGTTTCGAGTTGGCGATCCGCATTCTGTAACCCGTGATCTCGCCGTCCGGCGCGACCTCGAGCGTATTGCAGAAGAGGGTCGGCATCCCGAGTTTTTCCATCAGGGGAGCGGCGAACTGCTCAAAGGTATCCGATAAGATCAGGACCTGGGTCTTCTTGCGCAGGGCGTCGAGGAACTCCTTTGCTCCCGGGAACGGATCGATCCCGGAAATGACCTCCTTGATCTCGTTCAGTCCCAGCTTGTGCTCCTTCAGGATGGCAAGACGGAACTTCATCAGTTTGTCGTAGTCGGGCTCGTCGCGCGTCGTGCGCTTCAGTTCCTCGATCCCCGTCGCACGGGAAAAAGCGATCCAGATCTCGGGGACGAGCACCCCCTCCATGTCAAGGCATACGATGTTCAACGTGGTTTCTCCTTTGGTCTGACGTATTTCTTATCCTCCCGGTCACCGGGGGGTTTTTGACTGTTTTATTCCCGCTTCCCCGTTTCGAGGTCGAGGGCGCCGGCGAGCAGGGCGTCCCGCTCGTTTGCGACCTTTCCCGTCGCCGCCAGCGCGAGCAATCGGGAGAGCGTCTCTCCCCGCGCGGGTCCCGACGGGATCCCGACGGCGGCAAGATCGTCGCCGCGAAGCGCAAGGGCGGAAAGGGACGTCGGTCGCCCGGTCGCACGGAACGCGGCGAGGGCTTGCCTTGCCGTTTCGGTCCCCGGGTCGGCGTACGCGTCGGCGAGCGCCAGCGCGTCGAGGGCGGTCGGCTGCCCGTATCCGACGAGGAACAGACCCGCGTCTGAAACGTCGGCGGGCAGCCCCGCGTCGAGCGCCGCGACGGCGGCTGTGGCGCGGCGTTCGCTCTTTTTGTCGGTTCTGAGCGAGCGGAACAGAGCGGAAGTCGCATCCTCCCCGAGGGGACGAGAAAGGGCGGCGAGCGCAAGCGTGGGATCGGACGCGAGTTTTGCCGCGGCGGACGCCGCCCCGTCCCACGTCTCCCCGATCGGGGCAAGGGCGGGAACGGCGGCGCACAAAACGTCGCGGTAGGCGCGCAATACTTTCTCCGACGAAGCGCCGGAGAGCAGTTTCAAGAGTTCCTCGCGGATGCGTTCGGGGGATACGCGGAGGACGGTCGGCGCGAGCCGACGGAGCGCCGCGGCAGTATTCTCCTCGATCTCAAAGCCGAGGGTCGACGCAAAGCGGAGCGCCCGCATGATGCGGAGCGCGTCCTCTTGAAAACGGCGCTCGGGTTCCCCGACGGCGCGGATGATCCCGGCTGCAAGGTCGGCTTGTCCGCCGAAAAGGTCGATCAGTCCCTCGCGGGGGGAGTACGCCATCGCGTTGACCGTGAAATCCCGGCGGACCAGGTCCTCCTCGAGCGACGCGGTAAAGCGAACGCCGTCGGGGTGTCTGCCGTCCGAATACTTGCCGTCGACGCGGTAGGTCGTGACCTCGTACGCCGCGCCGTCCGAAAGGACGGTCAGGGTGCCGTGGGCGATCCCGGTCCCGATCACGCGCAGTCCGGCAAACGCCTTTTGCATCTGCTCCGGCGTGGCGGGGGTGGTCAGGTCGTAGTCGTGGGGCGCGACGCCGCGGCAGAGGTCGCGGACGCATCCGCCGACAAGATACGACGGAAAGCCAGAGGACGCCAGCCGTTCGACCACGGCAAGGCATCCGGCGGGGATCGGAAAGGTCATCCGCTCGCCCCTCCTTTCGGCGTTTTTTACAGTATAGCACACAATCTTTCGCTTTTCAAGTTCTTTTCGGCTCGGGCGACGGCTTTTTTCTTATTTTTTTCCGGGAAACCGTTGCGGAAAAGAACGAGATATGCTATACTGTTCGGAGAAAAAATACCGGAGGGGCGTTATGACCATCAGAGAGGAAGCGCTGGAAGCGCACAAAAAATGGGGAGGCAAGATCGAGGTGATCTCGCGGGTCGAGATCAACGACCGGCACGATCTTTCGGTCGCGTACACGCCGGGCGTGGCGGAACCCTGCCTCGCCATCCAAAAGGAGCCCGAACTCTCCTATTCCCTGACCCGTCGCTCGAATTTGGTGGCGGTCGTCACCGACGGGACGGCGGTCCTCGGACTGGGGGACATCGGTCCCGAAGCCGGGATGCCGGTCATGGAGGGGAAATGCGCCCTGTTCAAGGAGTTTGCCGACGTTGACGCTTTCCCCATCTGCGTAAAGACAAAGGACGTCGACGAACTGGTCAAGACCATCTACCACATCTCGGGCTCGTTCGGCGGCATCAACCTGGAGGATATCTCGGCGCCCCGCTGTTTTGAGGTCGAGCGTCGGCTGCAGCAGATCTGCGATATCCCGGTCTTTCACGACGATCAGCACGGCACCGCCGTCGTCGTCGGCGCGGCGCTGCTCAACGCCCTGAAAGTCGTCGGGAAAAAGATCGGGGACGTAAAGTGCGTCGTCAACGGCGCGGGCTCCGCCGGCATCGCCATCGGGCGGCACCTGCTCCGGCTGGGGCTCGGCGAGTTGGTGATGGTCGACCGCGCGGGCATCGTCGCGCGGGGCGAGAGTTGGCTGAACCCGGCGCAAGCCGAAATGGCGGATATCACCAATCCCCGGGACCTGCACGGCTCGCTTGCCGACGCGGCAAAGGGGGCGGACGTTCTCGTCGGCGTGTCGGCGCCCGGCGTCTTCAAACCCGAGATGATCGGCTCGATGGCGCGCGATCCCATCGTCTTTCCGATGGCGAACCCGACCCCGGAGATCATGCCCGACGAGGCGCTTGCCGCGGGGGCGCGGATCGTGGGGACGGGGCGCAGCGACTACCCGAACCAGATCAATAACGTCCTGGCGTTCCCGGGCATCTTCCGCGGCGCGCTGGACTGCCGCGCGTCCAAGATCAACGAGGAGATGAAGACCGCCGCGTCGTTTGCGATCGCCTCTCTCATCCCCGAAAATGAACTGTCCGAGACCAATATCATCCCCTCCGCGCTCGACAAGAGGGTCGCCCGCGCGGTCGCCGACGCCGTGATCGAAGCGGCGAAAAAGACGGGGGTTTCACGTCTTCCCCTCTGATGATCCCAAGTAATCGAAGATCCGATCCACGTCGCCCGCTCCCATCACGACCATCACGTCGCCGGGGCGGGCGGCTTTTTTCATTATCTCCGCCGCCTCCAAAAAACCGTCGACCGCCGTCGCCTTTTCCCCGACGGCTTTCGCGAGCGTCCGGTTGGAAACGCCGAGGTCGTCGGTCTCGCGCGCCGGGAAGATCGGGAGGACGAGCACCCGGTCCGCCGCCCGGAGCGCCGATGCGAAGCCGAACAGGTCGGCTTTGGTCCGGGTGTAGGTATGCGACTGGAACGCGACGGTCAGCCGTCCCGAACAAAGCGGACGCAGGGCGGAGAGCGACGCGGAGATCTCGCTCGGGTGGTGGGCGTAATCGTCGTACCAGAGCGCCCCGTCCCATTTGCCCCGGAGGGTCAGGCGGCGGTCGGGGAGAACGAAAGAGGAGAGCGCCGAAGCCGAAAGCGAAAACGGTATGCCGACAGAGTACGCCGCAAGGATCGCCGCCAATGCGTTCGCCAGGTTGTGGCGTCCCGGGACCGGGAGCGACAGGTTGCCCGCGTCGCTCCCCCGGAACAGGAGGACGGCTTCGCACCCGCCCGGCGTTCGGGTGACCCGGCGGCAGGACAGGTCCGCCGCTGCGTCGTCCGGCGAAAAGGTCAGGGTCTCCCCCGCCCCGGCAAGCGGGACGAGCGACAGGGGAACGATCCGCGTTTTCGCGCGGGCAAGGTACCGCGCGGCGGAACTCTCGAGGGCGGCGAAGTCCGGGAAAAAGTCGGCGTGGTCGTATTCGAGATTGAGAAGAACGGCGTGGGTCGGGGACAGCGACAGAAACGAATTGGTATACTCGCACGCCTCGGCAAGGAATACGCTTCCCTCCCCGACGCGGAGCGGCTCGCCCGAACTGAGCGTTCCGCCCGAGACCGTGGTCGGGTCGAGCCCCGCGCAAGTCAGGATGCGGTCGAGCATCGCCGTCACGGTGGTCTTCCCGTGGCTGCCCGCCACGGTCACGCGGATCGGGTGATCCCGCATCAGATACGCAAGGAAGTCCGAACGCGAGATCAGGGGAACGCCGCGCTTTTGCGCCTCCCGTACCGTCGGGTGGGCGGGCGACACCGCCGCCGTGTAGATCACGGCGCCGACCCCGGCGGGCAGTTCCGTCCCCTCGCGGTAGACCCTGATCCCGGGATCGTCAAACGCCGCGTCCCGGCGGTCCTCCCCGGCGACGGCAAACCCCGCGCACCGGGCAAGTTCGGCAAGCGATCGCATCCCGACGCCCCCGATCCCGACAAACCACAAAAACGCCCCGGGAAACAAAAGCCGCGCGGTCCCGTCAGACCCGCGCAGAGTATTTCTCATCACGCGCACCACCCCCTGACAGGATATGTGAGAGTTCGGCCGCGCGTTATTCATCTAATTGTTATTTATTTCACAATTAAAGAGAACTTTTGTACTAAAAGTGAATATTATTTACACGCTATTCACACTTCGTGCATCATTTGTTCTTTCGTTTCGGATATAATAGACTTGACTGTATGAGTTTGACACAAAGGGGGAATACTGTGGACCGTCCCGGCGCCGCGGCGACCGGGCGAAGAGAGAGAGGACGAAAAAACCATGCAGATCACCGACATCAAGATCCGGAAACTGTTTAACGAGGGGCCGATGAAAGCGATCGTGTCCGTCACCTTTGAAAACGCCCTTGCAGTGCACGATATCAAGGTGATCTACGCGCACGACAGGACCTTTATCGTGATGCCCTCACGGAAGAACCCGGACGGGACCTACCGCGATATCGTGCATCCCATCAACGCGTCGTTCCGCGCGTCGCTTGAGAGCGCGGTGCTCGACGCGTACCACGCCTACCAGGCGGAGGCGGAGAACGCGGAGCCGACCGAAGAGGCAAAAGCGGAGGACGCGGCGTTCTTCTCCTGATAAAGACAATTCAGAACGGGGATCCGTGCGGATCCCCGTTCTTTTTTTTGCCGTTTTCCGGCGCTTTTGTTCGGCGTCTTCCCTGTCGGTTTAGAACGCCCAAACGACCGATCAGTGCTGTTTGAGTTTTCCTCCGTTAATCCAGTCCTTCAAACTCGTGTACGTTCTATCATCCTCACAAACCCAAAACTGATCCTTGTCCGTACCGCTAATCTTGCTATAATCCACATACGGGTACAGTTCCAAGTATTCTTGGTTTTTATAATTGTCGCCGGTTCTGTCCACCAACGGTAAATTCGCACACCGGAAATTTTTTATCCCCGAGAAAACGCCCACTTCCCACGGACACCATTTGGAAACCGAAGAACTCGGGGAATACAAATATAACAGCCCTTTACATTTCTTCATTTTTTCCACAAGTCTTTTCGCTGTTTTTTGGCTGACATACCGACGGTTCAGTTTTGGATCTTCAAGATCAATGTAAACCGTATAACCGCATTGTTCAAGCAGATGAACAACCCTCACAGCAAAAGACCGATCATTCCAACTATACGACAAAAAGACGTCGTATTCGGCACGTTCCGGTCTCTGTCTAAATTCTTCTTTTTCATTTAACACAACCGATTGATTTAGGAATTGTTTGGTTAATATCATCGCTTCCCTCCAAATCTTTCTCTCTACGGCGTTGTAACAAAACCGGCTTACTCTGTCTTTGCGTCAGTTTTCAATTCTTCCCCGTCGGTCTTCGGTCCTGACTTTTCCTTTTTCTTTTTGGTCTTCGCCTTTTTTTCGGTTTTGGCGGGCGTTTCCTCCGGCGCGGGAGCCGCCTCCGCGGGGGCGGGATCGGGCTGGCGCCCGTCGCAGTGCGAGAAGAAATCAAGGACCTCGCGCTGATAACGCTCGCGTTCGACAAGATAGCTCATCCCGTGGTCGGCGCCCGGAACGATCAGGAGCCGCTTTTCCGAGCGGCAGGCGAGATAGTTCTGGTAGGTCATGAAGACCGGAACGAACTTATCCGCCGCGCCGTGCACGAACAGGACCGGCACGCGGCAGCACTTCAGGGCGTCCTCGGTCGAATAGCGGCTGTCGGCGTTGTTCAGTTTCCGGCGGCAGATGTCGCTTGCGACCCGGGCGCGGAAGCCGGTGAACGGGAGGTGCAGGTTCTTCTCGGACACGTACTTCCAGATGGCGTAGGGGGAGGTGAAGCCGCAGTCGGCGAGGATGCCGTGCACGCAGTCGGGGAGGTTCAGCCCCGACGCCATCAGGACCGTCGCCGCGCCCATCGAGATCCCCGCGAGATAGAGCGGGGTCACGGTATCGTCGCGGCCGATCAGGTAGTTGACCCATCCCTGGCAGTCGAAGCGTTCAAGCAGGCCGAAGCCCATATAGTCCCCGCTGCTTCCCTTTTGCCCTCTCTGTTCGACGAACAGGACGTTGCAGCCGTTTTTGAACCAGAAATCGTAGATCATCGCAAAATCGCGGTTCCAGGCGGAGCGCCAGCCGTGGAACGCGAGGACCGTGCGTTTCGCGCCGTCGACGCGGAAATAGTGCCCGACCAGGCGCGTGCCGTCGAAAGAGGTGATCTCGACCTCCTCCGAGGGGAGCGAGGCGAGTTTCTCGGCGTTCTCCTTTTGCTCGGCGAAGATCTTTTTCAGTTCGCCCGACCCGGCGAGCGCGTCGCGTCGGCGCTCGAACTGGGGCGGATCCTTGCGGTCGATGGCAAACGAGAGCAGGAGCCGCGTGACGGCGTAGGAGATCGCCGTCGCGCCGCAGACCGCGGTCGAGAGCGAGGCGACCGTCGCGATGATCGCGTTGCGTTTCTTTTCGTTCATGTCAGTCCTCCTTTCGGGCTTCGGCGGCTGCCGCCTCCTCTTTTTCGAGGTTGTCGCGGGCGGTCGCCAGCATCAGTTTGATCCGGTTGAGCTGGTTGACCTCGCTCGCGCCGGGATCGTAGTCGACGGCGGCGATATTCGCCTCCGGGAACGCGTTTTTCAGCGTCTTGATGACGCCCTTGCCCATCACGTGGTTGGGCAGGCAGCCGAACGGCTGGATGCAGACGACGTTCGGCACGCCGATATGCAGCAGTTCGACCATCTCGCCGCAGAGGAACCAGCCCTCTCCGTACTGGTTGCCGATGGAGAGGAAGGGCTCGGCGCCCCTCGCGGTTTCGGCGATCGGGACCGGCGGGGAGAAGCGGCGGCTCGCGCGCAAAGCGTCCTCGGCGGGTCCGCGCAGGTGTTCGAGATAGAAGACCGCGGCGCGGGAGATCAGCGCGTTCTTGGTCGTGCCGCCCAGATATTTATGGTGGAAATCGCGGTTGTAGAAACACATGGTGAAGAAATCGAGGAAGTCGGGGACCACCGCCTCGGCGCCCTCGGCTTCGAGCAGGTCGACCAGGTGATTGTTCGCCTGCGGCATATACTTGACCAGGATCTCGCCGACGATACCGATCTTCGGTTTGCGTTTGCTCTCGTCGATCGGAAGTTCGTCGAACGCGCGCACGATCCTCTTGCAGAGCGTGCCGAATGGGATCCGCTTTTTCGGGTCGGTCAGGGCGTCGACCGCGATCTTCTCCCACTTCTCGTGCAGGGCGTTTGCCGACCCCGGCTCGATCTCGTAGGGACGGACGCGGTAGAGGCAGCGCATGAAGATGTCGCCGATCACGATCGCGCGCACCGTATCGCGCAAAACCGTCGGCGTCAGGCGGAAGCCCGAGTTGCGTTCGATCCCGCCGAAACTAAGCGAGATGACCGGGACGTCGGGATAACCCGCCATCAAAAGCGCGCGCCGGACGAACCCGATGTAGTTGCTGGCGCGGCAGCAGCCGCCGGTCTGCGACATCATCAGGGCGAGCCGGTTCGGGTCGTATTTGCCCGAGAGCACCGCCTCCATCATCTGTCCGACCATTATGACCGACGGATAGCAGGCGTCGTTGTTGACGTATTTCAGACCGAGGTCGATGGCGTTCTTCGACGCGTCGTCGAGCAGTTCGACGTTGTAGCCGTGCCGCCGGAAGACCGGGCGCAGGACGTTGAAATGGAGCGGCGACATCTGGGGCGCGAGGATGGTATAGCCCCCCTCTTTCATCTCGCGGGTGAACTCCGCCCGCGTGAAGTTATACTCCCGCGTCTCGGGCACGCAGGGCGGGCGCTTGGTCTTCATCGCGGCGATCAGACTGCGGATGCGGATGCGCGCCGCGCCGAGGTTGTTCACCTCGTCGATCTTCAGAACGGTGTAGGGCTTTCCGGCGTTCGCAAGTATCTCGGCGACCTGGTCGGTCGTCACGGCGTCCAGCCCGCAGCCGAACGAGTTGAGTTGGATCATTTCAAGGTCGTCCCGACCCGCGACGTACTCCGCCGCGTCGTAGAGCCGCGAGTGGTAGATCCACTGGTCGAGGACGCGGAGCGTGCGCCCCGTGCGGTCGACCGGCGGCAGACTGTCCTCCGAGAGGACGTGGAAACCGAACGAGGCGATCATCTCGGGGATGCCGTGATTGATCTCGGGGTCGATGTGGTAGGGGCGACCCGCAAGGACCAGCCCGCGCTCGCCCTTTTTCTCCATCCGGTCGAGCAGTTCCCTGCCCTTTGCCCGGACGTCGGCTTTCGCCTTTCTCTGTTCCGCCCACGCAGCCCTGACGGCGGAGCGCACCTCGTGTCCGGGGATGCCCCACGCCTCGCGGCACACGTCGGAGAGCCGCCGGGCGATCCCGGCCTCGCTTCTGAACGTGAGGAACGGATGCAGATAGCGGATCTTGCCCGCCATCACGTCCTCCATATTGTTCTTGATGTTCTCGGGGTACGAGATCACCATCGGGCAGTTGTAACTGTTCTTCGGGTTCTCGTTCTCGCGGTATTCGTAGAAGACCGAGGGATGAAAAACCGTTCCGACCCCCTGCCGGATCAGCCATTCGATATGCCCGTGCGCGAGTTTCGCGGGGTAGCACTCGGACTCGGAGGGGATGGTCTCCATCCCGAGCTGATAGATCTTGCGGCTGGAATAGGGCGAGAGGATCACGCGGAAACCGAGTTCGCGGAAGAAAGTCGCCCAGAACGGGAAGTTCTCGTACATATTGAGCACGCGCGGGATGCCGATGGTACCGCGCCGCGCCTCGCTCTCGGACAGCGGCTCGTAACCGAACAGCCGCTCGCGTTTGTAGGCGTAGAGGTCCTCGCCGCGTTTGGCGCCGCCCGCCTGCGCGATCTTTTTCTCGCAGCGGTTGCCGGTGATATATTTCCGTCCGCCCGAGAAGGTGTTGACCGTGAGCAGACAGTTGTTCTCGCACCCTCCGCAGCGCGTGGTCGTACCGGTGTAGGACAGGTTGCGGATCTCCTCGAAAGAAAGGATGGTCGAGGGGCGACCGTCGTCGTTTTCACGCGCGATCAGCGCCGCGCCGAACGCGCCCATCACCCCGGCGATGTCTGGGCAGACCACGTTCACGCCCGCGATCAGTTCCAGCGCGCGAAGAACGGCGTGGTTGTGGAAGGTGCCGCCCTGCGCCACGATGTGCGAACCGAGGGCGCGCGCGTCGGTCAGGTGGATGACCTTATACAGCGCGTTCTTGATGACCGAGTAAGCCAGACCCGCCGAAATATCGGCGACCGAGGCGCCCTCTTTCTGCGCCTGCTTGACCTTGGAGTTCATAAAGACCGTGCAGCGGGTGCCGAGGTCGACCGGGGCGCGCGCCGAGATCGCCTCGTTTGCGAACTGCTCCGCCGAAAGTCCGAGCGACACGGCAAAGTTCTCGATGAACGAGCCGCATCCCGACGAGCACGCCTCGTTCAGCATAATGCTGTCGACCGTCCCGTTTTTCAGTCGGATGCACTTCATATCCTGCCCGCCGATATCCAGCACGCAGTCGGTCTCGGGGTCGAAGAAGAGCGCCGCCTTTGCGTGGGCGACGGTCTCGACCTCCCCGTGATCGAGCGAAAAAGCCGATTTGAGCAGCTGCTCGCCGTACCCGGTCGAGCAGGCGCCAGCGATCTTCGCCGTGGAGGGCAACGCCCGTTCCAGTTCGTCCATCGCTCGGATCGCGGTGCGAACGGGGTTTCCCTGGTTGTTCTTGTAGAACGTGTAGAGCAGTTCGCCGCCCTCGCCGATCAGGACCAGTTTGGTCGTGGTCGATCCGGCGTCGATGCCGAGATAGCAGCGACCCGTATAGGTCGGAAGGTCGCCGCGGCGCACCCGGGCGCGCGCGTGGCGGTCGAGAAACGCCCTGTATTCATCTTCCCCCGAAAACAGGGGATCCAACCGCTTGGATTCAAAATCGCAGCCGGTCTGCTCCGCAAGCCGCGAGAGCAGTTCGGTAAACGAAACTTTCGCCCCGCCGTCGCGGTTCATCGCCGCGCCGAGCGCGGCGAACAGATGCGAGTTTTCGGGGTCGACGGTGTCCTCCGGGGTCAGTTTCAGGGTCTTGACGAACGCCTTTTTCAGTTCGGGCAGGAAGTGGAGCGGTCCGCCGAGGAAAGCGACCTTGCCCCGGATGGGTTTCCCGCACGCCAAACCCGACACGGTCTGGGTCACCACCGCCTGAAAGATCGAGGCGGCGATATCCGAGCGCGCGGCGCCGTCGTTGATGAGCGGCTGCACGCCGGTCTTGGCGAACACGCCGCAACGCGAGGCGATGGGGTAGACGGTCTTGGCGTCTTTCGCCGCCTCGTTCAGCCCCGCGGCGTCGGTCTGGAGCAGCGCCGCCATCTGGTCGATGAACGACCCGGTCCCGCCGGCGCAAACGCCGTTCATCCGCTCGTCCAGTCCCCCGCGGAAATAGATGATCTTCGCGTCCTCGCCGCCAAGTTCGACGGCGACGTCGGTCTCGGGGTGGTAGGTCGAGATCGCCGTGGCGACCGAGACCACCTCCTGCACGAACGGAAGCCCGAGCGAGCGGGCGATGCCGAGCGCGCCCGATCCCGTGACCGAGACCGCGAGCGTCGCGTCGCCAAGTTGTTCGTTTGCCTGTTCGATCAGTTGTTTCAGGGTCTCGCGGGTCTGGGCGCGGTGGCGGAGATACTCCCCGAAGAGAATGGTCCCGTCGGTATCCAGGATCGCCAGTTTGACAGTGGTCGAACCGATGTCGACCCCGCAACGGAGGACTTTATCGGTCATTCTTTCTCCTCCCCGACCGTCGTCTTTTCTTCGGTTTCGGCGGATCCCGCCGGAGCGACCTCGGGAGCCGCTTTTTTCTTACGGAACGAGAACTTCTTTTCGGTCCCGGCGACCAGCCGCGCGATGTTCGAGCGATGGCGCCAGATCACGAGCAGGATCGCGCCGAACGTAAGGAACAGGGCGGAGAGCGGCGTATGCGTAAAGCACAGCGTCACGCCGCCGCCGATCAAGGTCAGAATAGAGGAAAGCGACATAAAGCCCGAGAGCGGCAACACGGTCAGCATCACCGCCGTGGCGACCAGCCCCGCGCGCCAGTCCAGCACCCAAAGGAGCGCGAAAGTGACGAGGAACCCTTTGCCGCCCTTGAAACGGTAAAAGACGGGATAGGTATGCCCGAGCAGGGCGAACACGCCGGCGTACGCCGCGCCGAGCGCGCGCGACGAAAAATAGGCGGGCGCGAAGACAAGCCCCGCGATAAGCGACACCGCCACGCACTTGCCGATATCGAGGATAAAGACCAGCCACGAGAGTTTGCCCCCGAACACGCGGTGGAAGTTGGTGAAGCCGGGGTTGCCGCTTCCCTCTTTCCTTATATCGCGACGGTAGACCAACTTGGACAGAACGATGGCGGGGTTGACCGCGGCGACGAGATAGGATACGACGGCGGTCAGTACGTAAACGAGTACAGTCATCTTAAATGCCTGCGGGGACCGGGGGTTTTCTCAAAAGATCTCCCCGGTCCCCCCTTTCATGGGAATTGGATTGTCGTGTTTTGGATTATTCGACGATCAGGAGATAGCGGTAGACCGCCTGCCCGCCGTCGACCTCGTACAGTTCGCATCCGGGGTGGGACTGCCGTATGTAACCGGCGATCTCCTCCTCCTCCGCGGGGTCGGCGTCCTCGCCCGAGATCAGGATGCAGATCTCGTGGTCGCCGAAGTCGATCTCGTCGACCAGGGCGCGCGCGGCGTCAAGACTGTCGTTATCCGCCGAGAAAACGCGGTCGCCGATGAAGCCGATGTACTCCCCCTTGAAGAGGATGCGGTCGTTGTTCTCGGCGTCGCGGGAGCAGACCGAAACGCCCGCCGTCACGACCCCCTCCATCGCGTCGGTCATATCGCGTTCCATCCCGTCGTAGTCGTCGGTATCGGGGGTCATCATGGTCAGGGCGGAGTGCCCCTCGCCGATCGATTTGGAGGGCAGGACGCGCACGTCCGAGCCGGTATACATCCCCGCCGCCTGCTTTGCCGTCAGGATGACGTTGCCGTTATTCGGGAGGACGAAGATCACGTCGGCGTTGGCGCGGTCGAACGCGTCGAGGAAGTCCTGCGCGGACGGGTTCATACTCTGTCCGCCGTTCACGACCTCGTCGGCGCCGAGAGAGCGGAACATCGAGATCAGTCCCTCGCCGCAGGCGACGGCGACCACCGCAAAGGGTTTGCGCTCGCGCTTTCCGGCGGGGGTGTTCCCGTCAAGGGAGTTGTGCTGGAGCGACATATTCTCGATCTTGACGGTGAGGAACTCGCCGTATTTCTGGCAATAGTCGAGGACCAGCTGCGGGGTCATCGTATGGACGTGGATCTTGACGACCGTGCCGGTCTTGACGGCGACGACCGAGTTGCCGATCTTTTCAAGGTACGCAACGAGCGGGGCAAGGTCAAATGTCGCCGGATCGGTCTTGGCGCGCATCAGGCGCAGGAGCAGTTCGGTGCAGTAGCCGAACTCCAGCACGCTGTCTTCGGTGAAGCTGTCGAGATCGGGTCCGGCGGCGCGCGCTTCGCGCCCCGCGGGAAGATAGTCGCCCTCGGGCAGTTCCCCGTCCAGGACGGCGCGCATCCCCTCGACGATCCGGATCAGTCCGGCGCCGCCGGAGTCCACCACGCCCGCCTCTTTCAATACGGGGAGCAGATCGGGGGTGCGGGCAAGCGAGCGGTCGGCCTCGGCCAAAAACGCGTCGAGCAGACCCTCTGCGGTCCCGGCGTTTGCTTTCACCGCGGCGGCGGACGCCTCGCGCGCAACCGTGAGGATGGTCCCCTCTGTCGGCTGTATCACCGCGCCGTAGGCGTGTTTCACCCCGGTCTCGAGCGCCGCGGCGAAGCGGGCGGGATCGGCGTCGGATACGCCCTCCAGTCCCGCCGCGATCCCGTCGAAGAACTGCGACAGGATGACGCCGGAGTTGCCGCGAGCGGACAGTAACATCCGGTCGGCGACGTCGCGGGCGACCTGCGACAGATCGGCGCGGTCCGCCGCCGACGAGCCGCCCTCGACGGTCAGGAGCATATTGTCCCCGGTATCCCCGTCGGGGATCGGAAAGACGTTCAGGTCGTTGACCTCGGTGACGTGACGGCGCAGGTTCACAGCTCCTGCGATCACCATCCCGCGGTAGACCGACCCGTCAATTCTACACGTATCCATCGGTCAGTTTTCGGTCGCCTCTTTGCCGAAGGTGACCTCTTTGCCGATCCCGAAAACGCCGACGGCGTCGGGCCCGATGGAGGCGCCGATGATGGGACCGAAGCAGCCGACGCAGATCTCGTGGCCCGGGATCTCCTCGCGGATCATCGCAAGGATCTCGTCGACCTCGTCCTGCCGGCAGTCGGCGTGGCAGAAGAAGATCGGATATTTCCCGTCGGCGTCGATCGCGTCTTTTAAGAGCGTGACGATCTCGCGGAGCGAATTCTGACGCCCTCTGACTTTCTTCATCGGGGTCTGCGCGCC
This sequence comes from uncultured Clostridia bacterium, assembly GCA_946404035.1. Taxonomy (GTDB): domain Bacteria; phylum Bacillota; class Clostridia; order Oscillospirales; family CAG-272; genus UBA1740. The sequence continues at coordinate 2,795 of CAMJCC010000007.1, read as the reverse complement.
GTAGTAGTCGGCGGTCAGGATGGGTTTGACGCCCATCAGGTTGCCGATGAACGCCTTGGACGCTTTGAGCCGTCCCGAACGCGCCAGCGCGTCGAGCGAATGCACCGTGATGTACTCGTTGACGTTCTTGCGCATCGCGGTGACGCGCTCGGCGACCTCGTCGGCGGACAGACCGTCCTGAACGAACATCGCCGCGACGACCGAGAGAAGTCCCTCGCCCATGGCGGAGTTCAGCGCGTCGATCACGTAGATCGCGGCGCCGGGATAATCGGGCAGCATCTTCTCGGCGACCACGCGCGCGGTGTTGACCGAGCCCGACTGCTTGGAGCAGCAGGCGACGTAAACGATATCGTAGTCCTCCGAGAGATACTTTTCAAAGATCCGTTTGAATTCCTCGACCGGGACCTGCGTGGTGGTGATCCGCTTGCCCGCGCGCATCAGGTCGTAGAACGCGTGCACCTCGTCCGGCGTCCATTCGAGCCGGGCGGGGCTGGTCTCGCCGTTCAGAACGGTGTTCATTTTGGCGTAGTCGATCCCGTATCTTTCGAGCAGTTCGGGGGTCAGGTCGGAACAGGAGTCGGTAATGATCTTAACTTTGCGCATTTTGGTTATCCTCCGGTTGTTTTTTTCGTTTTACCTCCGGAAGAATACCACAGAAAAATAAACTGAAACGAAACTCCGCGTATAAGAAGATATTTTATTTATTTTCGGAGCGGCAGCCGCACGGTGAAGGTCGTGCCCTCCCCGTCGGAGGAGCAGGTCACCTTGCCGCCGTGCAGTTCGACGATCGCACGGACGAGCGAGAGCCCCACGCCGTTGCCGCGGGTGGAGTGCGAGGGATCCTCCTGATAGAACTTGCGGAAGATGCGTTCGCGGTTCTCCTCCGCGACGAAACTGCCCGAATTGAAGACCTCGACCGTGATCTCCCACGTCCGCTCGATCCTGACAGCGATCCGCCCGCCCTCCGGGGTGAATTTCAGGGCGTTGTCGATCAGGTTGATCCAGACCTGTTTCAGCATCTCCTCGTTCGCCGTGACGTCGTACTCGTCGAAATCGAGCGAGAAATCGAGGTCGCGGTTCGCCCACTTGTTTTCGAGGATGAGGAAGCAGGTGCGGATCTGCTCGGAGAGGTTGAAAGTCGTAAGCCCCGAGAGGATGGTCTGGTTCTCGATCTTGGTCAGGTTCAGCACGTTGTTCGCCATATCCGAGAGCCGGAGACTTTCCTCCTCGATGATGTTGATATACTCCTCGCGCTCGTCGTCGGAGAGGTCGCCGGATTTGAGCAGTTTGGCAAACCCCGCGATCGAAACGATCGGCGTTTTGAACTCGTGCGAGAAATTGTTGACGAAATCCGAGCGGAGCATCTCGGTGTTCTCAAGTTCCTCCGCCATCGTGTTGAACGCCTTGGATAGTTCGGCGACGGTCGGGTGCCGGTCGAAGACCGAGTCGAAACGGATGCGCGCCTTGAAGTCCCCCGTCGCCAGACGGTTCATATTGTTGATGATGATATTCAGCGGGCGGGTAAAGATCCAGCCGAGGAAGTAGGAAAAGCCGATCCCGACCACCAGACTGACCACCAGCATCAAGCCGATCACACGGTTCCCGCTCTCGCGTGGCAGGTCGGACGGCGACAAAACCCCCGCGTTGAAGAGGATCAGGGCGGCACCCCCCACCAGAACGAGGTCGGCAAGCAGGACGATGACGACCGTCCCCGCGAACAGCAGGGTCAGCGCCTTTCTCGTTTTGCGGATGGTCGGGAGGCCGGGCAGTCGAAAGCCCTGCTTCCCGTTCTTTTCTCTCTCGTCTTTCATTTGTGCCTTACCCCCTTGTAGCCCAATCCGCGCACGTTCTCGATGGAGAACTCCTCCCAGCCCTCGAAGCGTTTGCGGAGCCGCCCGATATGCACCGTCACGGTCTCCCATCCGCTGTCGGTCTCCATGCCCCAGATCTCGTCGAGAAGTTGGAGCCGCGTGAAGATCTTGCCGGGATAGGAGAGCAGTTTGTAGAGGAGCAAGAACTCCTTTTGCGGTAATACCTGCACCTCGTCCCCCCGCGTGACGGTCAGCGCGTCGTAGTCGATGGTGACGTCCCCGATCTCGATCCTGCGTTCGCTGTTGATGCGGGCGCGCCGGAGCAGGGCGCGGATGCGGAGGATCATTTCCTTTTCGTCGATGGGCTTAGTGATATAGTCGTCGGTCCCGACGATAAATCCCTTGTGCCGATCGTCGGGCAGCATCTTTGCCGAGACCATCAGGATCGGCGTTTCGTTGCCCGCCGCGCGCAGGGTCTCGGTGAAGCCGTAGCCGTCGAGTTTCGGCATCATCACGTCAAGGACGATCAGGTCGATATGCACCTCGTCCAACCGCGCGAGCGCCGCTTCGCCGTCGTTTTCGGTGAAGACGGTATAGTTCTCCCGTTCCAGCACCGTGCGGATCAGCTTCCGCGTGTTCTTGTCGTCGTCGACTACCAAAACGTTGACCATAGCGCCCTCCGCTTTCTTTTCTCCTTTCATTGTACCATATTTTCGGCGGGATTTCCAGTCTGTTGCAAGAAATCGTAAAGAATTCAAAAAAAGGGCGTTTCTCCTTGCTTTTATGGAGGTGTTTATGGTATAATGGAAAAAGAAACGCGGGCGGAGCCCGCGCACGTGAGGAGTACTATGGGAAAACGGGTGCTTGCCTTTGATTTCGGGGCGTCGAGCGGACGCGCCATGATCGGGACGGTGGAGAACGGGCGGCTTGCCGTCACCGAGATCCACCGCTTTGCAAACGATCCCGTCAAGGTCGGGGACGTCA